>JALGUG010000191.1:0-6960 GCA_029820995.1 Candidatus Zipacnadia bacterium
GGCGTTGCGCCTAGTGCGGCCCACCGGGAGTGAGCTTCGCGAAAGCCGTGGTGGTACTCGTCGAAATAGACGCGCCCATGCTGCGCGCCCTGCCAGAGCAGGTTCACGCCCAGGATGGCGTTGTCGTCGTAGCGCAGTCCCACGTTAGACAGTAGGTCCGGATCGGTGAGGACGTAGATCAGTCCGCGGCCCTTTTGGAGCGCCACGATCGCCGGCCCGCTCTCGTCCCGGGCCAGGACCTCAAAGGCGGCGCCGTGGCGCTCGAGGCGAGTGTTGTGTAGGAGACGAATCTGGCGCACGCCGGCGGCCAGCTCGCTGCTCGGGCGCATCCGGGTTTTGGAGACCTTGGGCCCCACATGCGTGAGCGAGAGGTCGAGCTTCTCGAATAGGTCCACCGCGTAATCTTCGCCCAGGGGCCCCCAGAGCGGCTCATCGGGGGACACGATCTGCGGAGTCAAGACGAGAATGTGACCGGCGCGGACCCACTCCAGGAGGGCATTGACCTCGTCGCGCAGAGGCAGGTGTGTGGGGTCAATGAGGCAGAGCATCCCGGCATCCCGGGGCAGGTCGGTCCAGGGCCGCCGCAGGTCGCTGACGGGCAGCCGGAGGCGCTCGGCGAGAGCGTATAGGGCGCGGTACCCCTCGCGGTTGGTGCGCCAGACGGAATGATCGCGCGGTTGCCCGTGGAGCGGGCGCCGCCAGAGGAGCGTGGCGCCGACCAGGAGCAGCAGAAGAACCGCCAGGATCACGTAGTCGGTCTTGATCTTCATGGTTGCTGCGCCGCGGCGAGTGTGCGGTCGAGCAGCAGCTCACAGCGAGTGTAGTCTTGCATGGTGGCGGGCTGGCGTCCGTACCAGGTGCGGTCCACGGTCGCGGCCAAGGCGGCAAAGCCTTCGAGCAGCGCCGGCGTTTGCTCCAGCTCGTGGGCGTACTCCCAGTTGGTTTGGCCGGGACGGAGACGCAGAACTCCCTCGCGGTGGAGAGACTGCAGCGCGGATAAGAAGAGATGGCGAATGGCCGAGCGATACTCGCCGCGAGCAGCCAGATGGACGGCCTCGCGGCGCAGTCGCGCCGGCTCGACCGGCTCAGCGGCTGAGGGCTGCGGAGGGCCCTCGGGCGGACGGCGGCGCAGGACTCGCTTGAGGGTCCAGACGATGTGATAGATCAGCAAGGCCAGGACAAGCAACAGGCCGATGACCGTAGCGAACCAAAGGGTCGGGCTCGTCTCCCACAGGCGCTGCGAGAAACGATGACCGAACAGGGCTCTCCAGGCGTCGCGCAGGCGTCGCCAGATGTTGCGCAGGAAAGCACGGATCTTGTTCTCCGACGTCTCTTCGGTGAGGTCGAAGTTGCCCGTCGCGTACACTTGCTGAAGCGCGGCTCTGATCTCCGAGGGCGCGGGTCGCGCGCGGGGAGGGGAAGCGGGGGGCTGCGCGTAGGCCGGGCACAGGGGCAGGAGAGCGATAATGGCGGTGTAGATCAGGCGCCAGGGCATCGCCTAGTGCTCCTCCCGGGGCGGTCGGAGTACCTGCAGGCAATGGGGACACACGGCAAGCCCGGCGGCCACCTGGCGGCCGCAGTGCGGGCAGGCTGCCGGCTGCGGAGAAGGCGGCTGGCCGAGGACTTTCGGCGGGGACCACGGCGACGGATCAGTCCCCTGAGGCGGTGTGACGGGAGCCGACCAGGGGGCAGGAGGCGTGGGCCCGCCGGCGGTCTGCCGGGGCGGCTCTGCCGGCGGCGCGGCCGGAGGTATGCCCAGCGCCTGGGCCATCATTTCCAGGTCGAAGCCCTCTTTGCGCACGCGCTGATCATAGTAGAGCAGCACGACGCCGGTGTACAAAAGGGGCATGACCAGGACCCAGGAAAGATTGCCGGCGGTCTGGAACCAGAGCATGAAATGGTCCGGCGAGCCGCCACGCGGGAAGTTGCTCAGCTCTTGCCAGAAGATGACGGCTCCTGGAGCGGCCAGGACGAAGCTGATGGCGCCGTTGATGGCGTAGGCGAGCAGCAAGAGAATGAACCAGGCGCCGAAGATCGGCCACCCGCGACCGCGTACCAGCTCGCGGCTGCGGCGGAGCGATTCCACCGCGCCACGGCCTTCCACGACCACTGCCACGGGGGCGAACATGAACCAGACGTAGAAGAGGAGGAAGGCGGCGAGAGCGCCCAGGCCTACGACGATAACAACCAACGCGGCCACGACCATCGCCGCCGTGTGGCGCACTGCCATCACCAGGGCCACCGACACACCCGCAACCACACCGAACCCGAGCAGAGGCAGAGATTCGATCAGTCCCGCCAGGAAGATGGAGCCGAGCAGGGGCCAGAGATGCCGCAAGGTTCTTTCGTAGGCTCCGACCACGCTGATGGGCCGTCCCAGATAGACCTCGGAGACTGCCAGCGACAGCGCCGCCTGGCATATCGGGAGCAGCACCAACATAATGGCGATTACCAGGAAATGCACCGTCAGCGCCCCGAACAGGGCCTCGGACTGGGCGCCGGCGGAGGGCTTACTGGCCAAGCTGACCAGCCAGGAACTGGCGCCGCCGAGCAGTGTGACGGGCACGTGAATGACGGCGCTGATGCCCAGGAACGTGCCCAGATTGTGGCGGTAAAGCTTGACTGAACCGTCCAAGACGTCGCCCAGGTTCAGGGGGCGCAGCTCGGGCAGTGGCTGAGTGTGGGTTGCAGGCATTTGATGTGTGTTGCACCGATAAGGGGCTGAGGCGAGTATTCGCCTTCGGCAGGGAAGGACCTTGGGGCCGGGTGCCGGCGGGGAGGGGCCGTGTGGGGTGGGGGTTCAGAGTTGGGCGAGGCGGTCAGCAAGGAGAGCGGCGAGGCGGGGAACGGCGGCGGCAACCGCGGCGCTGAGGCCTTCGTGGAGGTGCCAGACGTCGGTGACCTCGATGCCGAACAGGAGCAGGTCGGGCGGCAGCGGCACGGCCAGCTCGCGGGCGAGCGCCAGGGCGGTGCCCAGGTCGGCGTCGTGGGAGCCGGACAGTCGGCGGGAGCCGGCGAGGTCGTCGGGGGTCAGGGAATGTAGCCGGCCGGGACAGGGCGAAGCAGGGTCCGGGGGGAGCATGGCGTCAATGAGCATGGCCCGGTGGTAACCGGGCAGGACCTCGAGCAAGCGAAGGCCCGCGGCCTCGAGCTCGAGGACTTGGCTGGTGCCCTTCGGCAGGAGCTTGTGGAGCCGGCGCGCGACGTGCAGGCCGACGGCGTCGTCGCCCAGGATGGGGCTGCCGAGGCCGACGATCAGCGTGGGGGCGGATCGGTGCGGGATATCGTTGGAGGTTGCAGAGGACGCCCGGGCATCCGGGGGACCCTCGGTGCTAGCGAGCATGGCGCGCGATCTCCTGCACCAGGTCGCCCCGGGCATCGTAGACGCACACGCGCAGCGGCATACGACCAGGTAGCGCGTGCGTGGCGCAGGCCATGCAGGGATCATAGGCGCGAAAGGCCATCTCAATCATGTTGAGGGTGCCTTCGGTGATCTCCCGGCCGTTGTTGATGACCGTTTCGGCGGCTTTCTTGACGGACATGCAAATGGCCGGGTAGTTGTTGGTAGTTCCAACGATCAAGTTGGCCTTCTTGACGATGCCGTTGCTGTCGGTCTGATAGTGATGCGTCAAGATGCCGCGCGGAGCCTCGACGATGCCGACGCCCTCATCGGGCGTTTCCGTGGGCACCGTGTGCACGTCGGGGCTGGTGATCTCGTCGTCCTGGGCCAGCTCCAGCAGGCGCTCGGCCGCGTAGAGCAGCTCCACGAGGCGGGCCCAGTGATAGGCCAGCGTCTGGTGTACGGGCTTGCCGCCGAGGGTCTCGTACATGCGGTCATAGGCCTTCTGGGCCAGAGGCGTGGCCATACCGTCGGCGGCGTTGAGGCGGGCGAGGGGTGCTGCGCGGTAGACGCCGCTGTCCTGGCCGTCCACCAGGCCCTTCCACCCGATGCTCTTGAGGTAGGGGAACTTGAGGTAGGACCAGGACTCGACGTGCTCGGCGATGTGGTCGAGGTAGTCGGCGGGCGCGTACTTGCCCAGCTCCCGGCCCTCGGTGTCCACGTAGCGGGCCATTCCGTCGTAGAAGTTGACCTTGTTGTTCTCGTCCACCAGGCCGAGGTAGTGCGTCTTGTGGGTATAGCCGTCGCTGAGGATCAGGTCCACGTAGTCCTGATTACCCAGCACCACGTCCTCGAAGACCTGCAGCGAGAACCGGCCGAACTCGACCATGGTCTGGCCGATCTCGACCAGTCGCGCCTGGTCTTCGGTGGTGATTGATTTGGCGAGGCCGCCGGGAAGGGCGGTCACCGGATGGATGGACTTGCCGCCAATCATCTGGATGACTTCGTGCTCCAGGGCACGGGCCTCAATGACCTTCTTGCCCGCTTCGAGGCCGACTTTGCCGATGAGGCCGATGATGTTGCGCTCGGCGGGTGGGGCGTCGGGGCCGAGGACGAAGTCGGGAGCGGCGAGGATGTAAAAGTGCGTCGTGTGGTCGCCGACATAGAAGGCGGAGTTCATCAGCTCGCGGAGCTTCTTAGCGGCCGGAGGAGGGTCCACATGGTACACGGCATCGCAGGCCTTGGAGGAGGCCATGTGGTGGGCGGTGGGGCAGACGCCGCAGATGCGGGTGGTGATGCGCGGCAGCTCCTCCACGGGCCGGCCCTCGCAGAAGCGCTCAAAGCCGCGCAGCTCGGGGATTTGCAGGTAGGCGTTGGCGACCTTGCCGGCATCGTCGAGGAAGATGTCAATTTTGCCGTGGCCCTCGAGCCGGGTGATCGGATCAATCGTGACCGTTTTCAAGCGTTTTCACCCGCCTTAACGTCGAATATGGTAGCCCGAAGCGATAGAAGTAGCCCAGGGGGTCGTCGAGCTGCGCCGCCAGTGCAGCGAGTTCGTCGGGGTCTTGGGAGTCAAGGACACCGGCGACGGCGCTGAGCATCTTGGTGCCCTGGTCCTGGATGCCGGCGGCGGGACCGTAGCAGCCGCGGCAGCCGACGCCGGAGTTGACGCAGAGGCCGCCGCAGCCGGACCTGGTGGCCGGGCCGCAGCAGATGATGCCTTGTTCCAGAAGGCACTGCTTGGGGTCCGGCTTGCTCAGGTGGATGCGCTGGAAGGCCTTGACTGACTTTTCGTCGGAGCGCTCGCGTTCACACTCGTCGCACACCGTCTTCTCGCCGGCGCCGACGACGGAGCCGGCAGGGGGCAGCTCGCCCTGCATGACTGCGGTGATCACGGCCAAGGTCTGCTCCCCCACGGGCGGACACCCGGGCACGTAGTAATCCACCGGCACGGTCTGGTCGAGGGTCTTGACGGTGTCGAAGAACACGGGCAGCTTGAGTTCGCCTTCGGGCACGTGCGTGGAGGTCCGGGGGACCGTGCCGTCGGGGTTGACCGTGCTGGGCGAGGACAGGTAGGCGCGGTCGAAGACCTGGTCGCGGTTGGCGACATTGGCCAATCCCGGGATGCAGCCCTCGTGAGCGCAGGAGCCGTAGGCCACGAGGACCTTCGACTTGCGCCGCAGGAGCCGGGCGATATGCTCCTGCTCGGAGGTGCGGATGGCGCCGTTGAACAGGCAGACGTCAATCTCGCCGTCGGCCCGGGCCTCGACGTCTTTGACCTTGAAGTCCAGGGCACAGGGCCAGAAGACGAGCTCAAAGAAGTCGGCGACGTCGAGGATTTTCTCTTTGACCTCCAGGATGGCGATCTCGCATCCGCCGCAACTGGCGGCCCAATAGAGAGCCAGCTTGGGCTTGCTCACGGCGCCGTCACCTCCTGGGGCCGGGCGGCCGAGTCGGCCGTGACCACTTCGTTCCAGCTCAACGGGCCCAAGTCGCGGATCTGGTCCGTGAATTCGCGGACGACGCGAGCGAACTTGTCGCCCTCGGAAGCCGAGATCCACTCCAGGCGCACGCGCTCGGGCTCGATGCCGAACTGCTCCACCAAGCGTAGGAGTAGCGGGTAGCGGGCCATCATGCGATAGTTGCCCTCGGAGTAGTGGCAATCGCCGGGATGACAGCCGGCAATGAGGACGGCGTCGGCGCCCTCGCGGAAGGCGCGCATGACGAAGGTGGGGTCTACGCGGCCCGAGCACATGACGCGGATGGGTGTGAGGTTGGGCGGGTATTTCAGGCGGCTGGTTCCGGCCAGGTCGGCGCCGGTGTACGAGCACCAGCGGCATAGAAAGCCCACGATCTTGGGCTCGAACTGCTCTGCCATTGCCGGCCTCCTATCCTTCGCCTCCAGCCCCCGGAGCCGAGGCCGTTTCGGGCTCAGCCAGCAGGCCGTTTATCTCGGCGAAGATGTTGGGGTCCTCAAAGGCGCGCTGCCGGGCGGCGCCGGAGGGACAGGTGGCGCCGCAGGTGCCACAGCCTTTGCAGAGGGCCTCATCCACGACGCTGACTTTCTTTTCCTCATCGAAGGAGATCGCACCATAGGGACAGACATTGATGCAGATGCGGCAGCCGCCGCACAAGGTTTCCTCCAAGGCGGCGGTTGTCGGCTCGAGGGGCCAGTTGCCGCCGTCCACCATCTCCAAGATGTGACCGGCCGCCGCGGCGCCCTGAGCGACGCTGTCCGGGATGTCCTTGGGGCCTTGGCAGGCGCCCGCCACGAAGACACCGTCGGCAGCCGTATGCACCGGCCCCAACTTGGGGTGGCGCTCCAGGAAGAAGCCCTCACTGCCGCAGCCGAGGCCAAAGACACGAGCGAGCTCAGCGGCATCGGCGCGCGCCTCGAGGGCTGTGGAGAGGATGACCAGGTCCACCGGGATGCGGCGGACGACGCCCAGCAGCGTATCTTCGCACTTGACGATCAGCTTGCCCTGTTCTTCGGGGCTTTCGGGCCAGTTGGTGACCTCAGCGCCCTTGCCGCGAATGAACACCACGTCCTCGGAGAGCACGCGCTTATAGAACTCCTCGTAGCCTTTTCCGGCGGCGCGCATGTCAATGTAGAACTCGTA
>JALGUG010000191.1:6982-18498 GCA_029820995.1 Candidatus Zipacnadia bacterium
AACTTCAAGGAGTACATGCAGCAGACGCGGGAGCAGTATTCGTGGTAGTGCTCGTCGCGACTGCCGATGCAGTGGAGGATGGCCACTGACTGGGGCGGCTGTCCATTGGCCAGGAGGATCTGGCCGCCCGTGGGACCGCTGGCGTGGGACATCTTCTCGAACTCGAGGCCGGTGATGACGTTGTCGTAGAGCCCGTAGCCGTACTGCATCATGTCCGAGACGTCAATGGTCTGATAGCCCGTGGCGACCAGGATGGCGCCGACCTCGACCTCTTCGTACTGGTCTTCCATCTCGTGGTCAATGGCATCCTTGGGACAGACCTGTTCGCAGCGCTTGCACTCGCCGGTCTGGAAGTGGATGCAGGTATCGGGGTCAATGTAAGGGACGTTAGGGACCGCCTGCAGGAAGGGCACGCGGATCGCCTTGTTGGGGCCGAGCGACATCTCCTGGTGCAGGACCTGGCGCCCCTTGATGTCCTCCATGGTGATGACGCCGGTCGGGCAGACTTCGACGCAGGCGCCGCAGCCGATGCAGGAATCGGAGATCTCGAAGTAGGGGGTCGCGACCTCGCGGTCGGTACCGCGATTGACAAAGCCGATGGCGTTGGCGCCGACCACCTCGGAGCACATGCGGACGCAGAGGCCGCAGAGAAGGCATTCCTGCTTGTCCTCGCCGAAGCGCGACCGGTCAATGCCCAGCTCGTCGGCCAGGTCGCGGAGGACTTTCACGGTGGAGCAGCGGGCCAGTTCGAACTCGACGATCATGCGGCGGTACTTGAGCACGCGCTCGGAAGCGGTCTGGACCTCGATGCCCTGCTGAGCCGGGTAGTTGCAGGCGGTGACCATGCGCGTGCGGTCGCCGCGCTTCATCTCGACGGTGCAGAGCCGACAGGCGCCGTAGGGCTCCAAGGCGGGGTGGTGGCAGAGGGTGGGGATCTCGATGCCGAGGCTAGTGGCGGCGTCCAGAATGGTCGAGCCCTCCGGAACCTCGACCTCCTGTCCGTCAATCTTGAGCGTAACCATGCCGGCCCTCCTCAGCTCTTTTGGACGGCGTCGAACTTGCAGACGTCGAAGCAGGAGCCGCACTTGACGCAGTTAGTCTGGTCGAGCGTATGGGGCTGCTTAGCCTCGCCGGTGATGCAGTTTTCGGGGCAGACTTTGGCGCAGGCGCCGCAGCCGGTGCACTTGTCGGGATCAATGCTGAAAGTAATCAGGGCGGTGCAGACGCCGGCGGGGCAGCGCTTGTCGCGGATGTGGGCGTCGTACTCGCTGCGGAAGTAGCGGATGGTGGACAAGACGGGGTTGGGGGCCGTGCCGCCGAGAGCGCAGAGCGAAGTCTCCATGATCGCCTCGGCCATCTCCTCGAGCAGTTCGACATCGCCTTCGCGGCCCCGGCCCTCGCAGATGTTGTCGAGGATCGTGAGCATGTTGCGGATGCCCTCGCGGCAGGGCGTGCACTTGCCGCAGGACTCCTCGCGCAGGAAGTTGATGAAGTAGCGAGCGACATCCACCATGCAGGTGGTTTCGTCCATCACGATCATGCCGCCGGAGCCCATCATGGAGCCGGCCTCGGTGAGCGAATCGAAGTCCACGGGGAGGTCAATCAGGCTCTCAGGGAGGAGGGCGGGACCGCGTTCGTGCTCGTCCACGAGGCCGGCGTGTACAGCGGCGCCACTGGTGTCAATGATGATGGTGCCGCCGGAGGGGCCACCGGTTTGGACGGCTTTGAAGGCTTTGCCGCCGGGCACGCCGCCACCGATGTCGAACATGATCTCGCGGAGGGTGATGCCCATGGGGACCTCGATCAGGCCGGTGTTGTTGATGTTGCCGACCAGGGAAAAGACCTTGGTGCCCTTGGAGTGCTCGGTGCCGACGGCGGCGAACCAGTCGGCGCCCTTCTCGATAATCAGGGGCACGTTGGCCCAGGTCTCGACGTTGTTGAGGTTGGTGGGCTTGTCGTGGAGGCCGCGCTCGACGGTGTGGACGTATTTGGCGCGCGGCTCGCCGACCTTGCCCTCGATGGAGGCCATGAGGGCGGTCGATTCGCCGCAGACGAAGGCGCCGCCGCCGCGATTGATCTTGAGGTCAAAGGCAAAGCCGGTTCCCAGGATGTTGTCCCCCAAGAGGCCGTGCCCGCGACATTGTTGGATGGCGATGGTGAGGTTCTCGAGGGCAAGCGGATACTCGTTGCGGACGTAAACGTACCCTTCGTGTGAGCCGATGGCGTAGGCGCCGATGATCATGCCCTCGATGACGCTGTGGGGGTTGCCCTCCAAGACGGCGCGGTCCATGAAGGCGCCGGGGTCTCCCTCGTCGGCGTTGCAGATCACATACTTTGGCTCACCGGGAGCATGGCGGCAGCTCTGCCATTTGCGGCCGGTGGCGAAGCCCCCGCCGCCGCGACCGCGGAGACCGGAGCGCTTGACTTCTTCGATGACCTGCTCGGGCTCCATTTCATACAGAGCTTTGGCCATGGCCTCATAGCCGCCGGCGGCGATATAGTCGCTGACGCTGCGCGGGTCAATGAGGCCGTTAAGCTGGGTGACCCAGCGCGTCTGGCGAGCGTAGAAGGGGACCTCTCGCTCCTTGGCGATGCGTTCCTTCGTAGCGGGGTCAATGTACAGCCGATCTTGTACAACACGGCCGTTGACGATCGTTTCTTCGACGATGCGGTCAGCGTCCTCGGGGGTGAGCTTGACGTATAGGATACCCTCGGGGTGAATGACGGCCAGCGGCCCTTGTTCGCAGAAGCCCGGACAGCCGGTCTCCTTGAGAAGCACCTGCTCATGCACACCATGTTTGCCCAGTGCCTCGCGGAACGCGTCTGCCACGTCGCGGCAGCCGCAGGCCAGGCAGCCGGTGCCGGCGCAGAGCGCGATCCACTTCTGCTCGGGGTCACGCTCGGCCAGGACCGCCTCGCGAAAGCCCCTCAACTCTTCACGGCTTTCCATTGGTGGGCGCCCCCTTATCGCTGCGGTGCTGCTGGAGCAATCGCTTGATCTTGGAAGGACTCATGTGGCCGTAGTAGTGGCCGTCCACGATGGCGATCGGTGAGACGGCGCAAGCCCCAACGCAGTTGACTGTCTCGAGGGAGAACTCGAGGTCTTCGGTGGTGTCGCCGGCGCGGATGCCGAGCTCGCGCTCGAAGGCTTCGACCACGCGCTGGCCGCCGCGGACGTGGCAGGCAGTGCCCATACAGCAGACCACTTGATGCTTGCCCTTGGGCTTCAGCGTGAAGGCTTTGTAGAAGGTTGCCAGGCCGTAGAGCTGGATCAGGGGGACCTGCAGACGCTCGGCGATATGCTCCAGGGCCTCGCGCGGCAGGTAGTTCTCTTCGGCCTGCACGTCCTGCAGGAGGGCGATGACGGCGCCCTCATCGTGTTCGTACTTATCAATGAGAGCCTCCAGCCTGGTGAGATCCATGGCTGTCCTCCTTCCGGCTGTGTGCAGCTAGCCGGCGGCCTCTTGCTCGGGCTCCGACGGAGCTGCCTGAGGCGGTCGCTCAGCGGGAAGTCCATAGGTCGTTCGCTTGAATTCGCGTCCTTCCAGAAGCAGAGAGCGCTCGCGGGGTGAGACGACAGCCGGGCACTCTTGCCAACAGAGGCCGCAGCCGTTGCATTTGTCGAGGTCCACGTAACGGGCGCGTTTGCGGATTTTCACTTTGAAGGCGCCGACGTGACCGGACACCTCGACGACCTCGGCGAAGGTCATCAGGCGAATATTGGGATGAGCGCCGACGGAAACCATCTTGGGCGTCAGGATGCACGCGGCGCAGTCGAGCGTCGGGAAGGTCTTGTCGAAGCCGGTCATGTGCCCCCCGATGCTGGCCTCGCGCTCGACCAGGACGACCTCCTTGCCGGCATCGGCCATCTCGAGCGCCGCCTCGATTCCGGCGATGCCGGCGCCGACGACCATGACGCGTGGGTTGACGGGGACCTCTTTCTGCTCGAGCGGGTGGTGGAACACGACGCGTTGAACTGCGGCGCGCACCAGGCGCTTGGCCTTGGCCGTGGCCTGGTCTTTGTCTTCGGTGACCCAGGAGCACTGCTCACGGATGTTGGCCATCTGAAACAGGAAGGGGTTGATGCCGCCCTGCTGGCAGGCGTTGCGGAAGGTGGGCTCGTGCATGAGAGGCGAGCACGAGGCCACGACCACGCGGTTGAGGGGGACCTCCCGGATGTCCTGGCGGATCATCTCCTGGCCCGGCTCGGAGCACATGAACTGGTACTCCTTGGCGACGGCCACGTGGGGGAGGGTGCCGGCGTACTCAACCACGGCGGGCACGTCAACGTACTGCGCGATATTCATGCCGCAATCGCAGACATAGACGCCGATTCGCAGGTCTTCAGACATGGGTTCACCGCCCTATACGAACCGGGCCAGGGCCCGGTCGGCTGGTGGCATCATGCTTTCGAGCTTCAGGTCCTCCTGGGGAACGTCCAAGGCGAGACCCAGGAGCTGGGTAAAGTAGTAGATAGGCATTCGCACCGGCTCGCCGGATTCGGCACTAATCTGGTTCTGGTAGCACTCGAGGTTGATCTGGCACAGAGGACAGGTTGTAGCGATGCAATCGGCCCCCTGGGCCTGGGCGCAGCGGATCAGATTGCGAACTAGACGTCGTGCCACGGCGGAGTCAGTGCTCATCAGCATGCCGCCGCAGCAGCGCGCTTTCAGGGGGAAGGGAACGATGGTGGCTTCGGTCGCGGCCAGGAGACGGTCGAGGGTGGAGGGGAACTCGGCGTGATCGAAGTCGTCAAAGGGACGACTGATCTGGCAGCCGTAGTAGGGCGCAACTTTCAGGCCGTCGAGGCTGCTCTTGAGCTTGGTTTGGACCTGCTCGGGGCCGACGTCGTTGACTAGCACGTCCAGGAGATGGCGCACGCGCAGACCGCCGTCATAGGTGACGCCGCCGGCGGCGAGAGCGTCGTCAATCTGTTCGCGGAGCGCCCGGTCGGTCTCGTAGTATTTGGCGGTCTTGTTCAGCGCGACATAGCAGCCGTTGCACGGTGTGATGAGCTGGTCGCCCCGGGCCTTGGCCAGGGCCAGATTGCGCGCCGAGAGGGCAAAGGCGCGGAGCTCGCGGACGGCAATGTACGCGGTGGCGCCGCAGCAATTCCAGTCGTCCAACTCGTTGAGCTCGACACCGAGCACGCGGCAGACGGCCTGCGTGGAGGTGCCGTAGGGCACGGAGCTGGCGCCGATCGCGCAACCGGGATAGTAGGTATAGGCCATCAGTCCACCTCCTCGGCGCGCCGGGAAATGGCTTCCAATTGGGCATGCCCTCGGATGCGTTTCTCGCGCAGCTTCAGTCGGCCCCGGCGCAGCATTCCGAGGGCGAAGGGCGCCTGCCGCACAGCTTCTAACGGGTTGGTGCCGAGGTAGAATCTGGTCATCATGGCGCTCTCGGGATTGCGGCCGTACTTGTCCACTTCGTGCATGAAGGCTTCCTCGAGCACCGGAGCTTTGGCCCCGCGGGGGAACAGGTCGTGCTTGATGGCCAAGCGCTTGAGCTCGTACATGGCGTCGGTGAGCCTGATGCCCTGGGGACATCTGACGGTGCAGCTATAGCAGGAGCTGCAGACCCAGATCGTGTTGCTGTTGAGCACCCGGTCCAGGAGGCCGGCGCGCACGGCTGCGATGATTTGGCGAGGCGTGTAGTCCATGAACTCGCTGGTGGGGCAGGAGCCGCTGCAGGTGCCGCACTGAATGCACAGCTTGAGCTTCTCACCCTCGGGGTGCCGCAGGAAGTCCGCCAGGAACTCCTCCGCCAGCTCCGTGCCGTTGATGCGGGTCTGTTCAGCCATGATATCCTCCTGCTAGTGCTCGTCCGCCCGCGCCGGTGCGACGTGGGTGGCCGGGACGACCTGGGCCGGGACAAGTGTCACCTCGACAGTCGTTCCCTCGGCCGGTGTGCTTTCCAGTGTGACACGCCCGCCGTAGCTTTCGGCGACCGACTTGACGATGGCCAGCCCGAGGCCGGTGCTGTGCTTGGTCCGCGCCCGGGCGTTGGGTGCGCGGTAGAATTCTTGCCAGACGCGCTGCTGGTCCGCCTCGGGGATGCCGATGCCGGTGTCGCGGACGCGAATCACGACTTCGTCTTCGCCGGCGGCGATCTCCAAGTCCACGCGTCCGCCCGGGTCGGTGTACTTGATGGCGTTGGACAGCAGATTGGTGAGCACTTCCTCCAACTGCTCAGGACTGCCCCAGACGTGGGGCAGATGCGGCGAAATGCTGGTATGGAGGTCGAGGCCGCTTTCGGTGGCTGGTCCCGCCATCAGCGCGGCGCAGCGCTCGGCGAGAGGCCCGAGGTCCACGCGTTGGATTTCGGCGGCGTCCTTCTCGCCGCGCGCGCGGGAGAGCTGGAGAAGGTCGGTGACCAGGTCGAGCAGGCCGCTTGTTCGGGCCCCGGCACGCTCGAGCAGCTCTCGCTGGCGAACCTGGACGGAGCCGGTAAGGCCTTCCAGGACGACGTGCAGGATGCTTTGGACGGCCGCGAGGGGGGCCCGGAGCTCATGGGCGACCTTCCGCATATAGGTGAGGGTCTGCTCGTGGTGGTGGGCGTGGGCGATGGCCAGGGCGGCGTGGGAGGCGAGCGCGCGCAGGAGTCGAACGTCGCGTTCGCGGAAGGTCCGCCGTTTGGCGGTGTAGACGCGGAGCACGCCAATCGCACCCTCAGGAGCCGGGAGACAGACACACAGGACCGAGCAGATTCCCTCGCGCTCGGCGGCGCCCGGGTACTGGAAGCGCCGGTCCTTGGATACGTCGGCAATCTGCACTGCTTCGCCCTTTAGGGCTCGCCGATCCAGAGGGCTCCGACGCACGAGCACAGGGCCCTTTGCCAGGTAGGCCGCGCTGAGGCCCTCGACCGCGACGGTCTCCAGCGTCTCACCGTCGGCGGCCAGGAGGCGCAGCGAGGCCGCTTTGGCGTTCATCAGGTCCGCCGCGACGCGCACGATTGAGCGCAAGACGCTACGCGAATCCAGGCTGGCGGAGACTTGCGTGGCCAGCTCGGTGACGCTCTCCAAGTCGCGTCTTGGTTGGTCAGCCCGTCGTCTGACAAGCGCACCCACGGCGCCGGAGAGGAGCAAGGAGCCGTTAATGGTAGTGAGGCGCCAGAGGTCAGGCCAGGTCAGGAGCGCGATGATCACGAGACAAAAGAGCGTGACAGCCAGTGCTTCGTATCCGGTCAGGAATGTGGCCGCGACGAATACGGCGGGGAGGTAGAACACATCGAGGGTCTGGGAGGTTTGGCGGTCGAACAGCAGGTAACGTGCGGCCGAGACTCCGCCAATGATCGCAATCACCACAAGCCGGGCTCGATTCCTCGCGTCCATACCACCAGACACCACCCCGGAGGACCAGTCCTGCAACTGCCGCTGCTACGTTTTCAACACTTCAACAACCATAGCTACGCCGCCTCGAGGGCAGGATACCTGCCCAGCGGCGCGAAATTACGCCGTGTGGCTGACAGGGCGCTCCGCCATTTGGGGGAGGCGGAGAGCTTGGGAGGAAATGCGGGCTGCGTGACGCGCCGATGGCGCCGGCGCGCGATGAGGCTGGGAGGTGGGTGCCGTGAGCGGCGATGATCTCGTTCTGCTGTTCACCGGGACGGCCGCGATACTGCAACTGGTGGCTGCCGGGGCGGCCGTTCGACTGATTGGTCTGTCGGGCGTGACCGCTGCGCCGGTAGCGATCGCAGCGGCGCTGGTGGTGATGGCTTCGCGTCGGTTGGTGCCGTTCGCAGCGACGTCGTTTGGCGTGGAGGCGAAAGCGTGGGCGCCAACGAACGAGGGACTGGGGGTTCTGGTGTCGGGGTTGATGTTGTTTGCGGTCGTGGGTCTGGGCGAGGTGTTCGTGGCGCGACGGCGGGCCGAGGCGGAGTGTGAGGCGCGAAGTGAGAGGCTGGCGCAAAGCGAGGCTCGGGAGCAGCTTCTAAGTCAGCAGGTGATTCAGGCTCACGAACAGGAACGGCGACTGCTCTCGTATGAACTGCACGACGCCCTGGCGCAGTACATCGTGGCGGCACAGATGCACTTGCAGACCTTTCTGTCGGCGACCGATCGGAACTCGGAGAAGGCGGACTATGAGCTGGGTGCAGTGTCCTCGCGACTGGATTCGGGGGTTCGGGAAGTGCGCCGGCTGGTTTCGTCGTTGGGCTTGACGGTTCTGGAGGACCTGGGTCTGCGGGCAGCGATCGAGCAGCACTTGCAGGCGCTGGAGGAGAGCGCACGGTGGGAATGGGAGCTGCAAGATGATCTGCCGGCGGACCGGCTGGAGCCGCAGGTGGAGACCATGGTGTTTCGCATCGTGCAGGAGGCTTTGACCAATGCGGCCAAACATAGCGGGACGCCGCGAGTGCGCGTGCATCTGGCGGCGCAGGGCGGGCGCCTGAGCGCGGAGGTCCGGGACTGGGGGTGCGGGTTCGCGGCAGAGGAGACAAGCACGGGGTCCCACGGTGTGGGCCTGCCGGGTATGCAGGCGCGAGCGCGCATGGTCGGAGGGGTCTGCGCGGTTACGAGCCGGCCCGGGGAGGGCACGACGGTCCGCGTGGAAGTACCCCTGGCGCAGGAGCAAGAGGAGGAGCTTGTTGGTGCGGCCCAAGAAGAGGATCCGAGTTTTGGTGGCTGACGATCATCCGGTTGTGCGTGAAGGTCTGCGCAGCATGCTGGACACCGACTCGATCGAGGTGGTCGGGGAGGCCGGCACAGGACTGGAAGCGGTCGTGCGCGCCGAGGAGCTGGAGCCCGACGTCATCCTGATGGATATGCGGATGCCGCAGATGGACGGGGCATCGGCGATGGCGGCGATCAAGCGGGCCCAGCCGGAGGTCGCGGTGATCATTCTGAGCACGTACGACAACGTCGAGTACTTGATCCGGGCCGTGGTCGGAGGGGCCGCGGGGTACTTGCTCAAAGGGACGCCGCGCAATGAGCTGATTGCGGCGATCCGATGTGTGGCCGCCGGCGAATCGCTGTTGAAGAGAAAGGACCTGCAGGCCGTAGTCAGCCGGCTGGTCAAGCAACGAGATCATGCTCGGTCGCGGCGGGAGGGTGGCGCCGAGCGACTGACCGATCGGGAGATGGAGATTCTGAGCCTGGTAGTGCAGGGCCTGACCAACAAACAGATGGCGGAACTGCTTTCGGTCGCTCCCAGCACGGTCAAGACGCACGTGCAGAACATCATTCGCAAGCTCGGAGTGTCCGATCGAACGCAAGCGGCAGTCTGGGCGGTGAGGGAGGGCTTGACGCGCGGTCAGTAGGGGGCTGCGGTGAAGGACGCGAGCTCAGGGGCGGACGGCTGCGGAGCGGCGCTGCCACGAGAGGGCCAGGGCCAGAGCGGCGGCCATGAGGCCGTCGCCGGCGGCGAGGAGAAGAACGGGTCCATCGGCGTGCAAGTAGAGGGCCTGAACCACCAAGAAGGGGACTGCCAGGCCTTTGGAGAGAATGATGGTCCAGATGTAGGTCGGCGACCACAGGGCGGCAAGGTAGAGGAGGCCGAGAATCAACAGGAAGAGCCCGGCTTGGCTCGGCCAGAACTGTGGGCCTCGATATTGCCACCCTACCAGTTCAAGGGTGGCTGAAGGGAAGAGCAGAAGGGCGAGGCCGGCGCCGACGCTGTGCGTACCGATGGCCAGGATCACCAGCTTGTCGAGGATGTCGCGCAGTGCCAGGCGCCTCATCAGTGTATGCTTCCCTCCCAAACGAGCGTGACCACGAAGGCAGTGTAAGTCAGCGCCAGCGCCAAGGTTGTCAGGAAGGCGGGCGGCCGGATATGACCCCGGGACCGCAGGCGCAAGATGGCACCCAGGAACAGGGCTACGCCAAGGGCTATGGCCGCGAGCTGAAGTAAGAGCAGCAGAGAGAGCGACCAGCCAGTCGCCCCGCCGCCGGTGGTGAGGCTGAGGCCGGCGCGCGCGAGCCAAGTGATCCCCGAGAGGTGGTAGCTAAACAGCGGCGCCCAGGCGAGAGGGGCGGCGGCGAAGCACAGGCGAGCGAAGGCGGCAGCCTGAGGCGCGCGCGACGCGTTTCTCAGTCGGGCAAAGAGCGCCGCGGCGGCCAGCAGGATGGCAAGGGAGCCGGCTGTAATGCCGAGGGGGCGGCCGGGCCGCAGAGCCTCGAGGCCGGGAACATTGCCCGCCAGCAACAGCGGCGCAAAGGCGCCAAGAGCGAGTACGAAGGCCGCGAGTATCGGGGGCGGGCCCAGAGAGGCCCAGACATCTTGCATCGGGAGTTGGGCGACGACGCGCACCGCGCCGTGGGGGCAGCTTCTTAGACAGTCGAGGCACAGCTTGCATTGACGGGTGTTCTGGACGAACAGCACGTGCTGGAACATGGGACAGCCCGGCACCTCATCGCGGCCCCGGTAGCAGAAGTGCTCGGGACACTGCGCACGGCATACCTCGGCGTCGGCACGAAGGCGCAAGGGCGAAGCCACGGAGAAGGTAGCGCCCATGAGCCCCAGCGGGCAGACATAGCGGCACCAGACGTGGCGCTGGAAGAGCACGGCAAACAGGACGGCGGCCAGGAGCAGCGTGAGCAGGAGGAGGCCGGTGGCCAAGGGGCGCTGCGCCAGGAGGGCCACGCCCGTCAGTGGACAGACCAGGCACCACAGTCGGCTGGCGAGCAGGAACGACAGGAGCAGCAGCGGCCACCATACTGACCATACCAGGCTGTTTGCCACGCGGCCGTAGAGGGTGTTCGAAGCGAAGAGGCAGGCAGCCGTCAGCAGGACAAAGGCCACCGTTACGAGGCCACGCACCCAGTCCTGGGCTTGCACGCTGCGGCCCAGGCGCTCGGCCAGCGGAAGCAGAGAGAGGTCGAGCTCGGGGCCTTCTGTCGTCGCGGTTGGGCCGGTGAAGATGTGTTCGGCTTCGATCTTGTCAGTCGCCAGAGCTGCGGCGCGGAGCACGACCTCGCGCAGCTCTTCCACGTTACCCACCGCATAATCGTATGTCAGCAGCAGGCGCCGGGCCCCCGGGGTCAACTCAGGGTGCGGACAGCCGTCAGGAGTGGGGAGCTGCGCCAGGAAGTGCTCGGCGAGCAGAAGGACGTCTCGCCTGCGCTCGCGCAGGGGCGGCACGGTGAGGATCCGATTGCCTACCGCACGCCGGAGCGGAGGCTGCAGTGCTTGATCGGCCGGCTCTGCCGTTGTCGTCAGGATGAGGCGGGCGTCAACGAGGGGCAGATCGTGAGAGGAGGCATATGGGGCCGCCGCGTACCGTGCAAGCCGCTCTTGCAGCGGAGGGGGCAGTCGGTTGGCGTTGCGCAGCACCAAGGTTCCACGGTCTGCCAGGTGGAGGTAGCCCAGCGAGGCCGCGTATCTTGTGGGGAGCGGCTGCGTTTCATCGCCCCAGATCATCTCGCCGACCGTCTCGGCAGGGAGGCGGCCGCAGTCAGCGACGACCAAGGGACCGGCACTCCGAGCGCTCCCGGCATGAATTAGCCCGGCAATCAGTGTCTTGCCGACGCCGGGCTCTCCGCACAGCAGCAGGGGTTGGTCGCCGGCGGCCAGCTCCTC
>JALGUG010000020.1 GCA_029820995.1 Candidatus Zipacnadia bacterium
GACCTGGTCGAGCGCGCACAGATGCCGGACGAGGTCGTGTCGCGCTGGGCCGAGAGCGAGCGCACCTCACAGGCGCAGGCCTATGGCGAGCTCAAGGCGACGCTGCTGCGCTCGTTGCTCCAGGTCCGCCTGACGTAGGCAGTAGCCCGGCGCTGCCCGCCCGGGCAGGGCGCGGCAGAACTCAAGCCAGTCATCCGACGCTCCAAAAGCCGAACGATCACCGCAGACTGTGAGCCTTCGGAGGAGGCGCTCAAACGTCTCCTCCCGCTTTGTTCCAGCCGCACCTGCGCGGGGGGCCGATCAATGATCACCTGCCGACTTCCCTGCGGGACCCAGGGCCTCAGTTCCACGTCATCCCGTTCAAGCACAGCAACATAGCCTCAGCCCGCGTAGGCCGGGAGACCTCCCCGCCGGGCGAAGAACTTCAGAGCGGCCGTCCGTTCGCTCGAACTAGCATTTGCCCCACGAAAAGGACACAAATCATCATCCCCCGGTTCGACGGACGCTGCGATTGTGGCATAAGCTCGCGCGTAGAGACAAGCTCCCGGCGTTCAGGAAGATTCTGAAGGAATTTGCCGCGAGGGGGTAGAACTGAGCTCAGGATTAGGCTATAATGTCGCACGTCGTGTTGACCGGACTCCCGCCGTGGGAGGGAGGATCTGGAGCACGGTGCTAGTTTGCTCGCCGGGCAAAACATTCGCTCTTGCCTGGACAAAGGGAGGTGACCGCACACTAGTTGCCAGTCGAAATGGGTTAGTGATCCCACTATTGCGCGTACCAGTGCCATGCGCCACGGTAAGCCGGACCCGGGGAGGGACGGTTTGCCTGGACTCTCAGTAACGGAGGGTTACCATGAGAACAACCATAGTTGTTGCGTGCATCGCCTTGCTGGCCGTCGCAGTCTCGGCCGGTCCGGTCGTCCAGACGCAGGGCCCGATTCGAGGGTACGAGCGTCCGGTCGCGCCATCGCTTCTGGGGCCTACGGGCGCAATCGTGACCCCGACGATGGACACCGTCGGTGACGAGAAGTGGCAGGTCGGCTTCCATTACTGGCAGCCTGATGACGAATACTGGCTTGATAGCGACTACGAGGAGATGGATGCCGACGTGTGGGCGCCCAAGGTCAACTTCGGTCTGGGACCATACGTCGAAGTTGGAGTCGCGTACTTCAATGTCAGTGACGACGGCCTGACGTGGCCCGGCGGCGAGGGCCCTCCGGTCCCGTTCAATGTCGACATGGACGAGACGATCGTTAACCTCAAGATCAAGCTGGCGGAAGAGGGGCCGACCAACCCCGGTTTCGCCGTCGGCCTGATCGACCTCGGGGATCAGATCGACTTCAAAGCCTACGCCGTCTTGGGCAAGACCTTCTTCCGCAACTCCAGCGTGCCGATCACGCTTAACATAGGCGCCGGCAGCGGCGACGACCAGAAGTGGTCCGAAGACGCCCTCGTCGCGCTCAAGTCACTCGACGGCTTCTTCGGCTCACTGACTATCCATATCACGCCGAACCTGCAGGTGATGGCCGAGTACGACAGCGAGGAAGACAACTACGCCGTGCGTTGGTGGCCGTGGAATGGCTTGAGCATTGAGGGCGGCATCATTGATGACGACTTCTTTGCCGGCCTCGCCTATCGCGGCAGCTTCTAACCCGCCAGCGCAAGCCTCGGGATAGCGAGGAGGGGTTGACGTCCAACTAGAATAGCAGCGACAATCACAGGGAGGGAACGCAGCATGCGATCTGCCTCGGCAGTCGTAATCGCAGCAACGATCGTAGTACTGACTACAGCGGTCTGGGCTCAAGCTCCGGTTCAGCAGCAACAGGTCTGGGTCGGCCGCGGTGAAGCACTGCGTCCGGCCCAGACTTTTTTCGGGCCGACCGGCGCGCTCCAGACACCCACCGCCCAGGTGGTGGGCGACAAGCGCTGGCAAGTCGGCTACCACTACTTGCAGCAGGAACGAGGCAGCACAAATTTCCACGTGCCCAAGGTGACGGTCGGCGTCGGCAGTCATATGGAGGTCAGCGTGGCCTACGCGCACGCCGACGGCTATGATGACCTCTGTCCGCTTGCCCTGCGGGAGCCCTTCGACGTCGAGGATGGCGGGCACGTCGTGGCCAGTGCGAAGATCGTGCTCCAGCAAGAGCGTGGCAGCGGCCCTGGGGTGGCTGTGGGCTGCCTTGACATTGCCAACGAGATCGGCCTCACTGCCTATGCCGTGGCCTCGAAGACCCTGTTCGAGAATAGCCTGTTGCCCGTCACGTTCAGCGGAGGTGTGGCCAGCAGCAACCGGATCCTTGACGACGCTTTTTGGTCCGTCGGCTTCCATCCCATGCGGCGCTTTGACCTCCTCGTCGAGCATACCGGGTATTGCTACAATCTCGGTGCACGGTGGTGGCCCTGGCGCAGCGTGCTCATTGACGCCGGCTGGCAGCACTTGATGGACTCGCAGTACTATGCGGGCGTCTCATACCTCGGACGCTTCTAACACGCACGGACCCCACGCAAAGGAGGCCGCCTCCGCCGGGGGGCGGCCTTCTTGCTGGGTCACTGACGCGCAGGGGGAACGCCAGGTGACTTGCACCCCGTCTCCGCCAATCATCACCCTCTTGACCGACTTCGGCACGCAGGACGCTTACGTGGGCGCCCTAAAGGGAGCTTTGCTCACCCACTGTCCCCACGCACTCTTGGTGGATCTCTCCCACGACATCCCGCCACAGGACGTCGCGGCCGCCGCCTTTGTCTTGTGGAGCGGCTCTCGCTGGTTTCCCCCGGGCACCTTTCACCTGCCGGTCGTGGACCCCGGCGTAGGCACCGCACGGCGAATTCTCGTCGCTACGCTCGACGGTCACCACTTCATCGCCCCGGACAACGGGCTGCTCACCTGGGTACTGCGAGGCGCCCATGATCGCAGCACGTACGCCCTGCGCTGCACACCCAATCAGCTCGCCGCTTCCAGTGACACCTTCCAGGCTCGAGACCTCATGGCCGCGGCTCTGGCCCGGTGGGCCCGAGGCATCCCACCGCCCACCGCCCCTCTCAGCGAACCGCCTGTGGAGCTGCAGCTCGCGCAAGCCGAACGCTGCGGTGAGGTCCTGGCAGGAACAGTGATTCATCTTGACCGGTTCGGGAACTGCATAACCAACATCACACGAGCAGCGTGCGAGCGGCTTGCCGCCGGCGGCCCGCTCAAGGTCATCATCGGCTCCAAAGAGATCAGGGGATTGCGTCGCGCGTACGGCGAGGCTGCTCCCGGGGAACTGCTGGCGCTGATCAACAGCGTTGATCTACTGGAAATCGCGGTTGCTGAAGACAGCGCGGCAATCAAGTTAGGCTTGACGCCGGGCACACCCGTTCAGGTTCGATCACTGAAATGACGGAGCGCTGGGAACATCCCCAACGCTCTCGCCAAAGCTCGGCTGATTGTCGCGCACCGAATACCGGGGGGTCGCCCCTACTTCTTCTTGGTTGTCTTCTTTTTCGCCGTCTTCTTCTTGGCCGTCTTTTTCGCTGTCTTCTTCTTAGCCGTCTTCTTCGCTGTCTTCTTCTTAGCCGTCTTCTTCGCTGTCTTCTTCTTGGCCGTCTTCTTCTTGGCTGCCGGCATTGTGTGTCACCTCCCTCGCCTGATCGTTTCGCAATGCAAACGACGCTGCCACCCACGGCTCGCCGTACTCAATCATCAAATGCAAGCACGCGGCTGACGCCTAGGCACCCTCATTCGCGACCACACGCAAGTGACACATCAACTGAGTTGATTCTGTGGATTTCGACAGATTTGTCAAGAGTTTAGCCAAAAAAGCGGCACAAACTTATCACGAGAGACGAACGTCGAGGCGACCGCACCGATTGGCGCACTGTCGGAACCGTGACATCAAAGCGAAGCATTCCCCTTCAGCACCCTCACTCTGACCGCGGCCCAACATAGCAGTGCACATCCAGCCACTGCCCATCGTGCTTGAGTTGGCCGCCGAGCGTGGCCTCACGGGAGAACCCGACCCCCTCCAGGAGCTCCATCTTCTCCGTCGCCGCGCTATCCGCGTAGCACTGCACTTTGCGCGTGCGGGGCAGTTCCATGGCGTCGAGCAGTTCGCCGGCTTGTTGATAGAAGTTGGGATGCACGAAGAAGTCGAGCAACAGCGGATCCCCGTGCCATTGCGGTTGCTCGGCGAGGGTCGCGTGGCCCACGACTGCGCCGCCGTCCGCTTGCAACACGCGCACCGTCTTCATGGCGCCCTTCTCCATCCTCCGCCGCAGTTCCAGGTACGGCCCTTCGTACCCGGCGATGATGTACTGCGACATTGCCACGCTGCGCAGGAACCAGCCCTCGGTCACGCGATACAGCGCCTCCAGCAGAGGCCAGTCGCCCCAGTTGGTCTCCCGAACGCTCACTGACGCCGGAGCAAAGAACCTGTCCTCGAAGTCCTCCTCCACGAACCACCGCATGGCGCCGGTGTTCATGATGCTGCGGAAGCCGAAGGAATGATAGATCCAATAGGCGGGGCTTTCGTATCCGGTTCCCAGGTGGAGCGCCCGGCCGCCACGGGCCTTGAAGTCCTCGGTACACACCTCCATCAGCACGCGGCACACGCCCTGCCGCCGCCACTCGGGCGCAGTGAACACATGCCCCAGGATCCCGACAGGCTGCGGCAAGGCTTCGATCAACATGATATTGCCGATGATCTCGCCGTCAACCCGACCCAGGTAGAACCGCATCTGAAGCGGCGACAACCCGCGCTCGAGTCCCTCCTCCATCGAGGGAATCCACAAAGGCCCTTTGTGCTCTAAGAATCTGAGGATTGCCTGCTTGAGGTCCGGATGAGGTGCCTCGACCCGCACAACCTCCATCGTGCAACCGGACTTGAGGTGGCCGTCGAACAACTTCGTCAGCATCAGGCGCTCAACGCCCTTTCGTCTGACAACTCAAGAGGCACCATGGTGTTTCAGCAAGAATAGACGTTGCTCCTTCTCGTCGCGCAAAATCCTTCGTCGGACGGTTTGCCTGCTCGCGCCGGGAAAGCTCTGCCTCCGCAAGAGGTCCGGCAGGTCCAACAGGGAGCCACGCTCAAAAGACAAGGACCACCCCACGAACATCGGCAGACGGAGGCAAGAGCAGATGAGGCCTTGGGCACTTGTGGTGATGATGGCCGGCGTCGCCTGTGTCGGTGGCGCCCAGCTCCAGGAGTATGGTCCCTGGGAAGTTCGGCGCGCGCGGACCAGTGACTGCGACAAGGCGGGGCAGTACCCCGAATGGAAAGTCATGTTTAGCGGCGATGAACGGGCGCCCGACGTAGACATCACGGGGGACGATCAGGGCAAGTTCCGAGGCCACATTTTCATCGGACGACGAGTGAAGGTGCCGGCCGACCGCAAGCTGTTGGCGCTGCGTTTTGCGTATGCGACCCACTGCGACTTACCCGACCGCGGCGGATCCTGGGACGTCGTCGCGATGCCGGTCGCGAGTTGGGAGGCACTGGGCCGGAAGCCCAAAACGGAGGTCATCTTCGCCCGTGAGCGTGCGAAGTACCCGGTGCAGCTACGAGTCCACGGCCATATGACGGACCAGGACACACCGCAACCATGGGACGAGATGCAGTCGCGCGTCCTGGCACTGCAGCTCAGGAAGTTCCAGGGCCAGGAGATCGTCCTGGCCGCAGTATGGACCGGCTATCACACTACGACGGAATGGGGTAAGCTCAAGCATCTTGAGGTGACAACCGTGGAGCCCCAGAAGGTCGAGATAGTACTGTTTCGGCGCCTGGACTTGGACCGGCCCGAGCTCGCCAGGCTAAAGGAACTCGTGGCCGCGGAGAACACCGAGGCCGCTAAGGCCGAGCTGCTGCGTGTGATGCGCGAGCGGACTGAGCCGGCCCTGCCCGGCGATCCGCGCCAGGTGGCCGACTATCGAGCCTCGCCCAGGGCCCTCCGGGAGGCCGATGACGCCCTCCAGCACCGCATGATCGGCCAGCCGAGCTACGGCCCCCAGCAGTTAGGAAAGGACATAGACTGGCATGAGAACGTGACGCCGGACCCCGAATGGACCTGGCAGCTCAACCGCCACAGCGCGTGGCGGGCGCTGGCTCAGGCCTACCGCGCCACGAAGGACGAGAAATACGCTCGCGAGTTCGTGGCCCAGCTCCTGGACTGGATCGAGGACAATCCCCCGGGGACGCCAGTCTCGTGGCGGACCCTGGAAGCCGGGATCAGGGCCCAAGGCTGGATGTTCGTCTATGCCGCCTTCCTGGACTCGCCCAGCTTCACGCCCGAAGCGCACCTGGCGATGCTGAACTCCTTCGCCGATCACGCGGAGTATCTTCTGCCCGAGCAACGCTTCCACAGCGGCAGCAACTGGGGCCTCACGGAGGCGCGAGGGCTGATGGCGATCGGCATGTACTTCCCGGAGTTCAAACAGGCGATGACCTGGCGGGAAACCGGCTGGTCGCGCATCGAGACCGAGGTCATGAAGCAGGTCTATCCTGACGGCGCGCAGGTGGAACTGAGCCCGAGCTACCATGGCGGCTGCATCGGCGGATTCTACGACGCCGCTAAGAAGGCCGAAGCGGCGGGCATCAAAGTGTCGCACGAGTACTGGCAGCGCGTGGAGAAGATGTACGAGTTCCTGATGTATCTGCGCAAGCCCGATGACACGCAACCGATGTGGGGCGACGCCTGGCCGGGGTCCACCTCGGGCGCGTTGCGCTCCGGGGCCCGGCGCTTCGGGCGCCCGGATTACCTGTGGGTGGCGACCGCCGGCAAACAGGGCACGCCGCCGCCCCATCTCTCCTACGCGTTCCCGTACGCCGGCTACCACGTGATGCGCAGCGACTGGCTCGACTCCGACGCCCGGTATTTGTGCCTCGATATCTGCCCCTACGGCGGCGGCCACAGCGACGCCGACTGTCTGAGCTTTATCATGTATGCCTATGGCAAGACGCTGATGCCGGACTCGGGAAGCTACCTCTACTACGGGCAGGGCGCACGCGAGGCCTGGAGCACGCGGGCACACAGCACGATCATGCTGGATGAGCAGAACCAGAACACCTCTCGGCCTACGGTGAATGCCTGGCACACGGACGAGCTATTCGACTTCGCCGACGGCACCCATCACGGCTACAAAGGGGTCGCCCATCGCCGTCAGGTGATCTTTGTGCGGCCGGATTACTGGCTGGTGTTCGACACCGTGACCGGAGAGGGAGAGCACACCGTGGACCAGCTCTTCCACTTCCTGCCCAGCGAGTTGGCAACGGACGAGCCGGCGGGGAGGGTATGGACCAAGCTGCCGCAGGGGCCCAATGTGCTCTTGCAGGCGCTGGACCGCGACGGCTTGAAGCTGGAACCGTTCGACTGGTGGGTCTCTTGGCGCTACACCGAGAGGGAAGACGCGCCGGCGATCTCTTGGCGCTACCAGGGCCCCCTGCCGCGCCGATTCGCAACGCTGCTCTACCCGTACCGCGGCGGCAAGACGCCGGCCGTGAAGGCGGAACTACTGGCGCTCGAGGGCGAGGCGGACTCTTTCTTGGCGAAAGTGAGCACGCCGGAGGGTACCGACTATGTCTTCGCGGCACCTGAGCCACGCAAGGTGGACGCGAAGACGGACGAAGTGCAGTTCGTAGGGCGCGCCGGCGTGCTGCGGCTCAATCGCAAGGGACAGGTGAGAGCCTGCGGCGTGACTGACGGTGAAGGCGTTTGGTGGCAGGGGCAGGTTGCCCGGCCCTAGTCCCGCTCCGCCGTATAGTACCCCGCCGTCCACTGATCGCGCCGGCCGAACTTCACATGACCATCGTAAAACAGGAAGTTCGCGCCCCCGTTGTGAACGGTGGCCGGCGCAAAGATCAGGGACTGGCTGGCCCAGTCCACGGGCGCCAGCCCGTTCCCGGGCCACCGGATGTAGCGAGGCCCCGGTCGGTTGCACAGGCCGTTGTCGAAGACGTTGATGCACTGTGACGGCTGCGCGATCTGGGTATCGCTGATCTCGTACAGCGTCATTCGATCGCCATTGAAGTACCCCAGATTGCGGCCGTAGGAGAACAGCGCCACATCGCCGCCGTGACAGTAGAACAGACCCTCGATCATGCTCGGACAGGTCAGGATTTGCCAATTGCCGATGTAAGGCTGAAGCAGGTGCGGCCACGAGTAGTAGATCATCTTCGAGACGTCACGGGGGTCCGGATACAGCATCGCCTGGCGGCAGGGCATGTACTTCTCGTCGAAGTCGCTCTTGTACATCGCGAAGGCGAGACCGATTTGCTTCAGGTTAGACTGGCAGGAGGCCTGGCGGGCCTTCTCGCGCGTGCGAGCGAACACCGGGAAAAGGATGGCCGCCAGGATCGCGATGATCGCCACGACGACCAACAGCTCAATCAGCGTGAACCCGCGTCTCACTGCACTTCCCTCCTTCACGGTACGGGCGACGCCACGCATCGTGCAACCTCTCCACAGCTTGCTTCGACGAGGTAGGTGCTCTGACCTGCCTTGCGGAACAACTTGGTCACTCTGCCATGGATGTCGCGCTCTTCGATTATCACCTGCCCCGTCGTCTGATCGCCCAAGAGCCGGCGGCCCGGCGCGATCAATCGCGCCTGCTGGTGGTGGACCGCTCCACCCGCTCCCTTGCTCACCGTTCGATCCGCGACCTCGGCGACTACCTGCGCTCCGGCGACTGCCTGGTAGTGAACGACACGCGCGTCATTCCCGCGCGCCTGCTGGGACGGCTGCCTACGGGAGGCAAGGTCGAGCTCTTGCTGCTGCGCCGCCGCGGTGGCACCTGGGAGGCACTCGGACGCCCCGGACGCAAGCTGCGCGCCGGCGCCCAGGTGCAGTTCGGCGACGGTCGCCTGCGGGCCACAGTGACACGCGAGCTGCCCGACGGTCTGCGCGAGGTGCGGCTCGACTGTCGCGGACCGCTGGCGCAGGCGCTGGCGCAGCTCGGTCACACGCCGCTGCCGCCGTACATTCGCCGACCGGACCGGCCCGCCGACCGCGAACGGTATCAGACCGTGTACGCGGCGCAGGATGGTGCCGTAGCCGCGCCGACTGCCGGCTTGCACTTCACGCCGGAGCTCTTGGGCCGGCTGGAGCGCCAGGGAGTGGGTCTGGTTCGTCTGACGCTGCACGTCGGCCTGGGCACCTTCAAGCCCGTGGAAGTCGAGAGCGTCGAGGACCACGTGATGCACTCCGAAGCGTTCGAGGTCAGCGCCCAGGCTGCCACGGCG
The DNA here is from genome assembly GCA_029820995.1 of Candidatus Zipacnadia bacterium. GTDB lineage: Bacteria > Armatimonadota > Zipacnadia > JALGUG01 > JALGUG01 > JALGUG01. The sequence continues at coordinate 9,209 of JALGUG010000020.1, forward strand.
ATCAACGCGGCGCGGAAGCGGGGTGGGAGGATCGTGGCGGTCGGCACCACCGTGGTGCGCGCCCTGGAGACCGTTGCAGACCAGCGAGGAACAGTGCACGCCGGCGCGGGCGATACGGACATCTTCATCTACCCCGGCTATCGGTTCAAGGCGGTGGACCTGCTCCTGACCAACTTCCATCTCCCGCGCTCGACCTTGCTCATGCTGGTGTGCGCCTTCGCCGACCGCGAGCTGATTCTCCAGGCCTATGCCGAAGCAGTGCGCGAACAGTACCGGTTCTACAGCTATGGCGACGCAATGCTAATTCTGTAGCTTCGCACTAACTGAGAGAAAGCAGTGTGTGAGAGGAGCTGCCGCATGGCCCTTCAGAAGTTCGTTGTCAGCCGACATCCCGAGCTGTATCAGGCCTAATTGGCAAGGGGCTCCTCATGGAACCGATGAAGCGCTGCACTGCGGCGCCGGGGTAAAGCAGCGAGATCGAAGGGGTGCGCATAAGTGCCTTCACACAGCAGCACTTCGTCCCTGTACCGCGCTCGTCACTGGGTGGCGCGGGTCCCAGCATGGGTGCTGCTGGTGCCTGCGTTAACGCTCGCCCTGATACTGCGGTACTGTGAGTGGCAGCACGCAGGGATCATAAACACCGATGCTGCGGCCTTCCTCCCGGCCTGGAAACGACTGCTGGGGGAGGGCACATGGCAGAATGCAGCACAACCATCTCGCTACACCACCTGGCCGCCGCTATACCCTATGCTGTCCATCGGGGCCAGCCACCTGTGGGGTGGCAATCTGGAGCTTGGTGCCCGCAGTGTGGCTCTGCTTTTTGGCCTCGGCCTCGTGATCGCCACCTACGAGCTTGTCTGCTGCGTTCGCGGGACGATGTGCGGCCTCGTCGCGGCATACTTGACGGCGTTCTGCCCCTCTTTGGTGAAGTTCTCTGTGATGGCTTATCCGACTACGCTCTACGCGTTGCTGTTCACGATCGCTTGTATCGTCCTCTATAAAACGATGCAGAGCACAGGGCGGCCGTCCTCCCACCGCACCGCCTTGCTGGGCGCTTGTCTCGGGCTGGCGTTTCTGTGCCGCCCCGGGGCAGTAATGCTCTTCGCTGTGACACTAGCCTGGCTGATCTGGAAGACGCTCAGAGGGGAGCGCAGCCCTGGCAGTCACCAGAGCAGGGCCGCGCCCTGGCTGCCTATCCTGGCCGCTCTCGGGGCCTTCGCCATCTTCTCGGGGCCGTACGTCATTGCCATTCGCATTCAGACGGGCAGATGGATCCTCAGCAAGTCCGGGAACGTGCGCATCGGCCTTCAGACCGCTCAGGCTGATGAGAAGGTGAGATGGTCGCTCAACGCGGATCATACCGACTTGGCTGGTACAGGCAGCGAGGGCCCGCTTCTCTCGTTCATCTGGGCGCACAGAGGGGAGTTTGTCCGCAAGATAGGCCGCAATATGTCAATCATCCTGAGACGTCGCCTGACTGAGCTGGCTCCTGTGGCCTTGTGGGTCCTTGTCGGCGCCGGCGTGATCGCCCGAACTGAGGGGCCCCCCTCCGGTCTGCTGGCTATTGCCAGCCTCATCGCGCCGCTCTTTATCATCCCCGCCTTCGTCATCGATCATGTCAGAATGCTCGGCTGGCTTCTGCCGCTCATCCTCCTCTTCGCGAGCATGGGAGTTTGCCAGGTTGGAGAGCGGCTGGCAGCGAGCGTCGCCATAGGTCCCCGAGCCGCTGTTGCCTCACTGACGGTGGCGGTCGCTCTGGGACTCATGCTGCCCCTGACGGTTGACTGGGTTTCACAGTCAAGAACGGGACACAAATTTGGGGCGCAGTACGAAGCGGCCGGCAGGCTCCTCCGATCTCGGTTCGGCAGCGGACACCGCATCATGGCACGCAAAGCCTGGGTGCCCTTCTATGCCGGCGCCGAAACCGTCCAGCTCCCGTACGCCAGTCTGGACGCGATGTTGGACTATGCGCGACACAAGCATGTACGGTTTCTGGTCATGGACGGGATCACCGCAGGGCTGCGGCCGCACTTCGCGTACTTACTGAACCCCGAGAACGCACCTGCATCTTGGGCCGTTGTCTACTACGCCCGTAGCCCCACGGGCGGTCACATCGTGATCTACGATCTGGCTCCGAAGCCCGGAAGAGGACGCTAGCACCCCTCAGCCCACAGACTCGGCACACGCAGCCATGCGAGCAAGTCAGTCCGGACCTCACACTCCCGGCAAGCGCCCGCGGAACGAGGCCTCCGTCGGCGGCGCGCCGCAAAGGGCCGCCCGACGGGCGAGGGCTTCCGGCCAGGGCTGATCCCAACCCAGACGGCGTGGCGCACCGGCCGCGGGCCGCGGCAACGGCGTCGTCGGCAGCCCGGCACACTCGGGCAGCGCCAGGCGCAGGGTACGCGTGGCCGCCTCGTAGTCGGCCAGCACCCCGCCGGCCTCGCAGACGAGCCACAGCGGCAGCACCAGATCCCCCCGGAAGAACAGTGGCGGGACCTCGAGCGCTTCGGTTCGGCCGCACCAGTCCACCCGACGGCTGCTCACGCGAGCCGTCACGATCCCCCCCGGTGTCTCCAGAGCGCAGGCCTTCTGCCGGTCGCGGTACCGCAGTGCCAGGCCCAGTTCCTGCGTCAGCAGCCGGGCGGGCAGCAGCAGATCGTTGCCCGCCTCCGCCGGTCGCGACCGGAGCGTCACTTCCCGCCCGTTGACGATGACCCGCAATCCCGGCCGGCATTCCCGCACGGTCAGCGGCCCTCCCGCAAGTTCCACTCGACTAACAACCAGCGGATCGCCCAGGGGACGCAATTCGCTCAACGTCACGAACTCGTACCCCTCTTCACTCAGCGCTTCCAGAATGCGGCCCAGCGCTTCCACCGTCTGCGCCCGGTTCAGGCCGCCGTCGTGCAACAGCACCACCTCGCCCGGGTCCACCGCATTCAGCACGCGCGAGCAGATCCGGTCCGCACCGGGCCGCTTCCAATCCCAGGGGTCCACGTCCCACGTCGCCTCGCTATAGCCGAGCACCGACACCACTTGCCGCAGCGTGTCGTTCCGGGCCCCATACGGAGACCGGAACCATCTGATCCGGTACCCCGTCACCGGCTCCACCAGTGCCTCGACGCGCTGCAGGTCCTGGCGAATGTAGTCGGCGGATTTCTTGCTCAGCCAATCGTGACCGAAACTGTGGTTGCCGATCTCGTGGCCGGCGGCAACTGTGCGCCGCAGCAGTTCCGGCTCCTGTTCCGCACGCAAGCCCAGCACGAAGAAGGTGGCGTGCGCGTGATAACGCGCCAGCAACTTGAGGATTTGGGGGGTCCACCGCGAATCGGGGCCGTCGTCGAAGGTCAGGGCAATTTGTGGCCGCCCGCCCGGGGCCCGGAGCTCCCGTTTGGGGCGGATTTTCGTGGCGCGAGCAACCTCGACCCCGGCCAGCAGGTGGCTGTACCGGCCGCGCCAGGCGCGCTTGATCGTGGGGACCTCCGGGGAGGCCGAGCCTTCGCGCGGCAGAACGGTAGCGGTCTCACGCAAGGGCTCAACCCGGTCGCCGGCCGGCACCGCCCAGATCCGAGCGCCGCGCTTGACGTGATCATCGAGCCGGGCGCGGCGGTCGTCCACAAACACGACGGCCGGCTGACCCTTCCCTCGACCGATGACATGCCCCTGAACATCGAGCAGGTCACCGACGCGAAGATTCAACTGCGCGCGTTGGAGGAGCTCCTGAACGGTCTCGCCGTGATGGACGCGCAGTCGAGTCCCGTTGACTTCGGCCGACCGCGGCCAGGCAGTAAAGGCCGTAGCAATGAGGAGCACCAAGAGCGTGAGGAACACCCGGCGCCGAAGCGCCGCAGCCCGGCGCCGCTTGCGCTGCAGGCTACGTGTGGCCTGGTAGTACGCAACGCGATCCATAGTTCGATGTGCGGATTCGTACTTCGATCGTTGCTCTTAGTCGCCTCGCGCGCCGTCCGGACCAAACGGACGCGGCAGCAATTCTGCAGCACTGGTAATTATAACGTTTCCGCTGGTATTGGCAAGGAGGACCGTGGCCTGGGGCGCGAACTCGTGCAGCACCTGGCGGCACGCTCCGCACAGCGACGCCGGCGGCTCGGCGTCCGTGACAACCGCCAGCGCCTCAAACTGGCGCCGGCCCGCAGCCACTGCGCTCATCACTGCGACGCGCTCGGCACAGACGGTCAGGCCGGAGGACGCGTTCTCGACGTTGCAGCCCGAGAACACCGTCCCGTCGGCGCAGAGCACGGCTGCTCCCACCAAGAAGCGCGAATAGGGCGCATAGGCCCGTGCCCGCGCCTCCTGAGCCACGGCAACAAGCTGTTGCTGCGCTGCCTCGGTAATGGCGGCGGCCTCCAACAACAACCGGCGGCCAAGCGGCCGCCGGCATGGTAGTTGATGCTTGGCGCTTTCGGCTGTATCTAGAAGGTCACGAAGTCCCGCTGGGTCGCCGGGTCAAATCTCACTTGCGCGTCGAAGATCTGGCACATCGCCTTCAGCGGCACGTACGTGCGGCCCCCCCTGATGATCACCGGCCGGCCCAGGGGCGTCGGCACGCCGTTGACCAACACCGTCGAACTGCCGACGAAGAGCTGAACCTCTTTCCCGCGCCGCTTAACCACGATGTGCAAACCCGAGGGCGGCGGCGGGAACAGCTTCTCCTTGCCGGCGGACCAGTAGACTTGGCTCCGGCGCGGCCCATGGCACCACTCGATCGTACCGCCGATGTGACGCAGCAGGTCACTGAGCGTAAGATACGTGTCACCGTGGCGCCGGGAGGCACACTTCTCCAGATCGGCCTCGCGGTTGTTGAACCACACGATGTGCCGGTGATAATGCGGATAATACAGCTTGACGAACGGGCCGTACCCGCCGGCCGCCGGCTGGCGCAGCATCGGCGACACGGCCGCGTTGGCAATCTGCACGGGAATGCTCCCCGTGCTTGCCACCAGCTTGTCCACGTTCACGGCGTCCACACGGAGGGTGTGCAGTCCCTCGCTTAGTTGCGTGGTGTCCAGCAGAAACTCCGGCGGCACCTGATTAGTCGAGTACCGGGCCTCGCTGTCCACATAGTAGGTGACCTGCATCCCCTGCAGGTCCTCCCGTGCCGGCTGCAACCGGACCTGGCCGGTCAGCACCGGGACCGTACCGAAGCGGCCAACGGCACTGGGAGTGTACACGCGCACGTCGAAGTCGCCGGGCGCGGAGATGACTGTACTACGAGCAAGGACAGGAACAGACAACAGTGCGGCAAAGAAGGCGGCAACTAGTGCAGCAACAAGTACTGTGCGTGGCGCCATTCCGGCCTCACCCCTCAGACACGATTAGGCCGCCGTCAAGCGGCCCGGGCATCCCTGCCGACATCTTCCCCAACGCAATTTATAGCACAAGGGTCCGGCCGGTGTCAAACGAACTTCAGGAACGGCAGCAATTCGCCGAAGGTCCGTGTTGATTAACCGGGACAATCGTGCTATAGTAGCCATTGCCAAGTTGTGAGTCTTCACCGGGCGCGGGAGTGCGAATGAAGTAACCAAAAAAAACCACGACAAGGGAAGGATTGGGGGTCCCAGGGGCGAAACATGACCACACTGCTCCTCAAGGCGAGGAGAACGCGGGGTTAAGTTCGCCCTTTTTTGATACCTGCATTCATCTCATCTGATCCGAAGGGGGTTCGTCTACGATGCTTAGGAGCCTGCTGCTGGCGACAGCCCTGTTGGCGCTTTTCTCCGTCCCCTTGGTGGCTGAAGATAGTGGCCCGGGGCCGACCAAGGTCTCCGAACAGTCCTTCGACTTGGGAAGCTTGCTCAGCAAGTCCTTCTACGACATCGCCCGAATGCCCACACGTCTGACCTCCTACAACAGCCATGACGACGCGGCCAAGGCCACGTACGTCTGCTGTCGGCCCGACCAGGAGGAGGATATCGCCCGGGCCCTCAAGGCGAACGCCGCGTTCCTCACGCTCTATCCATACAGTGACTACGCTGACGACACGCTGATGCACAACGCGCGCGTCAACAGTGTGCAGCGGCATTTCCGCGGTGAGATCGAAGCCTACGCTGCCCTGGTGGCCAGATACCCGGACAGCGATCTGGCTGACGACGCTTGTTGGGGCCTGGCGATGATGCACTCGCGCGACAAGGCGCGCCCCGAGGCCACTCAGGCCCTGCTCCGGCTGGTCCGGAACTACCCCAACAGCACCTGGGCCGACGATGCCTACGCCCTGTTGGCCAAAGAGTACAAGGACCTGGACAATGAGGCCGGCGCGCTGGAAGCGCTCAACCTGCTGGCCACCAAGTACCCGGCCAGCGACTATTGCCCCAAGGCGATCTTCGCGGTGGGCAAGAAGTACGAGAGCATGGGCAATTACGCCGCGGCAATTCGAACCTATCGGGAACTGCAGCGGCGCTACCCGTACTCCGACATGGCCGACGACGCCCAGTTCGCCATCGGCAATTGCTACCGGGCGGCGGAAGATGACGTGGCGGCTCTGGAGGCCTACGAGTTCATCATTCACCAGTTGCCGGGCAGCGGGATGACCAAGCCGGCCATGCGCGAGGCCAACACGATCTACAAACGGCTCTCCGGGCGCGGCCGGCGCGGCGCGACTGCCGACCGCTACAATATGAACATGCGGTGTCCGTGCAAGATCGCCATGGACCTGTTCGATAAGGCCGCACACCACCAGCGGTACCGGATGTACAAGAGCGCCGTCGAGCTGTACACCCAGTTCATCAACCGGTTCCCGGGCAATGACAACTTCGACGACGCGATCTACAACATCGGAATCTGCTACCTCGAGTTGAATATGCTGTTCGCCGAAATCAACCAGGCGCGCGGCCCCGACGATCTGTTCCGGCTGAAGGTGGAGTGGGAGGACGCCTTGGGCAGCCGGGCCAAGATGCCAGCCAAGGGCCACCTCAGCGCGGTGGAGGACGCCGCGGGCGCCTTCGAGTTCGTGGCCTATCGGCTGCCGGGCAGTCCCTGGCGCGACGACGCGCTCTATCAACTGGCGCGGTCCTACGAGGATTCGGGTCGCCGGGCCGAAGAGGCCATGATGTATCAGCAGCTTCTCTTGTCCTTCCCCGGCAGCCAGCATGAGATGGAAGCGCTGGTGCGCCTCATGCGCTACTACGGCGATCCGAAGAACTTCCCCGGCTGTGTGAAGCTCTACGGTCGCCTGGCCAAGGCATACCCGAGCGTCTTTCCGCTGAACCTCGCCGACAGCCCCTCGGACTTCAAGCTGCTGATGAAGCTGTATCGCCGCCACACGGACTTCGCCTGGGAGGAGTACAATCACCACCACATCCCATACCGCCTGACGTTGTCGGATCTGCAGCAGGACGCGGACTTCTACATCGCCGCGCTGCAGATGAAGCGCGGCCAGTACCGCTCGGCGATCAAGATGCTGAAGAACCTGGCGCGGCGGCCCACATGTGACTTCGCCGCTTCGGCCCAGTTCCTCATCGCCCGCGCCTACGAGAAGCGTGGGGACACCAAGAACGCCCGGACCTACTACAACAAGATCCTGCAGCAGCACCCCCTGTCGGGCCTGGCGGACGACGCACAGATGTGTCTGGGGGCGCTAGGCAACTCCGAGGACTTTGGGCCGATCTTCGAGCGCATCGCGGCCAAGTTCGGACCGCTGCCGGGCGACATGGATGTGTGGGCCAGCGACGAGCTGGTCGTGGTCGCCCCCTGGACGGCCACAGCCAAGATGAGGGCCTACAACCTCCCCAACATCTGGCGACAGGCTCGCGCCGACCTGGGAGCGTGGACCGGGCACGAGCCGCAGGAGCGTCAGATCATCTACTTGGCCGAGAGTGGCGGCAGGACGCAAGCCGGGAACCCGATCCGGCTCTGCGCCTGTCAGATCGGCGACCCACCGCGGTGGAGCCTCGGCTTCCGGGAGCTGGCCGAAAACGCCATGCTCGGCGGCGGCGCGCGCTCCATCGCCCAGTTCCAGCCGGCGATCACGCGCGGCCTAAGCGACTTCGCCGCGGCCAGCCTGCAACTGGCGCTGGTCAGCGAGACGCGCGACGCCGTGGGCAGTGCGGTGGCGGTCGTGCTGCCGAATCAGGAGGTGCTCGACGCCCGTAAGCGCGCCTTGGAGGCGCTGCAGGAGTACGTTCGCAATACGCCCGATGTGAAGAAGCTGACGCCCCAGGTCGTGTGCGGCATGCTATATAGTCTGCTGGATCAGCAGGGCCTGGCCAAAGACAGCCTCGCAGACTGGCAACCGTACGCAAAGCTGTTCCGCACCTGGGACGAGGCCGGCGGAGCCAAATCGCCAGAACAATCGGCCAGCCTGTTCGTCGAAGGAATAAACAAGGCCTTCGGCACCGATCTGACCCAGCAGATGAAGGAATGGGGGTTCCCCGTCGCAGCCACGACGATGACCAGACTGCCGGGCCGCAGCTAACAGCCCAACGGGAAGCCGGCCGCAGTGCCCTGGCAGATGAGAGCGGCCGGCCTTGCCGGGGGTTTGAAGGAAGCCAGTGCAATGCCCGACGATAAGCTAACCCGCCGCGACTTTCTCGGCAAGTGTGTCCAAGGCGGGGCCTCCTTCGGCTTGATCTGCGCCGGATTGGGCCCCGCCTTCAACTTGGTCCCCGCCGCCTGGCGGCGCGTTGGGGACGTATCCGACCACCCGGCGCTGTTCGCAGTGCACAGCGAGGGCAAGGATATCCAGTGTATCCTGTGTCCCCGCATGTGCAAGGTCAAGCCCGGCGAGCGCGGATTGTGCGCCTCGCGCGAAAACGTGAACGGCGAATACCGCGTCAAGGTCTACGGCAAGCCGGCGCAGATCCTGATTGATCCCATCGAGAAAGACCCCTTCTTCCACTATCGGCCGGGCTCCAAGACCTTGGCCCTGGGCACCCCTACCTGCAACCTCACCTGCCACTATTGCCAGTCCTGGAGCTTCGCGCAAGCGCGCCCGGAGGAAACGGACAATCAGGACCTGCCCCCCGACAAGCTCGTGGCCCAGGCCAAGAAGTATGGCCTCAAGTCCATCACCTTCACCTTCAGCGAGCCCGTTCAATGCATCGAGTACGTGATCGACACCGCGGCCCTGGCCCGGGAGCACGGCATTGACGTCACGGTCCACACGGCCGCTTATGTCAACGTCGAACCGATCAAGAAGATGTGCGAGAACCTGACCGCGGTCAACGTGGACCTCAAGGGCTTCACGGAGGAGTTCTATCGCGACATCTGCGGCGGGCAGTTGGCGCCGGTGCTCAAGGCGATCAAGGCGATCAAGGAGACCGGCGTCTGGCTGGAGCTCACGAACCTGGTGGTGCCCGACTGCAATGACAGCCCGGACATGGTCCGCAACATGTCGCGCTGGATCGTCAAGAACCTGGGCCGCGACGTCCCGCTCCACTTCGGCAAGTTCTTCCCGATGTTCAAGATGGCGAACAAGAACGGAACCCCGCTGGAGACGCTGAAGAATCTGCGCCGAATCGCGTGGTTCGAAGGGGTTCGCTACCCGTACATCGGCAACGTGCCCGGAGAGGCCGCCGAATCGACCTATTGCCCCAAGTGCCGCGCCAAGGTCATCCACCGGGCAGGATATAATCACATCACGAACGTCGGCCTGAATCTCAAAACCGGCAAGTGCAGGTTCTGCGGATACAAGATCCCGGGAATCTGGTCCTGAGTCTAGCTCGATGAACCGACGTGAATTCCTTAAAGCGACGGCCTTAATTGGTGCCGCCGGCGTGGCCGTGCCTCCCTTGAGGGCCGCGCCGCCCCTGTCGGCTCGGGGCCCCCGCGCCACGGTCGCGCTGATCCGCAACACCGGCCTGCCGCAGATTGCTGAGGCGGACCAGGCCGCCGCCATCCGACGCCTCGTGGACGTCGCCGTTTGCCAGACAGTGGGCCAGCGGCGCCCGGAAGACGCCTGGGGGAGCCTGTTCCGGCCCACTGAGACCGTCGCGATCAAGCTCAACTGCCTCGACCCCAACCTCTCGCCCAGCCCGCACGTCGTGGACGCCGTGGTGGCCGGGTTGCGGAGCGCCGGGGTGCCGCCCGAGAAAGTCATTGTCTACGACAAGGAGAACCGGGACCTGATCGGCGCCGGGTACGACATCCGCTTCACGGGACCGGGCTATCGCTGCTATGGCACCGTGGGCGACGACCGTTGTCCCGGCTATGAGGAGAGGTTCGTCACGTTGGGCGAAGACACTACCGTCCGCCTGAGCAAGATCGTCACCAAGCAGGCGGACGCCATCGTGAATGTTCCGGTGGTGAAGGACCACTGTTGGGCCGGGATGACCGGTGCGCTCAAGAATCACTTCGGCACCATCCATAACCCCGAGGATTTCCACAAGATTGACGGCTGCAACCCGGCTGTGGCCGACGTTTGCACCCACCCCAACATCCGCGGCAAGCAGCGCCTGGTCGTGGTGGACGCGCTCCGCATCATGTACGAGGGCGGCCCCTCCGGAAGCCCGGACATCCTGGACTACCACGGCGTGTTGGCCGCCACCGATCCCGTGGCCCTGGACGCCGAGCTGGCGCTCCTAGTGGATATCTCGCGCAAATACAAGGGGCTCAAGTCCCTACAGGAGGTGGGCCGCCCACCGAAGTACATCCAAACGGCGGCGCGGTACGGCCTGGGCGTGGGTGACACGAAGTTCATCGCGCTGCGGCAGTTCGATCTGGCCCGCTCGAGGTAATTCCTCGTTGTACCACTACCCCCCGGCCCATTTGACCTTGGCGACCGGCGATTCCGACCCGCGCGCGCCTGCTCGATGTGGGGAAGTATCGCCCTCACACTAGCGGCTGTCCAACATCTTGAGGAAGACATCTACGACTCGCGGGTCCCAGTGGCGCCCGCGCCCCTCGCGGAGCAGGTCCCGGGCCACGGTGTCGGGCAGAGCGGGACGATAAGCGCGATCGGAGGTCATGGCATCATAGGCGTCGGCAACAGCGATAATCCGCGCCGGGAGGGGGATCTCCTCGCCCTGGAGCCCTTTGGGATAGCCGCTCCCGTCCCAGCGTTCATGATGGAAGTACACCGAGGGGACAATGGGCGCCAGGCGCTTGACGGGCCGGATGATGTCTCGCGAGGCGACCGGGTGCCGCCGCAACTCCGCGATCTCCTCTTCGGTTAGCTCGCCCTTCTTGTTCAGCACCTCTTCCCGCACGGCGAACTTGCCCACGTCATGGAGCAGCGCAGCGTGTTCGAGCAGCTTGATCTCGCGCGATCCGAGGTTGATTCTCTGGGCCACGGCGACGGAGAGGTTGCGGACCGAAGTGCTGTGGTTCTTGAGGTACGGATCGCGGCTCTCCATCACCCGCACGAGTGTTTCGATGACTTCGACGCTCCCGGCCAGATCGCGAACTTGCCAGCAACGCTCCACAGCTCGGTCAATCGCGGCAACGAGGTCCACCGTGCTGAAGGGCTTTACGAGGAAGTCGTACGCTCCCCGCTTCATGAATTCCACGGCGGTCTCCGCGGTCGAGTAGCCCGTAATGATCATGACCGTGGGGTCGTCATCCCACAGCGCGCGGGTGTAGTTGAGCACATCGTCGCCGCCCAGGATCGGCATGTTCAGGTCCAATAAAATCAGGTCGAACTGCCGCTTCTCGATGGCGTCAATGGCTTCCTGACCGTCCGAGGCGCGGGCAATCTGACGTAGCCCGCAGCTCCGAGCAACGTCCTCTAAGAAGTCGGCGACGAAGAGCTCGTCGTCCACGATGAGTACCGATAGCTCGGACCGGCGCTCGTCCTCGCGCACACTGCGCGCTAACCGAGCGCGCAGCGCGCCGGTGAGGTCCGCGGTCGGACCCCCCGCGGACGTCGTGCCCGCCATGCTCCACAAGCCTTCACTAGCATCAGGCATTGCGTCGAGTCTCCGTTGGTGGCTCCAGTGGCAGCGTCAGGGCGAAGACGCACCCCTGCCCGGGCGAGCTGTCCAGTTCGATGGTTCCACCGAGCCGAGTGGTAATCGCGCGCACCAGCGCCAAGCCCAGGCCTGCGCCCTGCGTTTTGCGGGTCAGGGAGCCGTCGGCCCGGTAGAACTTGTCGAACACGTACGGCCGGTGCTCGGCGGGTATCCCGCAGCCGTCGTCCGCGACCGTGATGCGCAGGTGACCATCGTCGGACTGCGCTGTGATGGTCGTCCGAGTCGCCCCGTCGGCGTGCTTGATCGCGTTGGCGACCAGCTCCCGGATTGCCTGCACCAGCCGGCGCGAATCCGAGCAGACCGTGATACGCCCTTCGGCCTGCACGTCCAGCCTAATCCCTGCGACACGTGCCTCGGCCCCCATGTCCTGCGCCACCTGGTACAGCAGGGCCGTCGCATCGAACTCTTCCAGGGAGACGTCCAGGGTTCCTGCCTGCACCTTGGCCATATCCAGAATGTCGCCGGTGAGACTGACCAGTCGGTCGGTATTGCGCGCGATAGCTTCCAGCGTCTCGCGAGTCTCTTCCCAGCTCGCCTCGTCCATCTCGCTCTGCAGCAACAGCTCCACGTAGCCGCGCACCGAAGCCAGCGGCGTACGCAGCTCGTGGGACACCGTGGTCAGGAACTCCGATCGGACCCGCTCCAATTCGTGCTCCCGCGTCATATCCTGAAAGGCCTGTACGGCACCCAGCACCTCGCCGTCTTCGCTGCGGAACACCGAACTGGTCAGTCGCACTGGCACGGTCCGCCCGTCAGCCCGCTGCACGAAGGCCTCCAGTCCCGAGAACTCCTGCCCCGTCAACAGCGTCTCCGCTAGACGGTCGGCGGCCTCCGCGTCAATCAGCACATTCCACGGCCGGCCCTCGACCTCGGCACGAGTGTAGCCGGTGATCTGCTCGGCCGCACGGTTCACGTACATGATCGTCCCGTCCTGATCCACCGTGACTACGCCGTCGCCCAGGCTCTCGAGGGTCGCCCGGATCCGGCTGCTGACCGCCCCCAGCTCCTCATTGCTGCGACGCAGTTCTGCCGTCGCTGCGTCTACACGCCGCTGCAGCTCGGCCTCATGCTGCTGGAGGTCCGCCAGCAAGCGGCGGTTCTCAAGTTTCAGCCGTCGTTTCGTGAGCGCATTCCGTACCGTCTGCACTACTGCCTGCACTCGGAAGGGCTTGCGGATATAGTCGAACACTCCGTGGTGCAGCGCTTCGATGGCTGAGCCGGTGGTCGCATACCCGGTGATGATGATGATCTCGGTGTCGTCACGCAGGGCGCGCGCTTGTCGTAGGACCTCTTCCCCCCGAAGGTCGGGCAAGTCAAGATCCAGCAGTATGGCCGCATAGTCCGTCTCCTGGACAGCCCGCAAGGCCTCCTGGCCCCGTGTGGCCAGGTCCAGGGGATGCCCCACTGCCTCCAGCGCCTCGGCTAGCAGCCGGAGAATCGGCTCCTCGTCATCCACAATTAGGATGGGGGGGGCGAGTAGCTCCACACCACGCTCGTTCGGCATCTCTGCCGCCGGTTTCCGACCACGACCGCTCCCGCCGGTCGTGGACACGGCGTTTACCGAAGGCATCTAGTGCATCAGTCCCAGCCAGTCGCGTAGTAGAAACTGCATCCGTCCGATGAGCAACGACACTCGCGCCATGACAGTGTTCCCGAACCCGGCCCCGAAGGCAATCATCAGAAACCAGATGCCAATGCGCGAAGTGACCCCCAGCGCGCCCTTGTGCTCTTTGGAGAAGTAGAAGTAGCTCAACACGCAGAGCACGCCCACGATCAGAATAAGATTATTCACCGAGGCGAGCGCATCGTACCCGCCGCTTGCTGTCCGCTCGTAGAGCGGCAGCATGGTACCTTTGAGCTGCATCAGGACTTTCGCCTGCACCACCGCAGGGATCGCCGCACCCGCGCCCAAGCCGATGATCAGCGCGATCGGCCAGCGCGAGAGCCAGGCGATGCGAGGCACGAAGCGCGAGAACATGAGCAGCCCCAGGATGGTCGGCGGAATGGTCGTTAGCAGCACCAGCCAGTACGGCAATCCCAGGCTGTTCTCCTCGCTCGGCTCAAAGATCGGTTGCCAGACGAGCGGATATACCCCCTGCCAGAACGCAATTGTGATGAAATACCCCGCCGACGTCCCGACAAACACATGTTCCACGAACTTATAGACCGGATTGTCGCGGTACAGAAAACTATAGATTCCCAGCGTCAAGAATGCCGCGACCCACACACCAACGTCTCGGCTGACATCCATGCTGCTTACCTCGCCCGCCGACGCCGTTCCGCGCGGCGCATAGCTAGATATGCCACATTTCCCAGCAGGACAAACACGACGATGGCAAGATGTGCGGTGGATTGAGGGTCCATCCCCCGTGTCGCCACCGCCGGCTTCCTGATAAGCTGTTCGTATTCCGCCGCGCCCTTGAGGCCCCCAATAAGCCCCACGAGCTGCTTGGTCTGCAGGTACGGGTAGTAATCAATGATCATCACGGCAGTGACGCCCGTGCCGACCTTCTGCTGGAACCGTGCGCCTGCAAACCCGATCCAGAGGTCCGGCGACGAACTGGAGGCCAAGTCCACCACTAGCGCGATATCCTCATAGTTGCGCACTCCCGCCATCACGGACAGGCTACGGGTCGCGCGCCCGATGTAGTCCCGGGGAAACACTTGATAGATGTCCGTGCCCATCCCCAAGACGACCGCACTCCAACCCGGCTTGTAGCCCAGATTCACGTAGTCCTGGCCCGAATGCTTGTCATACTGGGGCGCGACTTCGGCCAGGGCGTTCTCTGCCATGACGGGTCCGTCAGCGGTCAGGGTCATGGCCAGCACCCGCAGGTTCCGGGAGAAGCAATGATGTAGCACGGCCACCGCCATGGGCTGCAGCTCGGGCATGGCCGAGGGACCATAATCAAAGGCGACCATGACTACCGAGCGCTCGGGCAGGGCCTCGATGAAGTTGTACAGGTCCCGGGTGCGCCGTCCGACCAGCACCGGCAGGTTCAGCCGAATGAGCAGGGGCACAATTACCGCCACGGCGATCACGATGAACAGGTAGCGCCGGTCAATGTGGCCCATGCGCTCCCAGAAGCTGCGCTGATCGCCCGAAGGAGGAGAGGTCGCCATTACGTCTCCTGCTCCCCGCCGAAATAGCTCCGCTCGATGCCCAGGATAATCCGCAGCGAAGTCGCGATGGCGCCCAGGGCGACCCCGAACAGGATCCCCCGCTTCGCCGCGGTGCTCGGGACGCTGAAGATCCACTCCGCGGCGTCGCCCAGCAGCCCGTGGAGCGCCGCCCCGATAGGCACGCGCCCGATCATCACGATGATTGCAGTCAGCAGCAACAACGTGGCCTCCGGTGTCCGCGCCCGGAAGGTGCGGTAGGCCGCCGACGCGATGAAGAAGGCCAGCATAGAGAACATCGTCGCTTCCAGCGGAATCTCAACGTACTGAAACACCCAGTACGCCGGCTGGCCGGGCTCCACCTTGCGCCATAGGCCCAGAAACGACATGGCGGCCAGGGATGCCAGCGTCACCACGCTGTAGAACCAGCCCTCGCGCTTGCGGCCCACGCGATCCAGATGAGTCTTCAGCAAGCTGCCGATGCCCAGCACCAGAGCAAAGGACCCGATGATCCGGCTCCAGCGCAAGGCAATGTCATAGGCCTTGACACCCACCTCGTGCGGCACGAAGAACTGTACGAACATGAAGGTGCCTGCGATGAAGGTGATCGCCAGAGGAATCCGTAGCCGCATGATCTTGCCTCAAGCCGGCGCGCTCATAGCGCCGAAAACCAGGTCACAAAGGCCGTCCAGCCGAACGTCGCGGCCAGAACGCCGATGACAATAACGAGGCCGATGGCCAGCTTGCCGATGTCCTGGCCCTTCAGGGTGCCCAGCAGGACCGGCTCGCGCGACAGATAGGCCGAGGCGGCGTAAAGCTCCTCGCCCATCAGCGTGTAGTCGCAGGCCGTGATGAAGAACGGGAGCTGGGTATCCGCATCGGTCCCCGCGATCTGGATGGACCCCGCGGCAGCGCCCGTCTCGGCCAGAATGAGCGACTCCGCATAGAAATAGCCCATGTAGAAATTGGTGGCCGGCCGCTCCCGCATCATCAGACCCGACACCGCGGCAACATAGCCGAACTGCGAATCGGTGACGTAGAACACGTTGTCCGGATTGTACGCCTCCATCTTCCCGGCGTCCAGGTAGGCTTCGCGGACGATCTCACGCTCGGCGGCCATCACCAGCGCGTCGTTGCAGGGCACGAGCAGCGGCGTCTCGTATTCGGCCGTGCGCCGGGCGATGCGCCCCAGAATGATCATCGAGGCGATGGTGGAGATATCGCTGACGCCCGTGAGGCCCGAGACGTACAGAATCGGGCGTCCCATCTCCGTGGCGCGCCCGATAGCATCGTCCACCGCCTCCAGACCCGCGATGGGCCGCACGTACAGCTCCCGACCGCGCCGGACGAGCGTCAGGCAAACCAGCACGATCACGCTGAACAGGAGCGACACGGTCAGGACATTGATCCGGTCGGTGTTGAACCACTGGCCCGAAGCTGCAGCCGAGGCTGTGGGCAGCTTGGCCGCCAGCTCAGCCGGTAGCTCCGGGGGGAGGATCTTCTCGTTGCTCAGGTACGCTCCCGTGACAAAGACCTGGTCCTCACTCGGTGCCAGGGCTGAGACCTTATAGTGGTACGGCCGCTTGTTCTCCGGAACCTTGTCCGTGATCTCCTGCACTCCGGGGCCCAGCATCAGCGTGTGTGCCTCGTATGGCCCCTCGCGCTGCTCAGCGCGCCATAGCACGTAGCCGGCTACGGCCTCCCCCGTGCCGTCATCGCCGGCGGACTTCTGCCACGTGAGCTTGATCTGTTTGCCCTGGTCGTTGGGCGCGTCTTCGGCCGCCAAGCCGGTGGGCTGGGGCAGCTCTGCAGAGCGCCTCAGCTTGACGGCGAGCCGCCGGGACGGGTTGTCTCTGGCCTCGGCTTCGGCGTGCGCCAGCACGGCCTCCGCACCGGCCACGAGCAGCGGAGCCGGTGCCCCACCTTCCTCCAGGTACTCCGCCTGCTGGAAGATCTTTGCCTCAGCCGGCGCAATCGCGCTGACGGCGAACTCGTAGCTCACGTCATTCTCGGGCACCGAGACCACGGCCTGCTCGGCCCCGGGCGGCAGCAGGCCGCTTGCGGCCTTGTACTGGCCCGGTCCCGGGGGCGAGCGCCAGACTACATACCCGGCAACACGCTCTCCGCTGTCGTCATCGGCCGCCGACTTGTGCCACGCCACGGCCACCTTCCCCCCGGCGTCATCGGGCACATCCTGTGCCGTCACGCCGGTAGGCTGAGGCAGGCGCAGTGATTCGGTGAGCGCCACGGAGGGAGCTATGGCGGGGCCCTTGCAGCCTGTCAGCAGCACCGGGACCAGCAGGAGCAGCGCCAGTACCGCTGCGACGGCTGTCCCTGCGGCGGCGCCGACGGGGCCTGGAGGGGCCGAGTACCAGTGCGGCTCGGCGGGCCGGGTCGCGTGAAGTATCCGGCCCGCGAAAACCGCAGGGCGATGGGCCGGATAGGGCTGCTGCCCAACGTCTCGTGTCCGGCCCCTCCGCGCACAGCGTCGCACCAGTACGAGGCCCGCATGATTGCGGGCTTGAACGCGTCCCACCTGCGCGTCAGCGGCGATCAAGTCGCTACTCCTCCACAAGCTCCACGTTGGCTCGCGGAACCGTCACGAGGTCGCCGTTGTCCAGTCGAGCGATGAGCACTCGCACCCGCGCTTCCGTCTCAATCTCGGTCAGCGCCTCGGGCAGCTCCGCCACCTGGGCGAGCCGGCCGAAATACGGCTCCCGGATGAGACGAACGCGACTGCCCTCCTCGAGCCCGATCTCCGCGGCTCGGACCGCTTCCTCCGGCGCCGGGCCGGACCGGGCAACGATCACCTCGGGGCGGATAACGCCGGCCCGAATCTGCGTCTGTCCATTCATGGAGGTCCGCCGGCCGGCCAGCGATTTCAACAGGTCGAAGGTGCCCTGCGCCATCGGCACCCGGCCAAAGCCTTCGGTAATCACCAGCGACAGACCCACATCCTCGTGACCGGTGATTGCCACGCCCAGAGGATAGCCCAGGAACGCTTCCAGGTCGTTATAGTCAATCCCTCCCGCGACCACCCCCGCCGCCCCGACTTCCACTGCGGCCCGCAGGGCGTCCAAGGTAACACACGAGCCGCCCGCGATCACTTTGCCGGCACAAGCTTCGTCCACTTGCCGCGCGGTCAGCTCCTCCTCAGGTCCGTCGGCGCGAAGCTCGAGCACTCCGTACGTCTCGCCCCCGATGCCGAAGATCCCTTGCAGGAGACTAACTTGCGCTTCGACGATCACGCCCTCCTCAGGAAGCACCTCAACCACTGTACCGTCAAGGTATGCCCGCAGCTCCACCGGCAGCGCCGGGCCGCGCAAGGCGACCTGGCCGGTCACGTCCGAGATGCTCTCAACGGTACCGGTGATCGGCGCCTCGCACGTGCTCCGGAACAGGCCCCACAGGCCCTTGGATTCGGCCAGCAGCTCCCCCGCCTCGACCGCATCACCCTCCTGCTTGAGCATTAGCTCGGGCACTTCCTCGGGTGTGCAGCCCAGCCGCTGGGCGGCGTTGACGATGGTCACCTGCCCGGGTAGCTCAGTGGAGGCCACGACCTGTTCCGCGCTTACGGTGTCGCCCGGACGCACATGCACTTCGCCCGCGAGCGGCAGCTTGCGCTCTCTGCGCAGCACCGCGTATTGCGCCACTCTCAAGCCGGGAGTATAGGCGTGGGCCATTGCTCGGTCACGAGATCCTTTGCGAGTTCTGATCGGGCCGGATGCTTCGACTGTCCATAGGCGACAGTCTCGCATTCAGCCCCTCTTGTCTGTACGAGCGCCTCTAGCGCGACCACGCCCTGTAGGATAACATAGACCGCCTTCAGGCGCGATCGTCGTTGGTCGTTGAGGTTACGAAACCGCTTCTAGAGCGCCTCCTCCGGATAGGCGCCGACTGCGGCGTTCCAGCGCTGCACGTTCGCCCGCTGGACTTCGGCGGTCTCTCCAACTTCGAGAGGTCGCCCGCGGGCGTCAATGATGATGCCGACCTCGCCGCCGGAAAGCCGCCGCGTCACGGATCGCCCGCGGCCGGCGCCGACGTCGAAGTGCCGCGCCGGGTCAATCACGGCTTCAGTTTCCTCCCCGCGACCCAGGGGTACCAGAGCCATCTCGCCGAAAGCGCAGCTCGCCTCCCGCCCGTCGCTGAGCCTCAGACGAACGCACTCCTCCCCCGGCTTCCCGCGGCCGACTGGCGCAATGCAGGGCCCGAGCGGGATGAGACAATCCGCCTCGAAGACCTGCACGGCGGCCTCCGCATTGACCGTGGCCAGCACCCCAAGCTGGGGCATCATGAAGATGCTGTCCACGGCCAACTGCGTCACGCCTTCGGGCCGGAAGCCGTCAATCAGCATCATGGCCGCCTGCACGCGGCGCGGCGCGTGCGACAGAACGCCGCCGCTGCCGATCAGCAGATCAAGCTCCATCATGTTGACGAGGCTCTCGCCGCCGACTGTCTGCTCGAAGGCATCTGAAATCGTGCGTTCCTGCTGCACGCCCTTCAGTCCGGCGGCCAGCTCCTTGTGCTGCTCGAAGGCCAGACGCAGCGCCTCTCGCGCCAGGGCTTGCTCGATTACCAGGTCGGCCAGGAGCTGGGGGATCGTGGTCGGCCGGATCATCTTGTTGCGGATTCTATTCCCCAGGTTGGCGCCTTCGGCCGCGTGGCGACACCAGCGAAGCACGTTCTCGTTGCCGGCGTCGGCCAGCACATTGGAGATCGAGTAGCTCATGCCCAGATTCGCGCTCACGGTGCGGTTGAACGCGCCGCCGAAGACGCTGAACACGTCGGTGGTCGCACCACCGATGTCTACGCCGACGACGTTGATCCGCTCCTGTTCGGCGACGCGCTGGATTAGACTGCCGACCGCAGCCGGCGTGGGCATGATCGGGGCATCGGTCCACTGCATCAGGCGCGGATAGCCCGGCGCCTGGGCCATGACGTGGTCGAGGAACAGCTTCTGAATTCGCCGGCGGGCCGGCATCAGGACCTCGCGCTCCAGGACCGGCCGCAGGTTGTCCTCGATGAACAGCGCCGTCGTCGCGTCGAGCACGTGGCGAATGTCCTCCCGAGCGTTCCGACTGCCGGCGTAGATGATCGGCAGCTCGTAGTCCTCGCCCAGACGGGCGCGAATGTTCGCCGCCGCAATCTGTTCGGCCAGTTGAACGACGCGCTTGTCCCGGCTGTCATCGGTCCCGCCGGACAGCAGAATCATGTCCGGACGCAGCTCGCGCATGCGCTGAATGCGCTCATGGGGGTGGCGCTTGTCATCCAGGGAGACGACGTCCATAACAATGGCTCCCGCCCCCAACGCCGCTCGCTGAGCGCTCTCGGCCGTCATCCGGCGGACGAGGCCGGCGACCATCATCTGCAGCCCCCCGCCGGCCGAACTGGTGGACACGTAGATATCCACCCCCCGGCGGCCATGCTGGGGCCGGATGATCGTCCCGTCCTCGAGAAGCTGCCGCCCGGCGAGTTCCTCTACTTCCGCCACGGCGTTCAGCACCCCGCGCGTGACGTCCTCGTACGGCGCCTCCACGGTCGTCGGCGCCTCGCCCCGAACCTGCAGGCGATATTCGTCGCCCTCCCGCTGGATCAGGATCGCCTTGGTCGTCGTGCTGCCGCAGTCAGTCGCCAGAATGGACTGAGGCTGCTGCGCACGATCTTGCGCTTCAGCCATCGGACTCTCGCTTGCGCCCCCGCTGCTCCTCCAGCTCTTCCAGGCGATCAATAAGCTGGCGCACCCGGTCACGATTCTCCAGTAGCCGCACGAAGGCCCGATAGTCCTTCAGCGACAGGACAGACTGGACGATCGGTTCCAGCACGATCAGGGCCTGGCTGGAGACAAAGGTCAGAGGCAAGCCCGCCTCCAGAATGAACATGGCCGGCGCCGCCAGACGGCGCTCGGCCAGCGCCACGGCGACCCGCTCCAGGAGCTCCTCCTCCTCGCGGGCCTCACGGCGTTCGTCGGGCTCGGTCTCGGCGAGGGCGTCGAGGGTCTCCGGGCCCACAGCCTCGTCAACTGCGGCCGGCGTCTCTAGTTCCTTGCGCATCTGCTTCGCCTTGGGCCCGGGCAATGTGGCGCTGAGCAAAAGCCACCACAGCCTCGTGGTTGCCGTTGCAGCGCAAATACAGCCCCCTGGTCGCGGCCAGCCGCGTGGCCCGCCGGGAAGGGCTCAAGAGCACGCCCTCAGCGTCGGAGAAGCTGGCCCGGAAGTCGCTCCAGGGCCGCCGATCGGTGAACCATAGGCTCCGCACTGTCGCGGCCTCGGCCGTGAGATGGTAGCTGGTCACCGCAAAGAAGCGGGAGACCGACAGCAGCAACACCACTGCGGCGAGCAGCACGAACCAGGGGTTGCCGAAAGCCACGTACACGGCGATGCACGTGGCCAAGAGTGCGGCAACGGCCACCGCGCCCTTCCAGGGCTCCTGGGCGCAGGGCCGCACGCTCCATTGTAGTTCTGTGCTCTGCCGGCAAGACACCCGGCGATTATAACAACTGCTGCCGACGCGTGTCTACCGTCACGGTTGCTGTTTGCACCGCGTCGGTGAGAATACCACTGTCCGCTACGGCGGTGGACATTGGTATTGGCCGGCCGTGTCGCCGACGCTAGCGCCGGCGTGCCGAGTCGGTCTCAGGGTGGGTCGCTTCGCCGCGCGCGGTCTCGATGGCGTGTGCGAGCACCGGCTCCAAGACCGCCCATTGCTCGGCGACGGCCTTCGGGCTGCCGGAGAGGTTCACGATGAGCGTGCGGCCGCGGAGGCCGGCGACGGCTCGGGACAGCATGGCCCGAGGCGTGTGTGCCATGCCGCCGGCCCGGATCGCCTCAGCAATACCCGGCGCTTCCCTGTCCAGGACGCTCCTGGTGGCCTCCGGCGTCACGTCGGTCGGAGCGAGGCCGGTGCCGCCGGAGGTCAGAGCGAGGTCCACCTGATCCTCGTCGGCCACGCGGCGCAGCCAGGCAGCGATGGCCTCGCGGTCATCGGACGCGACATCGGCGCGCACCACGGTGCCGCCCGCCTGGGTGACCAGCTCCCGCATTGCGGGGCCGCTCAGGTCGGCCTGTCGTCCGGCCGCGGCCGATTCACTGACCGTCAGCAGGGCTACTCGCATTCGTCCAAGACCTCGATCTCGTCGCCGGGACGCACCTCGCCGCCCTGTTGCACGCGGATGAAGATGCCCTCCCGCGGTATCCCGAACTTGCCGAGCTGTCGGAAGAACTCGGACTGGCTGTGCTCCTTCTTCCCGATTTGGCTGACCTCGCCCAACACCGAGGCGCCCAGCCGAATCTTCGTGCCCAGGGGCAGGGAGAACAGCTCGAGGCCCTCCGTGGTGATGTTCTCCGCGAAGTCGCCGGGCTTCACATCCACGCCTCGAGCCTGCATCTTGCGGATGCTCTCCAGGGCCAGCAGGCTCACTTGCCGCAGGCCCGGCCCGGCGTGGGCGTCGCCGCGGATGCCCTTGTCGACCTCCAGGAGCACCTGAGGCACATTGTGCTTCTTGGTGCCGCGGCGTTCGCTGATCGAGACGGCAACAACGCGCCCAATCATTGGTCTCCCTCTCGATCGCGGCGCCGGAAGTCGCCCGTTGTTCCGCCCGATTTCTCGAGCAGCTTAATGTCCTCGATGATCATCTCCTGATCCACTGCCTTGCACATGTCGTATATCGTGAGACACGCCACCGCAGCCGCAGTCAGCGCCTCCATCTCAACGCCGGTCTTGCCCACACAGGACGCCCCGGCGCGAACGGAGATGCTCGGCGGGTCGTCGCAGTGGTCGCAATCCACGGTCACATCAGTCAAGGGGAGCGGATGGCACAGCGGGATCAGCTCTGCAGTTCGCTTCGCGGCCATGATTCCGGCCAGCCGGGCCGCCTCGATCACGCTACCCTTGGCGATGCGGTCCTCCTTGACGAGTATGAGCGTCTCCCGTTTCATCCGGACCCGACCGGCCGCCACGGCACGCCGAGCGCTCTCCGGCTTCGGGGTCACGTCAACCATTCGGGCGCCCCGAGGGCCGGTATGAGTGAGGCGCTCGCGGGCCGGAGGGGCTTCCGAGCTTAGCCGCCGATCGCGCTCATCGGGGTCCTTGGGTGACAAGCCGCTCCCTCTCCCAACCGGTGGCGCTCGGGCTTGCTCTGAGCCGCCGCCACGAAGGCCCGGCGAATGTCGGCGTCCGTTCCGCCGGCCCGGAGTATGGCCCGCAAGTCCACGAAGCTGTCCGACAGCAAACAGGGCCGCAGTTGGCCGTCAGCAGACAATCGGAGGCGGTTGCAGGCGGCGCAGAACGGCTTCGAGATGGGGCTAATGAAGGCGATGGTCGCTCGCGCGCCGGGCAAGCGCCAGGCCTGTCCGCCTCGGCTGGTCGCAGGCGTCTCCGCGCGCTCCAGCGGCCCGACGGTTTCGACAGCGGCGCGCGTCTCGCTCTCCAGCACAACCGCCTGCTCGGACCACAGGCCGATGTCGCCGATGGGCATGAACTCGATGAACCGTACGTCGTATGGTTCCTCCAGAGTCCAGCGAGCAAAGTCGGTCACCTGATCGTCGTTCACGCCCCGGATGACCACGACGTTGACCTTGAGCGGCAACAAGCCCTCTGCCCGGCAAGCGGCCAGGCCCTGCAGTACCGGCGCCAGCTCGCCGCCTCCGGTAATGTCGCGGTAACGCTCCGGATCGAGCGTGTCGAGGCTCACATTGACCCGGCTCAGACCGGCCTCGCGCAGCTCGCCGGCATAGCGGCCGAGAAACTGTCCGTTGGTCGTCAAGCTGATGTCTTCCACACCGGGAAGCTCGCGGAGCATCCGCACGAGACTGGGGATTCCCGGCCGGACCAGGGGCTCGCCACCCGTGAGGCGCAGACGATTAATGCCGCACGACACCACAGCCCGCACCGCTCGGGCGATCTCCTCGTACCGTAGGATCTCCTCGTGTCGCTTCGGTACCACGCCACCCGGAGGCATGCAATAGCGACAGCGCAGATTACACCGGTCCGTCACCGAGATCCGCAGATAGCTTACCCGGCGACCGAACGAGTCCCGAATTTCCGTGTCCATCAGCCCCGCCCTTCGCTTACTGCTCGTACATTTCCTTCCCGGTGTCAGTCAGGTCATAGCCGCCGAGAGCCAGCACGGCCTCGCGGAACGCCGGCGAGGCGATGATCTCCAGGAGCTGCCGCACTCCGGGGTGGTCCAGGTGTTCCCGCGGCACCGTCAGGTCGTAGCGCTCAGTGGCCACCGGAACGAAGTCCAGTTGCATCGCGCGTGCAGCAGCGCGGATCCCCAGGCCCACATCCGCCGCGCCACCCGACACGGCCGCCGCCACCATGGTGTGCGTCGTGACCTCGCGCTCGTAACCGGCCACTGAACCGGGCTCAATCCCCGCCCGGACCAGCAGGAAGTCCAGCAGAACTCGCGTCCCCGCGCCGCGCTGCCGGTTGATCATCACCAGGTCGGGGCGGGCTAGGTCCTCGATGGAGCGCAGGCCCTTCGGATTCCCCGGCGGCACGATCAAACCGACCTCGCGATAGGCCAGGTTAATCAGCTTGAGCGGCAGACCGCCCAGAATTCGGCGGATATACGGAACATTGTACTGCTCACTTTCCGGGTCCAGCAGGTGCGTGCCGGCCAAGTGGGCCTCGCCTTGAGCCAACGCGCGCAGGCCGCCCATGCTGCCCACGTGAACCGAGGCCACGCGGAAGCCGTCGGGCCGCCGCGCCAGGTCGGAGGCCAGAAGATCGAGCGCGATATCGTGGCTGCCCACGACCAGCACCGTGCGCTCAATGTCCGCCGGCGGAACGAGCAGCTCGACCTCCGCCGACGCCCCGGCATTCAGCCCCTCCGCCATGTCGGGCACGACCAGCAGCCCATCCGCCTGCACGAGCGAGCTGAGCGCGCCGGCCGCTCGCTTCAGCGGCACGGCGACGAGATCGCTGCCCACGCGCCCGACCCGAGCCCTGATGTACTCGCGTGTCCCCGACTTGGACGGAACCTTGCGGCGAACCGTCGCGCTGACTCATGGCCTCTCGGGGACCGGCAAGCCCTGCAACCGGAAGATGACCGGCTTCGCCAGGAGATCGAACGCCATCCAGGCCGCGACCGAGTAGCCTGGAACA
>JALGUG010000021.1 GCA_029820995.1 Candidatus Zipacnadia bacterium
ATCAGCCCCTTGGGCAGGCGGAGGTCGCCTCGACGACCGCAGCCACTGCACGGCGGGTCAATCGGCCAGTATGCCCCCGCTTCCGGCGCAATGCCGGCCCGACCGGTGATCTCATACTCCCAAAGTTGCGGAGCTTCATAGCGGGCCCCCTGCTCCACCCCGTCCACTCCGATGACCTCAACCGGGTACGTCTTGAACCCGGTGACGGCATGCTCCCGCAGCAGGTCAACGACCTGCTGCTTCATCAGGAAGTCAAAAGGGTACAACGTAATGTCCGGCATCTTGAGACCTTCTAACCGCAGCCGCAGGTGGGCGCAAATCCGCGTGCCCATCTTGATCGAGGGAACGTATCCCAGTTCCGGTGCCAGGGCGGCCTGCAACTCCTCCACCAGGGCTCGGTGCTTCTTGAGTACGACCGAATCGTCGCCAATTTCCCGGATGCGGGCCAGCAGGTCCGGGTCCTTGAGGTCCGCCCGAACCGCCTGCCCGTTCCACTGCCCGCCCCAGTTGGTCCCGCACCAGTGGCAGTACACCCCAGGCACATACACGGCCTCGGGGTCGTACGCATATGTGAACATCCCTGGCTGCTCCGAGTGACACAGTTTCCAGAAAGTGGCCACAGGCCCCGACCTCCATTCACAAGGGGAATGCGCGGTCTCGCGCTAACCCTATGGCGTCGCTGCCAGTCCGTACTTGATCACCATCTCGGTCATGAACTCGAGCGGTTGCACGGCCGCACTGAGCTGCTTTCTTGCATCAGGTCCACTTGCACCCTTCGTTCCGGGCTGCGCGCGACCTCCACAGGCTGTGGGGGCACCCACCGGCCTCAGGTGTTCACAAACTCACGAGCAGGCATGAGCCTGAAGCCCGTGAGTTTCGTCTCGATCAGTAGGGTCGCGATCCTGGGCGCCATCAAGACCCACGGCTCCCCCTCGATCTTGAACAGATCGCTGCCGTCCCATGTCGTTTCGTCCACGAGCATGCCCTTGGGGAGGCGCAGATTGCCCTTGCGCTCACATCCCGGGCACGGCCGGGGTTGGTCGTAGAAGGCTTTCGCCTCCGGCGCGAGCGCAACGCGGCCGCGGACGTCCATCTCGAACAGTCGAGGCAGGTCGTAAGGCCGCTTCTTGGGCTCTCGCCGGACTCTGGTGATCTCGACCGCGTGCGCCTCAAACCCGGTCGCTCCGCTTTCGCGAAGGAGACTAATCACCCGATCCCTCACCACCGGCGTGAACAGCGAAGTCGAAAAATCCGGCACTCTCAGACCCGAGAGAGCCACGCGAAGCGGGCCGATGCGTGTCCCTACCGCGAGGCAGGGGGTCAAGCCCAGGCTCGCGGCCAGCTCCGCAGTCACCGCCCGTACTAGCGCTTGCTGCTCCGGCAGGGGCAACGGCTGCGGGTCGCGCAGCCTCTCAACCAGGGCAGGCGACTTCAGCTCCCCACGGACCACTTCGCCGTTCGGCATCCCCCAGGTCTCTCCGCAGACGTGACAAATGATGCCCGGTACCACCAGGGAACCATCGTCCGTCGGATACGACCACCGCTCTGGGATTGGCGGGGGATACAGCATGTAGAACTCGACGACACGAGCACCTCCCTCCCAGTGGGCCCGCTTGGCCTCCGGCCCGTGCGGACCTACCACCCAAGTTCCCCCTTCAGTACGTCGAGAAAACGTAGGATCTGGTCCGCGGTTGCCTTCGGGTTCTGGTCAAACAAGTCCTGCCACAAGCCGTTCCAACTTCTGGAGACCGCAGCGTGCACTGTCGCCTCGCTCATGCCCTATTCCACTGCGGCGTGGTCTGGCCCGAGTAGCCGCGCCTCACGCACTACGATTCTCTGTCGCTGGTTCATCACGACCGCGACGGCCTGCTCAATCTGCGCGTTGCCTCCTACCATCACGTCAACTGGTACAGCAGCAGCCGCATCCGGGAGGATAGTGCCTGGCGCGTCGGCAGATGGCGCCACGTAGCGTGCGTGTGGGACGCCCAGGGAGAGCGCGATGACTCCCTCCGGATGTACGTGGACGGCCGCAAAGTGGCCGGCTTAACGGGCGCCGCACACGAAGAGCGATTGGGCGAAGATCGCTCGATCCGCGTACGCACAGACGCTCCCTTTGTCGCTCAAGTGGGCAGCCTGAACAGCGGCCGACTCCCGGCGAATGCCTGCTTCGACGAACTTCGAATCTCGCGAAGCGTGAGATACACCGGCGACTTCGCTCCGCCCAGTCAGTAGTTGGCGTTGGACAAAGACACCTCGGCCCTGTTCCACTTCAACGGTTCGCTGAAGGGCGAAGGAATGACCCCAGAGGGCAAACGCTACACCATACCGGCGACCGCGGGCGTGTGCAGGTACCGCTAACCCAAAGCAACTCTCAAGTCGGGGAGCCTGGGGACACCATACTCACCTCCGCTTGCGGCAACCTGTCTGCCGCCGCGTCCCTCCTGGCGCATCTCCCTCCATGCCTCCTCTTACCTCCCACGCCGCGCGTGCCACGCCCTCCCTGCGCGGGCCGTAACCCTCCCTCTTGTACCCCCTGCCCCCAGACCCTATCGGCCCTTCAAGGGGCCGATGTATGACCTTGCTACCACGATGTCATCGAACCAGACCTTGCTAACATGGCCCTCTGGCGCCCTTGTGATGTACAGCAGTACCCAGAGGAAGTTGAGCTTGAGTTCCTCGGTCCGGCGCCAACGAAAGCCCTCAAACGGCCGGCCCCCCGGAGGGACGTGGAACGTCTCGCGACCCCCTTTCTCGTCGCTCCAGCGAATGCCCTCTCCCCCCTCGCCGGGGACAAACTTGTCGAAGACCCATTTCCCGCGGGGGAAGCCCGGCCCCAGGTGGCTCACCAATCTGCCGTCCAGCCACAGGGCCATCTCGCCGTTGTGCTCCGTCGCCGGCTTGTTCATCTTCATCATCAGTTCCGCGCAGATCCACTTCCCGCGTTCGACCTTGAGGTTCGGATCGCGAATGAACGAGTTCCCCCACGTCTGCCCGCGTGGCGGACTTCCCCGCATCTCCATCCAGTAGCTGTAGTAATCCCAGACCCACGCGTCGCCGAACGGCTCAACCCCCGTGCTCAGCCTGTCGTCGCCCCGGGGTCGCTCTCCGGCGCCTCCTTGCGGCCATCGGGTGGGCGGATTGTAGCCTCCGACGTGGAAGAAGTGGTGGATAGGAGCGCACTCAGGATCGAACTTCACGTAGAAGCGCACGTAGAGTTGCTCGTACCCGGGCAACAGACGCCGGTAGAGATGTGCGCCGGTGCCCTGACCTCCTTTGTGGGTCATTAGCAGCGATTGCCTGCCGGCGCTGCCCGGCGGCACGTCGGCCACGAGCGACATGATCTCGGCGGCCTTCGCCTCGTCCCAGCGCTTTCGCAGCGCCTCGAGCGACGGCTCCTCGAAATCCTCAGCAAAGATGACTTGCGGGTCCTCGCGAATGCCGGCATCGCCCGGATACTTCGCCGCCAGACCTGGGCCTTCGGGCAGAGCCTGCGCCTGCTGCGCGCTCGCCCGCTCGTTTCCAGCCAGGCACACTAGCACCATCGCGGCGGACACCAATACCGCCCTGACTGAGTCGCTCACCGGTCTCGGCATTTCAGTTCCTCCTTCGCAGTGCAATTCGGTGCGCATGGCACTCCGCGGCGGGAGCCGTCGTCATCCTACTCACCCGTCACTGCCCCTACCGCGCTTGCGACCGGGCCCGCAGCTCCTGCGCAATGTGCCCACTAAGCGCGCCGGTGCCCGAGCCGACCTCCAGCACCTTCTCGCTGCCCGACAGCCCCATGCTAGCCCCGAGCCTCCGCGTCTTGCTCTTCGTGACCTGCGTGCCCACCTTCTGGTAGTGCCAGTAGCCGATCCGCAGCACGCCGACATGGACTGGTTGACCTGCAAACAAGCAGAAGGGCGCCGTCCAGACCCGCTCGCAGTCACCCTCGCCGATGCGGCTCCAGCCCGCGTGCCGGCTTCCGGGAGCGTTGCCGGCATACAAGCGCGTGCCCGGCCAGTTGAGCCTCGTGCCCCTCGGAGCCTGTTTGCAGGTTCGCACCCGGGACTTTCCTCTCCTCTACCCACCGGCACAGAAGTGGCCCCGTACACCCGAGGCATTCGCCTCCGCACTGGCCCTGGAGCAATGTCCCCGAGCGCTTCGGCGCCGGATCCTGACGCGGGTGCACGCGAGCCGGTCATCTGGCCTGCCGCTCACGATACCTGCGGGACCATTCGATGCCTCTCCCTGCGGCCTTCGCATCGCAGTCCAGCAAGCAGTTCCGAGCTCTCGTTGACAATCCTGCGAGGGGTTCATAGTATACGCATCACCCCCCTGGGCGGGGCCGTTTGGTTACCCCCGCGGACAGGGCCGGCAGATGCCGCTGCTCAACGTCGGCGCTTGCCCCCCACCACCAAGCGCCCGGACATGGGCGCTCATGGCAAGCCCGAGATCACTGCTCCGAGCGAAATCAGAGAGCAGCGGGCCATCGCGGCCGGCAACGTCGTGAGTTCTGAGGGAGGGACGGGCGAATGAGGCCGGCAATGACGTTTTGTCTCTCGCTGGCGGTTGCCTTGAGTGCACAGGCAATTGCCGAGGAGAAGGAATCGGCGCCGCGCGAGATTCCGCTCGAAGCGGAGCACATGCGCGTGGTGAGTGGCTGGGTCGTGGAAGGCGGCGCCCACTTTGACGGGCAGCCGAACCTATGGAGCGGCGCGCGGCTCACGGCCGACGCGGCCGATGCGCCCGCAGTGGCCGTCAAGCATATCCGCGTGCCCACCGCCGGAAAGCACCTCCTGTGGGTGCGCTACGAGAGCTGCTATGGGTTCGGCTCCGTGTTTTCGGTGGAAGTGGAGCAACGAGGCAGGCGGCAGGCGGCGGTCTTCGGACAGAAACGGGCCGTCAAGTACTTCCCTTTCGGAAGGGGCTGGACGGTGCAGGGACCGTGGTACTGGCACAGTACTGACTACGTGTACCAGTGCGCCACCTTCGAGTTGAAGGCGGGCAAGGCGGTCCTTCGGCTCCTGAAGGGCAAGAACGAGCAGCCCGCCGCCCGGCGCGTGGTGGATTTCCTCTTGCTGACTACCGACCTCTCGCGTGACCCCGGCGATGACTGGTCCTGGCGAGGCAGCCGAGCCCCGCGGATACTGAGCAAGTTTATGCTGCCCCTCTACCTGAAGCTGGAGTGCCTGACCGGCCCGGACGCGAGCCTACCCACGCTGCAGCCACGACTATGGCTGATCGGGTACTATCGGGGGCCGATGGACAGCTACTACCTCTGCCGTAGCGGCCTGATGCGTGCGGAACGCAACAAGCCGAAGCCGGCGCAAGACCTGTGGCTCAAGCCTGGCGAGGCGACCGGGTGGATGAAGGTCGAGGTCCCCAAGACGATGCCCGCGTTGCTGGAGTTCTCGCAATCCGGCGAAGCGAAGTTCCGCATTTCCGTCGCCCATACGCCGGAGGGGAAGCGCGACTGTCAGACCGTCGAATGGACCGGAAAACACATCCAGGTGATCTGCAGCGTCGGCCACCCGCGCTATGAGCGCGATCTGCTCGAGGGCCGCAAGGTCACCACGATGGCTGAGCTCTTGGAGCGCAAGAAGCGGGAAGTCGAATCGTACCAAGTCCCTGGCCGAAAGGCGCGTCGGATCTTCCTGCGGACCGCGATACCCTCCCGGGAGGGCTTCATCCCTTTGGCTGCTGCCATGGGTATCAACGCCCAGTCCTACGGCATATCGCCGTTGATCTACGGCCCGGAGGCCCCCGACATGGGCTTCAACACCTCGCGGGGCTTCACCAGCGTCCAGAACTGGTTCCTGAACCGGTCTTGCTTTGAGGGCGACTTCTCCAAGCTGGAGGCGAGGCTGGCAAAGATGCGCGAGGACTACGTGAAGCAGGGGCTGGGCGAGGTGCCTGTAACGTTCAAGCTGATAGAGGAGGCTGGCCCGCCGAGCCTCTCCGCCCTGCGGACCTGGCCGAAGATCAATGAGCAGTTCCGCGCGTACCTGAAGCAGGAGGGCGTCCGGCCGTTGGACCTGCTGCCTCGCGAGGGCCTCGTCCAGCTCGCCCTCCGGCCTGGTCCGGAGGCGGACGCAGACCTGTGGCAGCAGGTGACCTTGGGCACGGGTTGTTACGCCGAGTCCTTCAGCAACCCGGCCCTCTACTACCATTCCCACCGCTTTCGCGCGCTGCTGATGGCCCAAACTGCGGCCCACGCGACGAAGCTGCTGGAACGAATCTGGGGCAAGGGTACCTACGCCGATTCCGGCAGCTTCTACCCGTCAACAGGGTCCGGGCCGGTGCTGGCGCGGGGGGTGGAACCTTTCACCCTCTTCCGCGAGCGCGGCGCCACCTGGTACTCCAGTGAGATAAGCTGGGGCAAGGGCGGCACGCCCGACTTCGTCGGCGCGGAGGTCGCGTCGTATGAAGCGGCACTAGCGCGAGCGCTTGCCAAGTATCACAACTGCCCGAGGGGAACCTACGTTATCGCCGACCCCAATCGTGGGTACACCGGCGATTTCGTTGAGCGCTATTCCTATGGCCTTACGGCTCAGCGACTTGACGATATTCAGTACTACACCCTCGCATACCCCGCCGAGTGCACCTTCGTGGCCTCGTCCGACATTCACAAGGCCATCAAGCGCGTGAGCTACACGCTCGGCCCCATCGAGGATAGGCTGCTGAACAGCGACGTGGTGCCCGCCAAGACGGCCCTCGGCTGGAGCTTCACCACCGATATCTGGGACCTGGCTGTGCCACCGCGCGACCCGCGCGAAGTCAGCAACAATGTCTATCCTCAGGAACGCCTCCTACTATATCTGCTGCTGCGGCACGCACAGCTTCCCGTGGATATCCTCTGCGAGCAAGACCTTACCGCCGGGCGGTTGCACGACTACAAAATCTTCTTCCTGGTCGGCGATCACCTGCGTGCAGAGGCGGCAAAGGCATTGCGCGACTGGGTGGAGGCCGGAGGGACCCTCATCGCTGTCGCCGGCGGGGGTCTACGCGACGAGTACAACCGGCCGTCGGCAACACTCTACGAGGTCTTCGGCCTAAAGGACGCGAACCTGCAGAAACGTCAGTATTGTTTGCGTCCCAAGCTGGAGCTGCTGCACACACCTCCCCTCGACCGCATACACTACGCCATTGGCGCGGACCAGGGCCGGATGGACGTGTACGGCTTCAGGCAGAGCATCGAGCCCGAGCCGGGGGCGGAGGTTCTCGGGCGCTTCGACGACGGCAAGCCCGCAGTCTTGCGTAACCACTTCGGCAAGGGCCGGGCGGTTCTCATCGGCGGCCTGCCGGGCCTGGCCTATGTCAAGCCGGCCATCCCGTTGCTGCCTTTCGGTCGCGGCGGGAAGGACGAACTGTCCACCTTCACGCCAACCGCCTACGATGCGTCCGTGCGCCGCTTCATAACGCGGCTTGCTGACACGCCCGACGTTGCTCCGCCCGTTGTCACCTCCCATCCGTTGGTGGAGGCGACATTGCTGAGGGCGAAGGACGGTCGCAGTTACTACGTGGCCCTCGTCAACTACGACACGACGCCCATCGAGGGCCTCACGATCAGCGT
The DNA here is from genome assembly GCA_029820995.1 of Candidatus Zipacnadia bacterium. Taxonomy (GTDB): domain Bacteria; phylum Armatimonadota; class Zipacnadia; order JALGUG01; family JALGUG01; genus JALGUG01. The sequence goes on from JALGUG010000021.1 coordinate 7,556, forward strand.
GCACCTGCCGGACAAATGGGAGCCGGCTGAGCGCCAACGTGCCCATCTGCGGGATACGCCGGAAGGCAAGCAGATACTGCTCGAAGACCCGCTGGAGAAGTTCGCGTTCCTGGAGCTCAGGCCCCGCCGATAGCGATACGTGGCGCCGAGCGGCGAGGATTGGCCGAGGCACAGCCTGCCGTGGTCGAGCGTAGCAAAGACCGCCGAGGAGGCCTGAGGGGGATCAGCGAGTCTTCATCCCACAGAAGGATGGCACGTTGCTAACCTTCGCTCTGCTCGCAGTTGCTTGCGCCGCGGTGCTGGCAGATCCCCAGACCACAGTCGTCGCGTCCTGGGACTGCAACGAGGGCGACGGGCAAGACAAAGGCCCAATTGTTCGCCGAGCAGATAACGAAGAGCCACGACTGCTGGGCCCAGCGTGGCATTGCCCCGACGATATGGCATGACCGCCTGGCGCGATACGGCAAGGACGCCCCCCGGGTAACGGTGCCGCACAACCTCTCAGGCCGCGGCAACGATGGCCCGATAGACAACGGCTCATGGTGGGTGGGCCAGACCACAAGCGATGGCGAACTGGAATTCCGCGGCACAAACGTGCAGTTCCCCACCAAGCCCGAACTCGAGGAAGTGCCGGTCCGGTTCGATCGTACACCGGCGATCCTCGACGACCACTGGTTGGCCCTCTCTTGGGTGCATTCCTGCGGCACCGATTCTCCTTGCTCTTGCACTCTGCGGTGATCAGCTACCGAAGTAACCCCCACAGCAATGCCGCCGTTGTCATGCCGAGTACGTAGACATACCCCGTAGCATCGGTAATAGACGTGGTGACCAGGTTTGCGCCCATCGCAGGGTCGTAGCCCACCCTGCGAAGCACGAAGGGCAGCAACGTGCCGATCAGACATGCCGTAACGCAGTTGCAAACTACCGCCAACGCAGCGATTGATGCCAGCAGTAGGCCATTCCCGAAGCAATACTCCAGCCCGCCGAGCAGTAGGCACAGCGCCAGGCCGAGGACCAGCCCGAGCGCCGACTGCCGTGCCACACAACGCCACATGTCCCCAGCGCCTGCCTCCCGCATCGCGAGACCACGCACCAACACCGAGATGACTTGACCGGCCGCGTTCCCGCCAATCCCGCCGACGATGGGCAGGAAGGCCACGACCGCGGGCACATGCTCCACCGCCTCGCTGAATAGGTAGACGACGCCCGAAGCCAGCATCGCGAGCGGGATATTCACGACCAGCCACGGCAGACGACGCCGGACAGAGGCCGCTAGCGGCGCGAACACTGTCTCATCACCACGGATGCCGGAGACGCGCTGGAGGTCCTCGGAGGCCTCCTGCTCGATAACCTCGGCGGCGTCGTCGAGCGCGATCTGCCCAATGAGCTCTCCCGTCTCGCTCACTACGGGCAAGGCGGGCAGATCGTGAGCCAACATGTACCGAGCCACATCTTCCTGATCCTGCTGAGCGTGAACCCAGTGTTGATGCTTGGCGACCAGCTCTGCCACCGGCTCCCCGGGAGCGGCCAGGACCAGATCGCGGAGGGAGCAAGCTCCCGCCAGTTTGCCGCCCTCGTCCGTCACGTAGACCACGTGAAGGTCCTCCACGTCCTGACAGTCGGCTCTCAGTAGGTCCAGCGCCTCGCCCGCTGTAGCACCCGCCGGCACCGTGGCGAACTCCTTTGACATGAGACCGCCGGCGGTGGTCTCCTCGTATGCGCCCAGCTCCTGCACCGCTGCCCGGGTCTCGGGGTCGAGATGAGCCACGACCTGCTCGGCGTCGGGAGGCTCCAGATCCTGGAGCACGTCGGTCGCCTCATCCGACGGCATCTCATGGACTAAGCGCGCCAGCATCGCCGTATCGAGCAGGGCCAGGATCGGGGCGCGCTGCTGATCCTCGAGGCGGGCCAGCACCCCTGCCGCCGTCGCCACGCGCAGATGCTGCAACACGTCGGCTGCGATCTCCGGGCCGACTTGCGCCAGCACACGTGCACCAGTAGCGTGCGGGAGTTCGTCGAGCACCAGCGTCAGCGCGGCAGCGACGACCCCGGCATCAGCCGCGCCGCACGCATTGCGCAACCGCACAAAGTCTTCGTCCCGGATAGACTCTTGGAGGAGGGTCACCAACTCGGGCTTCGCCATCGCTCCGCCTCCCTTCCCGCTGCGCGTGTGTCCGGCAGCAGGCGAGGCGGAACCCGGCGATCACCGTCCCATCACTGCCAGACGCGTAGCCGACGCATCCTGCCGCCCGGGCGCTGTCGCGCCCGGCCTGAACTCAAGGCGTCTACTGCTGCCGTCGAGGTCACTCATTTTCTAGACTCGCCAGGCTGTCCCTCGGCGGTCCGCTCACCCACCCATCGGTCCGCCAACGAGGCAGCACCAGTATACAGCCCGGCGCCGGGTCTTGCAAGGCTCCTGCAAATCACCGGGCATCGCTTCTTCTCAGTAGCTGGGGGCGACGGCTCAGCGGTGCCATGCGACTTTGGCGGCGGTCCGGATGTCATCGTGTTGTCCGTTGAGTGCAAGGCATCGGCCCCCGAGGATGCAGTCGAAACCATCGTGTCCCCATCGCATACTTAGGCGCTTGAGTCGTTCGACGCCGGCGCTGACAGGACTATCGGCGCCGGGCGGGAAAGACCACTCAGGCCGGTCCGACGCCGACCGAGCCGGAGATGAGCCGCCCTGGACCACGCGCTGAGGAGGATTGCGCCATGACACGATCTTGCACTCCTTGCATGGGATGGACTCTCGCGCTGCTCTGCACTTGCCTGGTTGAGCTAGCCCCGGCGGCGCCGGAAGCCCGGTCGCTCGCCGAGTTCGGGGATGTCTCGACAACCGAGACGGCTGCTGCCGCCCTGCAAACCGCCGTCCAGGAGCTGGTGGCGGCCGGTGGCGGAGTGATCGTCATTCCCTCCACGGTCACTGAAAGGTTGAGGATCGAGAACCTGAGTCAGCATCACCGCGCCACGCACGAGGAGGGACCCGTCGTCACGATCATTGACCACCGCCGCGGCTTTACGACCTACCACGTGGCGCCAATCGGCAAGCACCAGGACGGCACGTGGGCCGGCTTCCGCGTGGAGCGTGTGCTGAACCTGGGCAACCGGAGCCTCCCCCACTGTGGGCGCCACGCGGCGCAGGCGATTGACAACTACGTCGTGAGCGGTGCCACATCATACATGGCGACTCTCACCGAGCCGATCAAGGCCGGCGAGGACCGGCACCTCTACGTGGACACGATCCGGGGGATCTGGGTGGGAGCCTATCTCAACGTCACCAGCAGTGTCGTCGGATATGCCGAGCCGTACGACCGGATTACGGTGAAAAGCATCGGTTGGGACGCCGAGCGCAAGCGCAATTACTTCGTTGCGGATCTCGAACATGACCACCCGGCGGGTGCCCTGGTCTACAACAAGCACATCGTCAATGGTCTGCAGATCAACGGCTACTCCAACTGCGACAACCAGACTCCCGGCGAGCTGGCCGTCGAGCGACACAACTACGGCGTGGGCGACAGCTTCGTGGTCAGCGGCATGTTCAAGTACATGGGCGACGTCTTCTCCGGCTTCGGTGACGAGGGCGGCATCGTGCTGAACGCCGAGACGGTGGGCGAGCTGGAGTCATTCCACTCGACCGTCGAGGCCGTGGATTGGTCCAAGGACGAGATCACCTATGCGCCGGGCATTGTCCAGGCGCACACCCTCAGCACCTCGCGCCCGCTGATCAACCTGAACCGCGACAAATGGATCACGCAGGGCTCCGTGCGGATCGTGCCACCCGATAAGCCGTACCGCGGGCAGACCTATCCCGGCGTCATCGGCGGGCCGGGGAAGGTGTTCAACTACCAGGGCGGGCTGATCGAGGGGTCGGCGGATTGCCCCTGGGACGACACGATTATCGGGCGTTTCTTCGCCGTCACCGAGCCTTCGGAGGTGATCCTGCCCGACGACAAGTCAAGCGTCGGCGGCTATGCCAAGCTGCCCAGCCGACCGATCCGCCGCTGGTACCGCATCATGGAGCTCAAGCCCAACGACGACGGGACAAAGGTCATCAAGATCCTCCGCATCCGTTGGTCGGCAGTCGCCGCCGGAGCGCCCAAGCTGTTCGATGATAACAACTACACCTGGGACGGCCACGATAGGCCTTTGACGTACGCCATCGCTCCCGGCTCGTGGGTCTACGACATCAGCCGGGGCTGGGCCCATACCCACATCACTGGCGGCCACCTGGGTGCCGACCACCCGCGCAAGATCAAAGTCGTGCCCAACGGCGATCGCGGCACGCCCTTCGACTTCGCGCCCGGCGACGAGATCGAACAGGCCGTCGGCCCGGACCCGTGGCAGCCGCGCCCGCTGCGGATCCGGCAGTTCGATCAGATCCCCAGCACCATGCCCAGCGCCACCATCGAGGTCCAGCAGCTTGGCCGCGTCCAGGTGCCATACTGCATCAACGCCGGCGGCATCATCAAGTCGCGAGACCAACTCGATTCCCGAAAGGACAAAAAGCCTCCCTACGGGACGATGATGAACCTCAATTCCCTGGCCAACGTCGGTATTGACTTCCAGGGCGATGTGCTGGACTCGGCCATCGTTTTCCGCCAGCCCGACGGACACGTCCAGCCGATCCGTTGGCGCAATGACGTCGTCGGTTCCAGCAGCCTGATCGTGGAGCCGAAGACGGGAGACTTCGTGCTCGCCGGCGGGAACCTGGATGTCAGCGGCAAGTCGCTGGAGCGCGTGGGCGGGATCTCCGGCACGGACACGCCGGCGGCCAATCTGCGGGGCATTGACGTCCCCATTGAAGCGGGGGCGACCGAGGCCGAGATCCGGTTTGCCGTGCCCGAGAAGGATGCGGCCTATGCCGTGGCGGTCACGCCGTCCTGGATGACGAACGTCTGCAGCCCGACGAAGGCCGCCGAGGGGTTCACCGTCCGGTTCGGGACGCCGGCGCCCCAGGGGGCCACCATCCAATGGATCATGCTGAGGTGAATGTGCCGGCTGCGCGCGGATCCCTTTGGCGGCGTCCCCGATCCAGCCGGCAGGTCACGCTAGATGCGATTCTAGCCGGACGTCGGGTGGCGCATGAAGGGCCGTGCGTCCGCGGGGACCACAATCACGCCGCCCACAGTTACAGCCCGCAGGCGGCGCACTCGCTCGGCGTATTTGGCGGGGCCGACGGGACTTGAACCCGCGACCTCCAGATTGACAGCCTGGCACTCTAACCAACTGAGCTACGGCCCCGCTCGCCCGGACCGAAAATGCGGCTCGGCACTTCGAGCCGCGCTATTAGTATACCCAGACCCCACAGCCCTGTCAACGCCTCGCGCGGGCCTGTTTCGCGGACGGCTCGGCGCACCGCCACTCACGTCGTCCGCTGGGGCCGCGTGTGCTCGAGCGGCCCGCGGCAGTAGACGCAGAGAGGTCATTCGACCCCCGATAGTCAGCCCGCACACGCCCTCCCGATTCCGCGTGCGGTACATGTAAGCGCCCGGACGCTCTGGCGTCGCGGGTTGCTTGATATTCTCGCCGTGGTGCGCTATAATGCGCTTGACAATCGTGGCGCGTGGCCCAACGGGCGACGCGCCTAAATGCCTACGGGGGTGGTAGGAGGGGGGCGGTAAGCCCATGACCACCAAGACTGCCGACAGTACAGTGGCGCGGCAGGCCGCGATCCGGGAAATCGCCGAAGCCGAGTCGGTAGCATACGAGGTCCTACTCGAGCGTGTGCGCCAGGGCCGTGCGGTCGTGCTCGGCGGGCCCGGACAGGCCGCGCGCGCTTTGGGGATCGGCGAGGGCCTGAGCACCAAGGTCAATGCCAACATTGGTACCTCGCCCGACATCAGCGATCTCGACGCCGAAGTGGCGAAAACGAAAGCCGCGGTCGCGGCCGGCGCGCATACGGTGATGGACCTGAGCACCAGCGCGAACCTGCGCGATGTTCGGCGCGCGGTTCGCGACTGCTGCGACGTCCCTCTGGGCACCGTGCCCATCTATGAGGCCGGTGTCATAGCCACTGAGCAGTACGGCTCCATTGCGGCCATGCCCGCCGACCTGATGCTGGAGGTCGTGGAGCGCCACGCCGAGGACGGCGTCGACTTCATGACCATCCACTGCGGCGTCACGCTGGCTTCGGTGGCGCGCCTGCGCGCCGAGGGCCGCGTGGGCGGCATTGTGAGCCGCGGAGGCAGTATCCTGGCTCACTGGATGCTGCAGAACAAGGCCGAGAACCCGCTCTACGCGCGTTACGACGAGGTCTTGCAGATCTGCCGCGAGCATGACGTATGCCTGAGCCTGGGCGACGGCCTGCGCCCCGGCGCGCTGGCCGACGCTACCGACCGCGGACAGCTCGAAGAGTTGCTCATTATCGGCGAGCTGACCGAGCGCGCCCTGGACGCCGGAGTTCAGGTCATTGTCGAAGGGCCCGGGCATGTCCCCATGGACCAGATCGAGGCCAACGTGGCCGTGATGAAGCGCGTGTGCCGCGGTGCGCCCTTCTACGTGCTCGGCCCCCTGGTCACCGATGTCTGCCCCGGATACGACCACATCGTCGGCGCCATCGGCGGGGCTATCTGTGCCGCTGCCGGCGCGGATTACCTGTGCTACGTCACGCCGGCCGAGCACCTGGGGCTGCCCACCGAACAGGACGTCGTCCAGGGCGTGATCGCCAGCCGCATCGCCGCTCACGCCGCCGACCTGGTCAAGGGCATCCCCGGCGCCGCCCAGTGGGACCTTCAGATGTCCCAGGCGCGGCGCGACCTCAACTGGGACGCCATGACTCGCCTGGCCATTGACCCGACTCGCGTCCGAGAGGTGCGGAGCCAACGAGCCTCCCACGATGAGCAGGCCTGCTCCATGTGCGGCAGCTTCTGCTCCCTGAAACGGCGTGAGGCTTAAGTCGGCTGCGATCCGTCATGCGACTGGCCATCGTCCACGACTATCTGACGCAGGGAGTTCGAGGCGCGGAGCGCGTGCTCCAGGTGCTGCACCGCATGTACCCCGAGGCCCCGGTCTACACCCTGGTCTATGACCGGGAGCGTATGGGGCCCGCCTTCGAGGACTGGGATATTCGCACGTCATTTCTACAGCGCATCCCCTTCGGCGTCAGGCAGTACCAAAAGCTCTTCCCGCTGATGCCGCGTGCGGTGGCCAGTCTCGACCTGCGGGGCTATGACGTCGTCCTCAGTGCCAGCAGCGCGTGGGTCAAGTCCGTCCAGTGCGACGCGCCGACTCTGCACTTGTGCTACTGTTACTCTCCGGCCCGTTTTCTCTGGCACTGGAGCGACGAATACGTGCGCACGCTGCCCTGCAGCAGCCTCACTCGCAGCATCGTCCGACGTCTCCTGCCGCGGTTGCGCGACTGGGACCGGGCCACCGTGCAGCACGTGGATGAGTTCGCGACGATTTCGCAGACCGTGCGCCAACGAATCCGACGCTACTATGGCCGCGAAGCTGCCGTGATCTATCCGCCGGTGAACACCGACGCCTTCCGGCCCGTCGAAGAAGACGAGGATTACTTCCTGATCGTCTCGGCCCTGAACCCGTACAAACGCGTGGACCTGGCCATCGAGGCCTTCAATCAGCTCCGGCTGCCGCTGGTAGTCATTGGCGACGGCCCCTGCCGGGCGGCGCTCGAGCAACTTGCCGGCCCGACGGTCCGCCTGCTGGGCCGGCTGCCCGACCCGGAAACCGTGTACTACTACCAGCGTTGCCGCGGCTTCATCATGCCTCAGGAAGAGGATTTCGGCCTCACTGCCGTCGAGGCTCAGGCGGCCGGCCGACCGGTCATCGCCTTCGGCCGGGGCGGCGCCACCGAGACGGTCAAAGACGGCGAAACCGGGGTCATCTTTCCCGAGCAACGAGCCGACAGTCTCGCTGAGGCGGTGCTCCGGGCGACGCGGATTCACTTCTCCAAGCAGCGACTGCGCGCCCATGCGCGCCAGTTCGATACCTCGGTGTTCCAGCGGCGGCTCGGCGCCTTCATAGCTGACCGGCACAGGCGCCACCGGGGCCGGGCGGATCCAGCCTCCCGGCCCTCCGGCGACGCCCGGCCGCAGCCCACAGAACCGGACGCCGTTATCCCTAGTGAGCAAGAGAGCGTGGTCTGATGTCCATTACCGAGCTAAAGAGAAACATGCGCACCCAACTCAAGTGGATCATGGGCGGCATTGCCGTGATCTTTCTGGTCGGCGCCTTCTACTCCTTCGGCACGCCCGGCGCCCGCAGTGGCGGGCATGTCGTTCAACCGGCCAGCCGGGCCATGGGTGTGGGGCCCAAGGTTATGGCCAAAATCTATCGCACCAAGATCCACCGCGCCACCTTCATGCCTCAGGTGCTCCAGCAGCTTCAAGACAACCGCGCCTCGGCCCTCGAGCGGCGTCCGTCGCTGATGACCCAGTTGCTCGAAACCCAGCTTCAGGCTGTCATGTACGACCGTGCCGCCAAGGAAGAGAAGATCAGGGTTGACCGGCAGGAGCGCGAGGCCAAGAAGGACGAGCTCGTCAAGCAGATCTTCGAAAGCCAATACCCGCCCGATGATGTCGGCGCCCGCTCCAACCTCAAGCGTGTGCTCAAGCACCGGCACATGTCTCTGGACCAGTTCATGGCCGAGCTGCGCGCCAAGCACCTGCCGGACAACGCCGCCCTGGACGAGGCGATCAAGCGCGAGAAACTACGGGACCTCGTCGGCGAACGCGAGGTGCCCGCAATCTCAGACCAACAGCTCAAGGACTCGTACGACACCGTCCAGCTCGCCCAGATCTTCATCGCTGCCCAACAGCCGAGCGCAAGCGACTCCGCCAAAGACCACAACTCATCCGACGACCCGCGCGCGGCGGCCCGCAAGAAGGCCCGGGATCTGCTCGCCAAGCTGCAAGCCGGTAAGGTCACCTGGGAGCAGGCCCTGCAGCAGTCCGATGACCCCCCGACGCTTCGCGACGAGGGTGGCGTCATCGGTTGGCGCAGCCGCGGCCAATCGGGCCCCGAATGGGACCGTGTGATCTTCAGCCTGAAGCCCGGCGAAGTCGGCGGCCCCATTGAGTCGCGTACCGGCGAGTACATCGTCAAGTGCCTGGCCCGCAAGAACGATCTGCCCCCAGACTTCGAGGCCAAGAAAGAAGAGTACCGCAAGCGATTGCTCGACACGCGCCGCGCCCAGGCCTGGGCCGACTATCAGAAAGAGCTCGAAGCCGATGCTCGCGCCAACCTCGAAATCTACGACAAGGAGCTGCTCGCCTACTATCAACTGCAGCAGGCCGACCAGCCCGACAGCGGCGTCACCCGGCAACAGGCGCTGCAAACGCTGCAAGCGGCCGCCGAGGAAAACGAGGAGAATGGAACTCTTCAGTACGCGCTGGCGCTGGAGCTCAGTCGGCAAGCCCAAAGCCTGGGCGCCAACGACAAGGCCCGGAAGCAAAAGCTGGAGGAAGCCCTGCCCCACTTCCAGCGAGCGGTCGAGCTTGAGCCCGAGTCGCCGACGGCTCTCATGGGGCTGGCGCAAACCTACAAGGAGCTGGGCCAGACGGAGAAGGCCATCGAGAATTACGTGCTGGCCTGCGACAGCGCCTGCGCTCTGGAGGACTTCACGAGCTACTATATTCACCTCCAGGCTAAGCAGGCCCTGACCGAGTTAGGCGCCAAGGACAAGGCGGCCGAAGTCCAGCAATGGCTGGATGACTACCAGGCGGCCCGGCAGTCGGCGACACCCGGCTAGCGGCCTGCTGCGAACACAGGGGCGGCTGGCACCGAACGGCCGCCCATTTCTATGTGTGCCCACCGCCATATGGCCCGGAAAAAGCAGCCGAAACAGGCCAAACAGAACCAATCTGCCGTCGCAGCTCCGGCCGAGGACGCCCCCGCGCAGCGGCACCGCAGGGCTCGTGTGGGCACTCTCGGCGCACTGCTGCTGATCGCCGCGGTCCTCGGCGCTGGCGCTTTCATCTACTGCAAAGTCCTCCGCCGTCCCCGGGAAGTGCAACCTCCCAGGACGGTCGCCAAGATCGGCACGCGCCCAATCCTGCGCGAGGTCTGGGAGCCCCGCCTGTCCGAAGCTCTGGAGCGCGAGTTCAACCATGCCGTGGCTTCACGCCACGAGGTAATGCTCGCTCTGCTGGACGACATGGTGCTGCACTGGATGATCCTCGAAGCCGCCCACAAACGCGGCCTCATGCCCACTGACGAGGAAGTGCAGGCCCGCGCCGACGCGCTGATTGACGACGTCATTCGCCGCGAATTCCCTGACCGCAAAAAGCTCGAGCAGGACCTGGAACGCACCGGCAAGACCATGGAGGACTTGCGCGCCAAGGTCCGCGCCGATGTCCTCCCGGACGACGACGGCCTGCGCGAGCTGCTCGCGCCCTCGAAGCTGCAGGCCTGGGTCGAGAGCCGCGTCACCGTGGCCCCTGAAGACGTTCGCCAGTGGTTCACCTACGTCAAGTACAACGACCTGCGCGTCGAGCTCAAGCCCGAGAGCGACCGACGACGGGACAGCCCCGCGGTCCGGCGCGAATTGATGGCCGAAACCCTTGACCTCCGCCGACGGCTGTCCTCGGCCAACAGCTTTGCCGACCTGGAGTTGATGCCTCTATCCAACAAGCAGTTCCGCCACGTTGTCGTGCCGGACCAGACCGCCAGAATCGTTGACCTTCCTCCCGAGCTCGCCGAGGCCATTGCGCGGTTGAGCGTCGGGAACGCCAGCGAGCCCGTCTACTCCGGCGACACTGCTCACCTGATTGAGTTGGTGGAGCGCCGAGAAGACCTGCCCGCCGATTGGGCTGCCCGCCAGGACGTGTACCGCCGCCGGGTGCTCCAGAAGAAGCGCCAGGCCGCCCTGGCGGCCTATCGTGAACGCCTGGTGGAGGAGGGACACAACCTGCTCACGGTCTACGACCCCGAGCTGGCCCTCTATCGGATGATTGACGAGGGCCGGCCGGCCAAAACCATCCGCAAAGCCACACAGAAGCTCGTCCGGCAACTACCGGACAATGCCTCTGTACTGCTCCTGCGGGCCCGCCAGTTGCGCTCCGAGGCGCGGCAACAGCCCTCCAAGGCGCCCCGGCGGTACCAGGAAGCCTTCAAGCTGCTGCAGCACGCCCTGGAGCTGGCCCCCGACAGCCCGGAGCTCCACCTCGAAGCCGCCCGGATCCTGGTCGCGGTAGCCCAGGACGATGAGGCGCGATCTCATCTCGACGCTGCCTGCCGGCTCGCCGATGAGTCCGCCCGCCCGCCGACTGCCGATCACTTCTCCCGCCGGGACCTGTCCATCCACCTGCAGGCCAAGAGCCTGTTCAAAGAGCTGGGCGACTCCCAGCGTGAAGCCGCCCAGCAAGCCTGGATTTCCCAGTGGACCACCAAGTACGCCTCCCGGTTTATCCAGCGGCCGGAGAGCATACTCGACAGCGACACGCCATGAGCTTCCAAGTCACTCTCTGCCAGATCAGACCGGCGCTGGGCGACGTGCCGCGTAACCTCGGCATCCACCGCAAGCTGCTCCACGAGGCCGCTCAGGCCGGCTCCGACCTCGTCGTCTTTCCCGAGCTGTCCCTCACCGGCTACTTTCTGCGCGACCTTGTGCCGGAGGTGGGACTGCGCCTGGACAGCCCCGAAATCAACCAACTCCGGGCGCTCAGTCGCCATGCCGCGCTCGTCGTCGGCTTTGTGGAAGAGAGCGACACCTTCGACTTCTACTGCGCTGCCGGGTACTTTGAGGGCGGCCGTCTCCGGCACGTGCACCGCAAAGTGTACCTACCCACGTACGGGATGTTCGACGAGAAGCGCTACCTGTCCCACGGCGACCAGGTCCGCGCCTTCGACACGCGTTGGGGCCGCATGGCCATGCTGGTGTGCGAGGACCTCTGGCACCCCTCCGCCGTCGGACTGGCCTCGCTGGACCGCATGCACGTGCTCATCGGGATCGCCAGCAGCCCGGGACGCGGCGTCAGCGCGGCCGAGCTCGACACGGCCCAAACGTATGAGCGCCTGATCGCAACCTACGCCCAGCTCTTCCAAACCTATGTGATCTTCGTGAACCGCGTCGGCTATGAGGACGGGGTCAACTTCTGGGGGGGCAGCCGCGTGGTAGATCCCGCGGGCCGAACGGTCTGCGAGCTCCCAGCCTGGGAGGAGGCTATCGCCACCGTCGAGATCAGCCTCAGCGAGGTCCGGCGGGCCCGTGCCCTGGAGCCCCGGCTCAACGACGAGCGCCCTGATCTTACGGCACGCGAACTCCAGCGCATCCTCCAGGACCGCGCCGCCCGACCCACCGGCGACCCTCCGCCCCCTCGGCCCGAGGTGGACCCATGAACCCTCTGGCGATCAACTGCGACTTGGCGGTCCGCATCATCACCGGGTTCCTCCGCGACGAAGTCGGCAAGTTCGGCTTCCGGCGCGGCGTTATCAACCTCTCGGGCGGCATCGACTCCGCACTCTCCTGTTATCTGGCCGCGCAGGCTCTGGGGCCCGAGAACGTTCACGCCCTCCTGCTCCCGTACAAGACCAGCTCGCCCGACAGCCGCGCGGACGCGGAAGACGTGGCCTCACGCCTCGGCCTTGAGCACACCGTCATTGACATCACACCCCAAATTGATGCCTACTTCGATCGCTTCCCCGACGCCGACCGCCTCCGCCGGGCCAACAAGATGGCTCGCGAGCGCATGAGCATCGCCTACGATTTCTCTCAGAAGTTCGGCGCCCTGGTCATCGGCACCAGCAACAAGACCGAGTCGCTGCTCGGCTACACCACCCTGTGGGGCGACATGGCCTGCGCCATCAATCCTCTCGGCGACCTGTACAAGACCCAGGTGCGTGCCCTGGCGCGTCATCTCGGCGTGCCCGAGAAGATCATCGCCAAGAACCCGACCGCGGACCTGTGGGAGGGCCAGACCGACGAGGACGAGTTGGGCTTCACCTACGAAGAAGTTGACCAGGTCCTGTTCCGCCTGATAGACGAGCGCCGGCCGATCCCGGAGATCGTGGCCGCGGGCGCTGACGAGAAATTCGTCCGCCGCGTGTACGAGATGGTCCGCGCCTCTCAATTCAAGCGGCGCATTCCGCTGGTCGCCAAGCTCTCCCATCGCTCCATTGACCGGGACTTCCGCTATGCCCGCGACTGGGGACGATAATCGGCCGGCTGCTCCGGGGACGCTCTACCTCTGCGCCACGCCCATCGGCAACCTGGAGGACATCACCCTCCGGGCCCTGCGCCTCCTGGGCGAGGTGGACCTCATTGCCGCCGAAGACACGCGCCGCACCCGCAAGCTGCTCGCCCACTACGACCTCCACACTCCGCTCCAGAGCTACCATCGCCATTCCCGCCCCGAGGTCCGGGCCAAGCTCCTCCGGCGCCTGCTCGACGGCCAGGATATCGCCCTGGTCTCCGACGCCGGCATGCCCGGTATCAGCGATCCGGGCTACGAACTCGTCCGCGCCGCCCTGGAGGCCGGCGTCAACGTCGTACCCCTCCCCGGCGCCAACGCCGCCCTCTCCGCCTTGGCCGTCTCCGGCCTGCCGACCGACGCCTTTCGCTTCCACGGTTTCTTGCCTGCCAAAGGCCGCGAGCGCCGACGCCTCTTGGAGGAACTGGCCCGGGCCCGCGAGACCGTCGTGCTCTACGAGGCACCACACCGCCTGCGCGCACTGCTCAGAGACCTCACAGCCGTCTGCGGAGAGCAGCGCCCGGCTGCCGTCGCCCGCGAGCTGACCAAGAAGTTCGAGCAGGTCCTGCGCGGTACGCTGGCCGAGCTCGCGGCTCACTTCGCGGCCGAGGAACCCCGCGGGGAATTCTGCGTCGTGCTCGCCGGCGCGCCCGAGAGCCCCCCGCGGGCCCCGAAGGAGGCCGAGCTCCGCGCGGCGGTCGAGGCCGCTCTGGCCCACGGCGCTTCGGTCCGCGACGCCGCGCGCGAGGTCGCCGAAGCCCTCGGCATTCCCCGCAAGCAAGCCTACGAGCTGGCCTTGCGCCTCAAGCACTAGAAGCCGTTTCGCAATCCTTGTAAGAGCGCGTTTACGCGCGATTGCCGTTGGTCGTCGAGGTTATGAAACCACCTCTAGATCGAAGGAGATAGGCCCATGCCCGACCTGCCCAACATCCTCTGGATCTGCACCGACCAGCAGCGCTTCGACACCATCGGCGCGCTCAATAACCCGCACATCCGCACGCCCCACCTCGACCGCCTCTGCGCCGAGGGCGTCGCCTTCGAGCACGCCTTCTCCCAGAGCCCCGTCTGCACGCCCAGCCGCGCCTGCTTCCTGACCGGCCGCTACCCGCGCACCACTCGCTGCCGCCAGAACGGCGCCAAGATCCCCGACGACGAGCTGCTCATCACCCGGATGCTCGCCGATGTCGGCTACGACTGCGGCCTGGTCGGCAAGCTCCACCTCTCGGCTTGCGACCACCAGGTCGAAGCGCGCATTGACGACGGCTACCGCGTGTTCCACTGGAGCCATCATCCCAATCCCGACTGGCCCGAGAACGCGTACATCCACTGGCTGGAGGCTCAGGGCCAATCGTGGGACCAGCTCTACCGGCGCCCGCCCGGCGGCGAGCCCTACCCCGGCGTCCCGGCCGAGTTCCACCAGACCACCTGGTGCGCCGAAAAGACCATCGAGTTCCTCCGCGAGGACCGCGACGGCCCCTGGCTGATGAGCCTCAACTGCTTCGACCCGCACCATCCCTTCGATCCGCCGCGCGAGTATCTGGAGCGCTACGACCCCGCCGACGTCCCCGCCCCCAGCGTGCGCGAGGGCGAGTGGGAGCACAAGCCCATCTTCCAGCAGATTGACCACCGCGGCGCCTACGGCGGCCACGGCATGTCGCCGATCAACATGAGCGAGGAGCGCCAACGCAGCATCGTCGCCGCCTACTACGCCATGGTCGAGCTGATTGACGCCCAGGTCGGGCGGATCTTGCAGGCCCTCGAAGATGCCGGCCAGCGCGACAACACCTTGGTCATCTTCATGAGCGACCACGGGGAGATGCTCGGCGACCACGGCATCTTCCTCAAGGGGCCGTACTTCTACGACTGCGCCATCCGCGTGCCGCTGATCCTGAGCTGGCCGGGGCATTTCCAAGCCGGCCTCCGCCGCCAGGCGCTGATCGAGCTGACCGACCTCGCACCGACGATCCTCGACGCCCTCGGCCTGGAGGTCCCCCGCCGCATGCAGGGCCGCTCCTTCCTCGACCTGTGCACCGAGGAGGCGGCCCAAGACGAGCACCGGTCGCAGATCTACTGCGAGTACTACAACGCCATGACCGGCCACCACGGCCGCGACTACGCCACGGCACTCCGCGACCAGGACTACCTGGTCTCCGTCTTCCACGGGATTGATGCGGGGGAGATCTACGACCTAAAGGCTGACCCGGGCCAGCACGAGAACCTCTGGTCCAGCCCCGCGCACCGCGACCTGAAGGACCACCTGATCAAGCGCACCTTCGACGCCCTCGCCTTCACCCTCGACCCCGAACCGCCCCGGGTGGGCCGATACTGAAGTCCCGTCGTGTGCCACTGTCGGCCCAGTGAGGAGCGGCCGGACTACGAGGCGGCATCCTTTGCCGCCGATGTATCCCGCCCACAAACCCAAACGGCCCGGATACTCGCGACCGCTCCTAGTCCCCCCTCATACCACCCCGGCGTCCCCAACGTCACCGCTTGCACTGCCGACCAGACCGTGGTATCTTCTCTTACGGTAGCAGCCTGCTCCGTAAGCTTGCCGCTTATCCTTGATGACCAAGAGGCTACCACCTTCGCTTCCACACACCTCTTCACTCTACCTCAAAGATCCCTCCCCAGATGAATGAAGGGAGCGCCCAATATGGACCGACGGAGGTTCGTCTGGTTGACAGGTAGCGCCTTTGCGGCGTCTTTGCTGGCCGACCTCGCAGCAGGTGACGAACGAGACAATGAGTTCGTTATTGAGGAGGGCTTTGAGGGGGAGATTCCTGACTTCCACACCTACCGGGCCAAGTATGCTGCGGATGCCGCGAAGGCGCACACGGGCAAGCGATCCCTGCGCATAATACCCACCGAGGGCAAGTCACCCGGCGGAGCGTACTTCAAGCTCGATGGGTTGATTGATCTTAGCAGTGACTACGAATTCTCTGCCTGGGTTTACATGAGCGAGGATGAGACGGCCCGCCTATACATATCCGCCCGCGATGGGAAGCGCCGCTACGTGAAGGCCGAGGCCGCGGGTGGCAAGGCTGGAAAGTGGGTCAAGCTCACGGGGTGCGTGCGGCGCAAAGATTGGAAGGACACAGACAGAGACATCATGCTGGCGATGGTGACGGTGGGGCAGTGCTGGTTCGACGACGTAACGCTCCAGGCGACCACTTTGCCGCCACCCCCCATCGAAACCTATCCCGAATTGCAGGCCACATTGTATGCTGAAGCCGCCAGGCGTGCCACTACGCTAACTCCGCGAGGACAACTCACCCTTGATGCCGGCAAGGGGGCCTTTGCGCCTGATATCCAAAGCCTCCGGCTTGCAGCGGTCGCCGGCCATCAGGTCCCGATCCCCGCGGACGGTTTCCTCACCTTTGCCATTGACGCATCCGAGGCAATGTATGTGACAGGCACCGTTTCACTGCTGCCCGATAAGGACCTCAGACCGGGCCTGCGTGCCTATGTCCTATGCGATTCCACTCTTGTTGCAGCGCCGATGGTCGCTGCAGACCCCTGGCAGGGCGTTGGCAATCCTCTGACGGGCCCCGCGCCGGATTGCAACGGGACCCGGCCGCCCCGGCGCGTTGAACTTGTGCAATGGCTCATTGCAGAGGGCCGCCATTATCTGACCGTCGCCGGCCCCCATTTCCGCCCCGGGGGAGTCTTTGAGCGCCTTGAGATCAGGGCCACTGACAAGCCCGTGGACAAGCCCCTGTACCAGTTCGCCTTGCTCGCTGACACACACATTGGCTCGGGCCGCTCAACGTGGATGAATGTCAAAATGAGCGACGCGGTCCCGGACGAGTTGACCGCCACCCTCAAGTCCCTGCGAGATGAAGAGACTGCTTTCGCCGTCATAGCCGGCGACATGACCGACGGTGCGACCCGCGATCAGTTTCAGACCCTCGCCGATGTATTGAAGGCATCGGGTCTACCTGTTTACGGATGTATTGGCAACCACGATGCCTACCACGCCGCATCGCGTTCGGATGCGCTTGAGCTTTGCTCAGCGCTGTTCCCTGGCGCAAAAACCGACTATTACCTCGGCAAGCCCCCGATCCGATTTGTGACCTTGGACGGCTCCCATTACCGCGCGAAAGACGGCAGCTTTCTGGGTTACTATGACCCCAAAAACAGCGGTGGCATTGGCCTGAAGCCCGAAGAGATCGCCTGGCTACGTGAAACGCTGGCGGCTGATACGACGACGCCGACGATGGTTGTGTGGCACTATCCTCTCTACAATCGCGTCGGCCCGTCGTCGTGCGGCTATAAGATACCATCGTGGGCCAGAGGCCAGGAGGTGCTCAAGCTGTTGCGCGCGGCCCCGAATGTCATTGCGACCCTCACCGGCCACACTCATTGGAACGAGGTCAATGATGTTGAAGGCATCGCGCACATTCAGAACGCCGCTTACTGCGAGTGGCCAAATTCGTACCGTGTTTTCCGCGTCTACCCGGACCGCATGGAATGGGAAACTCGGCAAGTGGCCAACAGGGGCTTTGTGCGCGAGTCGTTCGTCGTTCCCAAGGCGCTGTCATGGATGATCTCAACGGGAGCGGGAGATTTGGCGGGAGAGGTTCCTCTCTCGCTGCGAGGGTAATCCACCACGGCCATATTCGCTGTCAGTGTACATGGGCCTGGGGGCGTCCGCCGGTCCACCCCTTCCTCGACCTCTGCACCGAGTAGCGGCCAACGACGAGCACCGGTCGCAGATCTACTGCGAGTACTACAATGCGATGCCCGGCCGTCACGCGTCAGGAGCTTCTGAAGTCCCTTCGTCTCCCACTGCAAGCCCAGTGAGGAGGGGCCGCGATGCGGTCGGGGCCCCATCCGGCCCACCACCCGTTAGTCGTTCCCATCTCCTCACCCCCGCCTACCTGCCTCCTAACGCCTTCGCCGCGATCTCGTCGTTCGGCATCGTCTCAATCTCGTCCGTAAAGCACAGGCAATCCAGCCGCGGATTCACCTCGGCCTTACCGCCACCCTCCCGCGCATAGATCCGAAACGTGAACGGGCCTTTCGGCAGCTTGAAGGTAATCGGCTGTCCCGGCGGCGCAGTTGTGCTCCCGCCGCCGCGCCCGGTCCAGTGCCACTTCTTGTCGTTAACGCCGCAGTTTCCCAGCACCTGCTTGCCCCCCAGCGTCACTTCCTCTCCCGGCTGCACGATCCCGAAGGACATATCCCCGCCCGTCGGATACCGCACCCGCGCCCACAGCGTCCAGCGCCCCTCGTGCGGCAACTCCACCGTGTACTCACAGTACCAATCCTTCTGCTTGCCCAGCGCCGGCGCACCCGTGCAGACGATGAAGTCGCCCAGCGCCTCCGGGTCCTTCAGGCCCACCTTCGACCCCAAGGCCATCTCTCCCTCGAACCGCCGGCAGTCCTCGGCTCGCACCCACACATACGCCGGCGGCCGCACGCGCAATTCCGCCTGCTCCAGCGCCTCCCGCACCTGCTCCGGCGTCAAGCCCGAGAACAGCAGCGTCGTCCGCTGATGGCCGATCGGGACCAGCAGCTTCCCCTCCTCCGCTTTGGTCTCAATCGTCTTGCCTGAGAAGTCCGTCACACGCACCTTGCTCGGCTCTATCGGCAATAGCACCTCCCCCTCGCGGAGGTAGTGCCACATCGTCGCCACAGCGCCGCCCGGCCGCGAGCCGACGAAGCACCGCACATCGTGCGTGCCCGCCACCTCGGGCACCTCGCTGACCTCCACGAACTCCGGCCGACCCTCGTACTGCAGCAGCACGAAGTCCTGGTCCAACTCTTGCAGCTTCTTCCGCGTCGCCTCCGGTACGGCCCCGCTCATCCGGAGTCCCTCATAGGCCTTCACAATCTTGAGGATCTCCGGCGTCAGTACGTGTGCCTCCATCTGCGAGAAGCTCGTCTGCAGCGAGATCGGGACATCATACCCCAGCGACTTGCACATCAGATACTCGATCTCGTCGAGCTGTAACCCGTCCGTGTTCTTCCCCTTCGGCCAGATGCCGAACCACCCCAGCTCGCCCGGCATCAGGTCCTGTCGCACCGACAGCATGTACCGCACCGACCTGTTAATGTGCGCCTTCACCGTCGGCCACTGCTCCACTGGGCGGCCGGAGATGATCGCCCCGTGCAGCGTGCTCAGGTACGTGTCCACCGTGGAGCTGCGGGCGAAGGAGTGCCACAGCAGGTGCGTCATGATCGTCCCCATGTGGATGATCGGCCGCTTGCGGAACTTCCGCATAGCCGCCTCCTGGAACTTGGAGACGTAGTAGGAAAACCGCGTCCGCGGCACATCCTCGCCGCCGTCGAAATACACCATGTCGAACCCGCAGTAATTGAAGATCTGCGCAATGCGATCCGTGACCTCGTCCAGAAGATCCGTCTCCTGGTCAATGATGTACCCGTTGATGCAGCCGTCCACGCCGAAGTGGTAGCCCACCTCGCCCGCTCTGTGCGCCGCCGCCGTGGTGCCCCACGCTCCGCGCCGGCAGCCCAGAAACGTGTCGTACTTCCCCTCCGGGCCGATGGCTTCATACTGCACGATCTCGTGGCCCAGGACCACCTCTTGGTGCTTCTTGACCCCGCCCTCCCAGTACTTCTTCTTGCTCACCGGACTGCCCGGCCACTGCCCCAGCGAGCCGGTGCACCGAATCTCCCTTTGCTCTGCCGTGATGTCCTCCGCCAGGCTTGTCTTCATGTCCTTCCAAAACCGCATGTCCGGCACCGGCGTCACGTACGCGTCCCGCTTTGACACCTTGGACACGAAGGCGTGCATCCCGACCTTGATCCCCTGTGCGTGCAGCTTATCCACGAACTGCTTCAGCTCGTCCTCGTCGCGGAAGCGGTCCTGCCGAAAGGTGTAGTGGCCCACGGTCCGACACCACGAGCCCGAGCCCATCATCACTTGCTTGAAGCCTGTCTTCTCGCAATACTGAATCAGCCGGTCCGCATCCTTGGGCCCCAGCGTCAGGAACCAGTAGGACCCCCGCGCCAGGTCCGTCTCCTTGACCGGCACGCCGCGGGCGTCTTCGTTGGTCAGCAACCCGAACTCGTGGGAAGCCTTCTTCAGCAGCCGCCTGATCTCCGCCGTGGGACCGCAGATTAGCGCTGCGGACGCCCCCTCCATCTTCGGCCCCGGCGCATCCTGCGTGGCAGCGTCCAGAGTGGCATACTTACCCCTCCGGGCGCTGCAATCGCTCTGATGACTGGCCGCCATCAAACAGACCGAAGTCCGCTCGTCCCAGGCGATGTTCAGCCGCCGCCCGACATTCTGCGTGATTGCCACTGGAATGCTCACAAACCGCATCCGCTCCGGCCGCTGCCCGGCGAAGGATTTGAGCGCGAACACGATCCAGTCCGGCCCCGCATTAACCTCGTACGTCGCCTCCGTGTCCACGCCCTCGAACTTCACCTTGAGCTCAGTCCCCGCGAGCGCGGCCCCTGTGCAATTGTGGCCCTTCCCGTCAATCGTCGCCACTGCCAGCGGCATCCTCACTCCCGCCGGCATCAGCTCCCGCCCACTCGCCTTGTCCACTAGCGACCGCCACTGGGCGCTGTCGCTCAACACCATCCGCACCCGCGGGTTCTCCAGGGACACCTCCGCCTCGGCGGAACCGGCCACGGATAGCAGCACAGTTAACACGGCGACAACACGTGCGCCTTTCATCTCATCTCTCCTGCCTTCGTCCTGGTCCCGATCCTAAAAAGATCCTCCATAACCCCCATAGGGCCGCGTTTACGCGCGACCGCCGTTGGCCGTTGAGGTTATGGAGCCACTTCTAGCCTTCGCCTAGACCTTTCCCGCCAAACATGCTGCTGACCTCTGCCCGCGGTCCTGTGGAGGTGTCTGCCCCGCGACAAAGAAATTATCAAAGCTTTTGACGTGTTTGGGCCGAGCCTTGCTACATCTTTCGGAGGACATCATGAGCGGGTTTGCAGTGCAGTCCGGTCAGACTTTTCTCTTTATCGGCGATAGCATTACGGACGCCGGCCGCCGCGCCGCCGCGGCTCCCATGGGCGAGGGCTACGCCGCCCTCTTCCGGGACCTCGTTATGGCGCACTACCCCGACCTGGACATCACCTTCATCAACAAGGGCCTCGGCGGCAACCGCATCACCGACTTGCGCGAACGCTGGCACGACGACGTCATCCGCCACAAGCCTGACTGGCTCTCCGTACACATCGGCATCAACGACGTTCACTCCTTCCTACGAGATCCGGGAACCGGCGTCGCGCCCTATCAGTTCCGCGAGGACTACACCTGGATCTTGCAGCAGACCAAACAACACACCAGTGCCGAGATCATCCTGCTGGATCCCTTCTACATCAGCCTGGACGAGTCCGGCCAGACCTTCCGCAGTCGAGTCAACAACCTCATCCCTCAGTACATCGAGACCGTCCACCAGATGAGTGAGCAGTTCGACACCCGCCTAATCAAGTTGGATGACATCTTCAAAGCCCACCTCAAGTACCGCGACAGTGAGAGCTTCTGCGCCGAGCCCGTCCATCCTGGTCGTACCGGCCATCTCATCATCGCCTCGGCCCTGTTCGACGCCCTGTTGGAGTCAGCCGATTGACCGTGTCATCCAGCCGAGCCGCCGGACTGGGGCCCTTGACCCCCGATCCAACGTAGCCACCGCCCCGCCTCCCCTTGGCTGCCCTCACTTCACGATCTTGTTACACTTTTCCCCGCGTGCCCCGCTCCGAGCACTGAAGCCGCCCGTCTCTTCCCCCGCTGCCGCATCTTGCGATTCCCCTGAAGAACCGCGCGTAACACACTTGTGTCCCTCGCGAGAAAAAAGCGCAGACGGCAGTGAAGAAAACCGTGTGAATGTGGTAGCGCTCCGTGGTATAAGTCCCTTGGCAGAAGTCGAACTGTGGGCTTTGTGTCGTTCTCAACTAGCCCCCGCCGGGCCTTTCTAAGGCCCGCTCCCCCCGCAGCCCGGGCCCTCGCCAGCTCGGGCTGCTTTTTCGGTCCACAACGCGGTTGCCTCACCGGTTGACCCTCGCCTCCAGCGGCGCTATACTCGGTCCATCCTTGTCCACTTCTTCCGGGAGCTGCCTGCCATGCCCGAGCTTCCCGAACTCGAAGTCCTTCGCCGTGGCCTCGAAGACGAGGTGATCGGCAAGACCGTCTCCGACGCCATCGTCAACAAACAGCCCTGCGTCAACCCCAAGCCGCCCGCCTATCAGAAGGCCATGGTAGGCGCCAAGATCACCGCCGCACGCCGTAACGGCAAGATCGTGCTCCTGGACCTCGACAATGGCCATACCCTCTTGCTCCACTTGGGCCTCGGTGGCCGGATCGTCCTGCGCGATTCGCTCCTCCACGACCCGGACCAGGCCCAGATCGTCATCGCCTTCCAGGATGGCTCCGCCCTTCACGCCGAGCGACTCATGTTCGGCAATATTCACGTCCTACCGACTGACAAGCTAAACGCCGACCCGCGCATCGGCAACGCCGGACCCGACGCCCTGGACGAGCTGCCCGCCGCCGCCCAGCTCCGCGACATCTACGGCAAGCGCAAGAGCGCCCTCAAGGCGCTGCTCCTGGACCAATCCGCCCTTTCCGGTATCGGCAACATGTACTCCAACGAGATCCTCCACCGTGCCCGCCTGCATCCGCAGACGCTCGGCGCTCAGCTCAGCGACGCGGAGCTCCAGCGCCTGCATGACGCCATCCACGACGCCCTCACGGCGGCCATCGCCGACGGTGGTGCCTCCGAGACCAACTTTACCGACCTTCACGGCAACAAGGGACGGCACTTGGAGCATCTGCGCGTCCATGGCCGAGCCGGCGAGGCTTGCCCGGAGTGTGGCACGACCATCAAGGAACTCCGCGTCAGCGGCCGGCCGACCTTCATCTGCCCCAGGTGCCAGCGCAAGAAGCCGGTGCGCAGGAGGAAGAAGTAGCGCTGCCTCGCCTCTTGGGAACGCCCGCTGCCTGTCGTAATCCTTGCTCGCTTGCGCACAAGCCGAACTCCACGTCCCCCGGAAGGTCGCGGCGGGCCGCAGGCGGAAATGTCGTTATCTCTAAGTGCGCACACACGCGAACACATCTGGCCCAGGAAACATGGAATCAGCCACGCTCAACAGAATTGAAGCACTCCTTGCCGGGCCTGCGGGCCTGTCGGCAAACGACCGCGACGAGCTCCGGGCCGCCCTCGAGCAGGCCCGCCAGGACGGCGTACTCGAAGCCGCCGCCCACGGCATCGAGGCCATGCTCCAGGATGACCGCGGCAACGTTCGCCTGCAGTACGCCGCCGCCGTCGCTCGGGAGCTCACGGGCAATGCCGCGGGCGCCGCGAATCTCTACTTGCAGCTTGGCCGGCAGTTCTCCACACAAGAAGACTGGGCGGCGGTCCGCGAAGTCTGCCTCCGTGGCCTCCCACTCGGGCCCGATCAGCGCTTCGTCGCCATGCTGCTGGCCGCCTGGCAGCATCTCCCCGACGACCTCGCCCGCGGCCAGGACCTCCAACTCGCCCGCGATACCTGCCCCGACGCCCCGCAGCTCCTGTGGCTCGCCAGTCAAGAGGCCGATGCCGCCCAGCAGCCCGAAAAAGCCACGCAACTGGCGCTCGCCGCGGTTCGCCGCTTCGTCGAGTCCGGCTTGCCGGACGAAGCCGAGGAGCCGCTGCTCCGCGCGCTTGAAGCCGAGTCCGAGCCCGCCTGCCGGCAACTCATCGAGATCCTCCCCCAAATGGCGCGTGCCAATCAGGCCGACCTGCTGACGACCACCATTGATCTGCTCCAGCCCGGCGCCGAGCGGTTCGGCCTCGGCCGCGAACTGGCCGAAGTCCTTGAGCGCACAATCCTTGCCTCCGACCAGTGGCTCGGCCTCAAGCCCGCCTACCTGGCGGCTCGCGAGCTGCAAATCGGCTCCCAGAGCGCCCAGCTCTTCTTCGACGCCTCCGGCCTCGCCGACAACGACACGCCCTTTGCCCAGGCAGTTGATCGGTTCCGCGAACTCGCCCGGTTCCTGCCTGGCACTTATGTGGAGCACGCCGGTTGGGGTGTCGGTCGCGTCACGGCTAATGACACTGCCACTCTGACCGTTGACTTCGCCGGCAAGCCCGCTCACCGGATTGACCTGGCCATCGCCCAGCGATCCTTGCGGCCCATCGCTTCGGATTCCCTTCGCGCCCTCCTGTTCCGCGACCGCGAGACCATCTTGCGCGAGAGAGATCAGAGCCCTGCCGACCTCCTCGTGCGCAGCCTGCGGGAAATCCCCGGCGGGACGGACGACGGCGCACCCCTGGCCGAGATCAAGCAGTTCCTCGTCGGCACTGTCCTCGCTGCCGAGGAGTGGTCCGCCTGGTGGAAGAAGGCGCGCGCTGCCATCGAGGCCGACCCGCGCATTGACGATTCCCAGGCCTTCCGCCAGGTCTATCGTCTGGCCTCAGCGGACAGCCCGGCGAACGTCGAGCTACCGCCGCTCGACCGCACCAAAGGCCTCGCCGGCGCCCTGACGATGATCCGTCGGTTCCTGAAGCAACATCCCGACCTCGAGCCGCAGGCGCGCGAAGCCTACGCCGCCCAACTAGCCCGCTGGGCCGCTACTGCGGACTCCGCCGACGATCGAATGCGCGCACTGCCGTTGCTCTGTCGCTGGCTGCCCGAACGCCGCGCCGAGTGGAGTGCCGCTGCCGCACAGGCCACCCATCACGGCACAAGCGTTACGGTCGCTCACAGCGCCGAAGACCAACGGACGCTGCTTGACCTTGCCGCCGAGACCGACACGTGGCAACCTGCCGCCTTCTTCGCCCTGGCCTCTCGCTTCCGCGACGTGCGCACCCGAGCGTTGGAACTGCTGGCTCAGCGCCTCGGCGATCAACTGGCCGACGCTGTTACGGCTCTGCTGCGTGCCGGCGACCAACATGACACGGTGGTCCTGGCGACCGCAAACCTCGTCCTGCGCGATGCCTTCCCGCTAGCCCCCGGCCATGCCGTCAGTCCCTGGGATGTCCTGGCTGCTCTCCTCCGCTTAGCCGCAACACGGCCCTCTGCCAGATCCGATGCCGTGCACAAGCTGCTGTCCCCTCAAGGCAAGCTCGCCGCCCGGCTGGCCGCCGCTCCGGGCCCGCCGGAAGCCCTCAACGCCGTACGCGCCGCCCTCGACCGCCTCCGGCCCGGCGAGGCTGCGACCCTCGAGCTCACAGCCTTGTTGCAGGCCTCCGCCCATCCCGAACTGGCCCGTGCGCTCACCACTCCCGAACAGCAAGCCCCGCACGACAACGGCCTCTTGGCCCTCTATGACGATCCGCGCATCACTCTGATGACGCGAGAAACACAGCGGCGTGAACAGGCGCGGATTGACGACATGAAATACCAGATGAGCGTGACCATTCCGCGCGAGATCGCCGAGGCCCGTGCTCTCGGAGACCTCAGCGAGAACGCCGAGTTCGATGCCGCCAGGCAAAAGCAGGGCGTGGTCAACGCCATGCTGCAGACTGCGCTGCGTCAGATGGAGGGCGTGCGTCTGATTGAGGACCTGGAGATTCCCGAGGGTGAGGTCCACGTCGGCACCGAAGCCTTAGTACGCGACCTGGCCGACAACAGCGAGCGCCGCGTCTGGATCCTCGGCGACCACGAGGGGCACTACGGCGAGGAAGTCGTCTCGTACCGTGCTCCTCTGGGCCGTGCCTTGCTCGGCCATCGCCCGGGCGACACGATCGAGGTCCAGCTACCGGACCGGACCACAACGATGCAGATTATTTCCGTGCGCCATCGCCTGCCGCCCAACAACCTGTAGCAGCGGCCTTCAGCCGCGAGCTACTCAGCGTTCTCAACAAGGAGGCCGTCCAGTGCCCGACAGGCATGAGAGTCTCAAGCGGATCATTGATACTGGGATTACGGCTGTCATTCGAGCCAAAAGCTCAGCCTACCTGATCGAAGTTGCGGACGCGATCAAGGCGGGCGGCGTGGATTGCATTGAGGTCACGATGACCACGCCCGATGCGCTGCGCGTCATCGAGGAGACGAGCAAGAAGTACGGGGATGAAGTCCTGATTGGCGTCGGCTCGGTCCTCGACGCCGAGACCTGTCGGGCGGCGATTCTCGCCGGCGCGCAATTCGTGGTCGGGCCCACGCTGAACTTCGAGATGATCGAGATGGCCCACCGCTACGACAAGCCCGCGGTCCCGGGCACGTACAGCCCCACGGAGATCATCAACGCCTGGTCCGCCGGCGCGGACCTCGTGAAGGTCTTCCCGGCGACCAGCCTGGGCCCTAAGTACTTCAAGGACGTGCTCGCGCCGCTGCCGCAGGTGAAGCTCGTGCCGACCGGTGGTGTCAACTTGGATACCGCAGGCGAATTCATCAAGGCCGGGGCCGTCGCTCTGTGCGTGGGCAGCGCGATGATTGATAAACAGGCCGTGGCCGAGAAGCGCTTCGACGTCGTCACCCAGACAGCCGCGAAGTTCGTGCAGGTCGTCAAGCAGGCGCGAGCCGAGAAGACCTGAGGATGTGATTCTTCGGTCCGTTGACGCCTTCCGTCTGCAGGACCGTCTGCCGCAACGGCCTCAACGCTCCGTCGAGCGTTCCGGCTGGCACACCGGACACACGTACGTGCTCCGGTTGTTGTGCACCATCCGCACGATTACGCCCGGGCACCCGCGCCCCCGCAGCCGCGACTGGTAGTTGCCCGGCTTGCCGTTGCCGGCGCGGTAGTCGCTGATCGTGGTGCCCCGATAGCGAATCGCTTCCCGGAGCACCCGCTGAATCGCCGAGCCCAAACGCCGCACCTGCTGGGCCGTCAGCTCGCAGCAAACGGTATCGGGGTGCAAGCGGGCGCGGTACATGATTTCCGAGGCATAGATGTTGCCGATGCCCGCGAGGTGCTTCTGATTGAGCAGGAAGCTCTTCAGGGCGCTCCGCCGGCGGAGCAGCCCGCTCAGCGCAGACTGAAGACGCCCCCCGAACGCGAGAACATCCGGCCCGATGTTGCGCAAGGTGATTGCTTGGGCCAGGTCCGCGGTCCGAATCAGCTCCAGTGTCCCGAGACAGCGCACGTCCACGAACCGCAGCTCCCCACCGTCCTCGAACTCCCAGACAGCGCGTGTATGCTCCGGACGGCGGCGCTCGCGCGTCGCGCAGAGCTGCCCGGTCATCCGCAGGTGTACGATCAGCGTTCGCCCGCCCGACAGTTCTATCAGGATCGCCTTGCCCCGCCGCGTGACGCCGAGGATCTCTCGCCCGTGAAGCGCCGGCGCCATCCCACGCCGGCTCACGCTTACCAGGATCCGGTCCCGGAAGATCCGTGTGTGAGCGATGCGCCGGCCGACAATGGCCTGGCGCAGATCGCGGCACACCGTTTCCACTTCGGGAAGTTCAGGCATACAACCGGCGGTGCCCGTGGGGTGATTATCGCCGTGCAAAGGACGGTTGGCTCAAAACCCCTCAGACGAGCACTTCAGCGCCCATCTGAGGGCCCCCGTTCTCGGCGCTCCTTCAGTTTGTTCAACCGCTCTCGGATCCGCCGCTCCACGCCTTCGGGCAGCCGCTTGCGAGGGCGCGCCGATCGCTTCTCCGCTGCAGCCGCCGCGGGCGCTCCGGCCGTCGGGCCCTGCTCGATCAGCTCCCGACGCTGGCGCGAAGGCGGCTTCGGCACATAGGGCTCCAGCTCCAGCAGGTCGTGGAGGATGCACCGGGCCGCCTCTTTGTCGGGGATCTTGCCTCGGGTGTCCTGATCCGAACCCGCCTGATAGCCCGGCAGCGGCGATCCCACGCACGAGGGGCAGCCCTCGTCACACCCGCACTCCCGAATCAGCAGCAGGCAGGCCTCCATCACCTGGTCAATCAGCTCGTACCCCTTCTCGACCAGGCCCAGGCCGCCGGGATAGCGATCGAACAGAAAGATGGTCGCTGATCCGGTCTGGCTCGAATCCACCAGCGACCCCAGGTCCAGTGGATCGCACATCACGAACAGCGGCAGCACGGCCGAGGCAACGTTCGCAATGCCCAGCAGCCCGTCCTCGGGAATCCGCTGGAACTCCCGCACCCGTGCCAGCGCCGCGGCGGGCGGTATGATCCACAGCGCCGTCGTCTGAAGCTCGCGCGTCGGCAGGTCCAGATTGCCGAAACCCACGCTGTCCCGCGAGAAGAACTTGATCTTGCGGAACATGTACACCAGCGTGGTCACCGTCACCGCGCCGAAGTTGACCTCGCTGACCCGCCAACGTTTGCTCTCTTCCACCTCGTCAATCTTGATGTCCGTACGGTCAATCGCCTGGGTGTAGTAATCGAAATCCCCGCGCTCAACGTACGCCACCTTCCGGCTCAGGTCCAGACGGTTGACGAAATACGTTTCCCCCCGGTGCATGTAAATCGCCTGGTCGTGCAGCAGCGTAAAGGCGCTATATTCGTCCACCATGCCGATGACTGCGTTGTCGTTTCCTTCGTCCTGGATCAAGTAGTTGTTCTCGTCCATGTTCCGCAGGTTGATGTCGCGTGCCGGATACGATCGCCCGCGCCAGTACCACCGGTCCCGCTGTCGAGTCACCTCGCCGCCCTCTTCCAGGATCTCCATCAACGCCGGCGTGTACTCCCCAAAGGCCTCCTCGTCTGCCGCCGTTACCGGGAGCTCCGCAGCCGCGCAGCGCAGGTGGGCCGCGGCGATGTGTGGATTGTGGGGGTCAACGATCGCGTGCTCCGGCGTCTGGCCGAAGAAGTACTCCGGGTGCTGCATCAGATACTGGTCAATCGGAGTATTCTGCGCAATCAGGATGACCAGCGCCTCCTCCTCGCGCCGTCCCGCCCGCCCCGCCTGCTGCAGCGTGCTCGCCACCGACCCCGGATACCCCACAATGATGCACGCGTCCAGCGAGCCGATGTCAATGCCCAGCTCCAGCGCCGTCGTGGTCGTCACGCCCAGTAGCTCTCCGTTGAACAGCTTCTGCTCGATCTCGCGCCGCTCTTCCGGCAGATACCCGCCCCGGTAGGCGCGCACGGCCCCCGCCAGACGCGGAGAACCCTTCATCAGATTGTTCTGCACATACCGATAGAGCAGCTCCGCGACCAC
Source organism: Candidatus Zipacnadia bacterium (assembly GCA_029820995.1). Classification (GTDB taxonomy): domain Bacteria; phylum Armatimonadota; class Zipacnadia; order JALGUG01; family JALGUG01; genus JALGUG01. The sequence goes on from JALGUG010000021.1 coordinate 36,707, forward strand.
GCGCGCCCGCACGAAGGTTATCGTCGGAATGTGTTCCTTGATCAGGGCCGTCATCAGCCGCTGCGCCTCCGTGTTCGGGCTGCGCCGCTCCATCTTGCCCTCATCAGTAAACGGCGGGTTCCAGAGCACGAACTTCCTCGGCCCACTCGGTGACCCGTCGTTGTCCACCAGCGTAACCGGCTTCCCGATTAGGGCCCTCGCCAGTTCATCAGGGTTCGCGATGGTGGCCGAGCAGCACACGAACTGCGGATCGGCACTATAGTGCTCGCAAATCCGGCGCAGCCGCCGCATCACGGCGGCGACCTGCGACCCGAACACGCCCCGGTACGTGTGTATCTCGTCCAGCACCACGAACCGTAATTGCGCGAAGAAGTCGCTCCATCGCGAGTGGTTCGGCAGGATGCCCGTGTGGAGCATGTCCGGATTGGTCAGGATCACGTTCCCCTGGTCCCGCAGCTTCCGCCGCAGGTCCCGCGGCGTGTCGCCGTCGAACGTCCCGGCCTCCACCGGCAGAGAGGGATCCGTTTCCTTCCACCGATTCAACACCCGAAGCTGATCCTGCGCCAGAGCCTTCGTGGGGAACAAATAGAACGCCTTGGCCCGAGGGTCTTCCAGGAGTCGTTCCAGTACCGGTATGTTGTAGCACAGCGTCTTGCCGCTGGCCGTGCCCGTCACGACCACCACGTTCTCCCCGCGCCGAATCGCATCCACGGCTGTCACCTGATGGGAGTACAGCCGCGTGATGCCCTCGGCTTCCAGCGCCGCCTTGACCGCGGGATGAAGTGGCTCTGCCGGCTCCGCGTACTGCGCCTCACGCTGGGCCACATCGTGCACGTGAACCACTTGGCCCTGGTAGCCGTGCTGTGCCTCGATCTCGCGCAGGAAGGCATCAACGTTCATGGAGTACCGCTCAGACGACCGGCAGTGTACGCACTGTCAAAGTATAGTCGCGAATGCTAGCCGTAATTATACAGGCGCCAGGGGGAGAGTCAAGCGGGCCTCGAGGAACGAGACCGGAGTTCGCTGCGCACTTCCTCGTCGCTATTCCGAGCCGCCCGGACGTGAGCGCACCGGTGCCGCCAGGAAGACCTCCATCCCGACCCCGAGCTGCTCGGCAATCCACCGGTGGTACGAGAAATCCCCAAACTCCTGTGATCGGTGCGTGTCGGTGCCGACAGCCAGGTCAACCTTCGCCTCCAGGGCCAAACGCCCCATCACCAGGTCCCGCTCTCGGTCCACCTTGTGCGAATTGATCTCCAGGGCGACTCCGTGCTCTGAGGCCGTCTCAACCAGCCATTCAACAAGGCTCGTCGGAACCTCGTACTCGCTGGAGGCCAGCAGCCGAAAGGGGTGCGCGATCACGTCCGCTCCTAGGTCGCAAAAGCGCTCGACCTGGAACTTGAACTCCGCCTCCACCTCCCGCTGCGGCAGACCCTCCGACACCGAGCGCAGCGCGTGAACGGAGCCCAAGATCATGTCCAGATCCGGCAGCCGTTCCTCGGGGAATACGGGCCGCCCATCGGGCATGATGTCCAGCTCGATGCCGCGGAACATGTTCCCCCGCCGCTGAGCCCCGACCACCTCCAGGTAGTGATAGCACCGCTCAGTGCCCTCCAGAGCGCAACTCTTGAACAGTTCCTCCGCCTCGTCGCTCCAGAAGCCCCATCGGTTGTGCGGCGGAAAGAAGATGTGGGCGCTGTGGTCGGTGATGGCAAACGAGAAGGGGATGTCCCCGGCCATCTTCGCATACCAGGCGAGACTCACGTCCTCGGCACAGGCCGAGAACTCGGTGTGAACGTGGCAGTCGAATATCTCAGTGGGCATCTTGAAACCATCCTGTGACGGGCAGACCGCCGCACAGGATAGGCCACAGGACCTCCCGACACAAGGGGGCACAGTACAGTCGCTGGGAGGGGCTCCTCGGAGGAACAACCCGACTGCATCGAGCGGCCGCCAACGATTCAGTCCGACGCGTCCGTCGCTTCGCAGGAGGAGTTGGCGCGTCCGTTTCGACGGCGACCCTCAAAATAGGCGCGTCCGACACCGGTCGGATCGTAGGCCACCAGCGCCGGACCATGTCGGTCCGCGAGTTCCAGCAGTTCGGCGATGTGTGACTGGTCGCCATCCTGCCCCGTCACGATCACAACATCCGCCCAGGCGAACAGGTCGTCCATACCGGTCATGGCTTCCTCTACCGTCACGCCCTCCCACGAGCGGCCAACGTAATCCGGGGTCGAATCCGCCACACGCACTCGTTCCGCCCCGAATAGCGCCACGCAGGCTCTGACCAGCTCAGGGCGATACCCCAGCATCCCCACGCACACCTGACCGAACTCGTGGCCCACGGATTCCGCGATCTCCTCCGCGCACAACGTCACATCTTCGGGCGGTGCCCCGGGCTCGCCCAGCAACTTCTGTATTGCGTTCTCGGCCGCCAACAACAACGCGCGCTGTCCCTCGCTCCCCAGGCTCAGGGCCAGAAGCTCTCGAAGCGTCCCCTGGAATGGTTCGGGCTCAGCCGCAAAGGCATGACCCCGCAGGCCGCCGAAGCTCACCTCCACCATGACCGCCCGCACCGGCTCCGCCGGCTTGGCCCCCGAGGGCTGCTCCCCCGGCACGTGCGTCTCGACGGTCACACGTTCGTCCAGTAGCCCGTGTCGTTCAGCCAGTCGCCTGAGACGACGTCGGCGATCCTCTGCCGACCCCATGGCGTGAGGAACACGTCCGCTCACACGACCCTCTCCTTCCGGTCGTGTCGCGCGCTGCGGGAAACAGGGAGTCCGCTAGGTGAACAGGGCACTTACCGAAGCTCCGGTATGAATGTTATAGATTGCGCGAGCCAGCAGTGGTGCTGCCGACACGACCTTGATCTTCTCCGACCGCTTCTTCCGCGGCAACGGCACCGAGTCCGTGATCACGATCTGCTCAAACGACGACGCCTCCAGCCGCTCCACAGCGTCACCACACAGCACTCCGTGCGCCGCACCCGCGTATACTTTACCCACATTGTGCTCTTGACGCAAGTATGCCAGCAATCCCAGCATGGATCCGCCGGTCGCGATCTCGTCGTCAAACATCAGCACGTCCTTTCCGTCCACGTCGCCCACAATCCTCTCAAATCGGCTGGTATCATCATGGGCGCCGCTCCGCCGCTTGTCCGCCACCGCCAGCGGCAGCCCCAGGCGCTCGGCATACCGACCGGCCCGCTTGGCGCTGCCTGCATCCGGAGCGATCACCACGGCCTTCGAGAGATCCTTGCGCCGGAAGTGACGGCAGACCAACTGTACCGCCGAAAGCTGGTCCACCGGCACGTGGAAAAAGCCTTGCACCTGCTCCGAATGCAGCGTCATCGTCAGCACTCGGTCGGCCCCCGCCGCCTCCAGCAAGTCGGCCACCAGGCGCGCGGCCACCGAGATCCGCGGCTCATCCTTCTTGTCCGACCGCACATACGGATAATACGGCATCACCGCCGTCACCCGCCGGGCCGACGCGCTCTTGAGCGCGTCAATCATGATGAACAGCTCCATCAGCCCGTCATTCACCGGCGGACACGACGGCTGTACCACGAAGCAGTCCTTCTCCCGCACGTTCTCCAGAATCCGCACGAAGATGTTGTCATTGCTGAACTTCCGCACCTCGCTCTTGCCCAGCGAAATGCCCAGCTTGTGGCAGATCGCCCGTGCCAGAGTTGGATGAGCAGTGCCCGAAAAGACCTTGAGATCCCGTTTCGTCCTGGCGATCGAAGACGTGCCTCTGGCCACTGCTAGCATGCCCCCTCTATCGGCACTGGCGGCTCCAGCGCGTCACCGGGCGCGCAGGGATACTGGGGCGGAGACGATGGAGGATTGGCAGGCACGGGCCGCGGGCCCGGCTGCCCGTAAATCATATACCAGATGCCGGCCAACACGGCCAAGAGAATTATGATGAACAAGATGCTCGCGATCGGCACCAGCGCTACCAGCAGGATCACCAGCCAGGTGCGCTGTTGAGGGGGTTTCCCCGCCCCCATTGTCTCTCACCCCTGCGAGGCCGTATAGGCCACCGTGTACTCGCCGATGTTCTCCGGCGTGTCCGCCACAAGCTGATCGCCCACCTTCACCCAGGCGTGACCCGCCAGTCCATCTTCCTCCGGTCCATTCTTCTTCGCGCCGAAATAGATCGTCGGCGACAGACCCGCCTCCGGCAGAAAACGGTAAAGCAGCAAGGACCGAAACAGACACGGCCTTCGCCGAGCAAACCAGAGCGTTCGAGTCCAGAAGTCCGCATACAGGCCCACTTTGTGCGCCTCAAACCGCGCCCTGCAGTGCCGCGGTGCGGTCACTGCGCTCACAACGTCGGGCAACGAGCAGCGCCGCACCAGACGCGGTAGACGCACCAGCAGCCCCAACATCCGGAGCAGCAGCCACGCCTCACTGGGGCTCTGAATCCTCTTCAGCTTCGACCGGAGACTCATGCTCGGTAAGCAGGCCCGCCTCCATCAGCTCTTCCCTTAGCCTCGCCAGCGCCTCGGTCAGTTCCTCCGCTGTCACCTCATACCCTTCCTGCAACGCGGCCGTAATCTCGGCCCACGATCGCCTGCCGTCGGCCAGCATCCAGAAGGCGGCGGCCGTCTCGTTCAGGGTATAGTATCGGTTGGCCTGCAGGTCCAGCAAGAGGACTTCTTCCTCGCCCTGGAAACATTCGTAGCTCACCTGCGGCGCGCGCTGCGGGTAGACGACAGGCCTCACGGCTTCTCCTCCGTCGCCGCCGGCGCTTCCGACGAGCTGACCAGCACCTTCGCCGCCCGGCCTCCCAGCGTCAGGACGCGATGAGCGGCATACAGCGGCTTGCTTGCGGCCCAGGCGGGAACCCGATCCGAGGTCAGCCACACCTCCTCCGGATGCCGCCAGAACCGGTGGGACAACAGTCGGTACGGGGCCCTCAGCCCGGGGCCACACAGCAACAGACTCAGCCGCACCACGTGCCGGCTGCGACCGGTCCGGCGCACCTCTTCGGTCACGAGCGTGAGACACTGCTGAGCCGTCAAAACCCGAGACAGTACCCAGCGACGCCCGGCCGACGGTCGCAGCCGATCCCATACCTCCTCCGGCACCTCCACCCTCAGAGCGCGCCGTGCGAGCAGCAAAGCGGCGTACAGCACCAATTGCAGGCGGGCCGCCTCCGCTCGCGCCACCACTAGATCCCAGTCCAACTCCGGGTGGGCGGACAACAGCACTGCCGTGTCGCACACGCACCGCAGGCCCTCGAATTCGTGATGGAACTGATGATGGCTCAGATGGACTAGCTCGTCCTCGGCGCTCAGGCAGGGGATGGGAGGCCCTAGCCCCTGATGCTCCAGCAACTCAGTTCGGGCCAGCAGGGCGGTCTCGTCCAGTTGAAAGGGGTACGGCGGCGCCGGTGTCAGGCGCGACTGCACATCCAGACCCAGAGCCCCCAGCCCCTCAAATGGCCGAAAAAACGGCCGCGCCCCGTGGTGCCGCTCCCAGTACTCCGTTGAGTGGCCCTCCTCCGGCTCGTAGCCCGCCTCCCGGCACAGCTCGGCCACGCGTTGCATCCGCTCCGGCGGCACCAGAATGTCCACATCCGCCATCCTGCGCAGCGCCAGGGACCCGTAGTCGCGCACCGCCTGTGCCAGGCCGCCAATAACCGCGAACGGAATCCGCTCTTGCCCCAGAGCGCGCAGCACCGGTGCCGCTGCGCTCAGCAGCGCCAGATTGCGACCGGCCGTAAACCGGTGTCCCTCACGCAGTCGGGTCCGAGCACCTGCCGGAAGCTCTTCCAGCAGGTCAAGACACCGCAACCGCTCGTACAGCCACCCGGCCACAGCGTGCTGCGCGGCCAGGGCAGCGAACTCCTCCGCCACCACTTTGCCGTCAAGCAAGCGCTGCAGCTCCGCGCGCTGCTCCGGCTCGATACGCGGCCGCAGTGCCAGGAGCAACGCCTGTTCGGTTGCGCTCCGGCAATCCTCCGCCACGACTCCCGCCTCGGCTCAAGCTCAACTGCACCACATCACGCCGCGCAACTTCGCCGCGCGGCGCACACCGTCATGATACCATATCTGGCCCCTCGCCACAACCCGCCTCGCGCTCCCTACCCCACAGGCCAACGGAACTTCTTCCCCCAGCGGGAACCGATTCGGCCGCTCGGAGCGTTAACGCTGGTGTGTTTGGAGGCGTTGGGCCTGCAGGCACGAGTAGGCTGGCCGGGGACGCTGATGCCTCTGCACGGCTCAGCGCCACGAGTACGATTGATGGTCGAACTAATGAGGCTGTTTCATAACCCCTGTAGAGCGCGTTTACGCGCGATTGCCGTTGTCGCCGAGGTTATGAAACCACTTCATACATGCAGTGACGATCGGGGGTGTCGGCAATCGGCTTCGCCATTGAAACCGAGGGACTGACGAAAGTGTACCGCACCGGGCTGCGCGGGACCCAGGTCGGCCTGGAGGACCTGACGCTCAACGTGCGCGAGGGAACGATCTTCGGGTTGCTCGGGCCCAACGGCTCGGGCAAGACCACCACCTTGAACTTGCTGCTCGGGCTGATCTTTCCCACGTCCGGCACCGGTAAGGTCCTGGGCCACCCACTGGGCAGCTCGGAGTACAAGACGCGCGTCGGCTTTCTGCCCGACGGCTCGTACTTCTACGACCATCTCAACGCCGACGAGCTGCTTTCCTTCTACGGCACGCTCTTTGGCATGAGCGGGAAAGAGCTGCACAAGAGGATTGACGAACTCCTCGACATGATGGACATGGTCGCCCGCCGCAAGACCCGGATCCGCGAGTACTCCAAGGGCATGGCCCAGCGCATCGGAGTCGCTCAGGCCCTGCTCAATGATCCGGACCTGGTGTTCCTGGACGAGCCCACGACCGGCCTCGATCCCATCGGCGCCAAGCAGATGCGCGATGTGATTGTCAATCTCCGAGCCCAGGGCAAGACCGTCTTCCTGTGTTCGCACTTGCTCAAGGAGATGGAGGCGCTCTGCGATGAAATCGGCATCCTGCATAACGGGCGGCTGATCTCCCAGGGCACTCTGGACGAGCTGCTCCACGAAGCAGAAAAGTACACCATCACGGCCCGCAATGTCCCGCCTGAGCTGCGTGACGCGCTTCAGGGCACGGTGGAGCAGCTTACCGAGGCAGAGGGTGAGCTCGAGGTCCGCGTGACGCAACAGCAACAGGCGACCAAGATCGTGGAGGAACTCACCGCCGCCGGCGCCGAACTCGTCGCCTGCGTGCAAGGCCGACGGTCGCTCGAAGATTACTTCATCGAAACCGTGCGCAGCGAAACAGGAGGCGAGGGCCGGCCATGAAGACCGTTTTGCGCGTCGCGCGCGCCACCTTCCAGGAAGCCGTCCGCCGCCGCATCCTCAATATCATTCTCATCTTCGGCGTCGGCGTCATCGCCGTGTCATGGTTCTTCTCCTATCTGCAGCCCGGCGCTGAGCTGAAGATGATGAACGACATGTGCCTGGGAGCCATCCGGTTCTTCGGCATGCTCATTGCCGTCTTCATGGGCGCGATGCTCATCCCCAGCGAAATCGAAAAGAAGACCATCCACGTCATTCTGGCCAAACCGGTTAGCCGCGCTCAGGTCATCTTCGGCAAGTTCCTGGGCGCCTGGTTCACCGTGCTGGTCAATGTGCTGCTGATGTCCGTGGCCTTCTTCATCGTCTTCTTCATCAAGGCGCCCAGCTTCGCCGGCAAAGAGGGCGTCCACATGACCTTCATGGTGCCCAACCTCCTGAAGGCCTGCTTGCTCGTCCTGTTTGAGCTCCTGGTCGTCGTCTCGATCGCCGTCACGGCCTCGACCATCATGAGCTGGGTCGTCACCGCCGTGTTTTCCTTCGCGGTCTACTTCGGAGGCCAGTTCAGCTCCTTCGTTCATCAGCTCTCCGATCCCAGCATCAACCCGAACATCTTTGCCCGCCTGCTGTTGGGCAGCATCTACACCCTGTTGCCTCACTTCGACCAGTTCGACTTGCGCGAGAAAATCGTCGGAGACCAGTTCGTGCCCTGGACACCCATCTTGGCCTCCATCGCCTACGGCGTGTTTTACACCGTGGTCGTCATGTTGATCGGCTACATCTTCTTCAATCGGCGGGAAGTCTAGGGGAGGTCGAAAACATGCGCCGACGGCAGAACTGGCTGTGGATCCTTGTCGTCGCCGGTTTCATCGCCCTCCGCCCCGTGGGCGATTGGTCCGCGCGAACCCGCTTGGAGTACGGCCTCACCGCGGCCACGCCCATCACCCGCATTGTGGACTTCGATCCCACCGCGGTCACCGGCATCGTCGCCGGTGCCATCCTCGGCGGCTTCCGCGGACCGGCCGCCACGCTGCTCTGGATTAAGGTCAGCGAAATGTGGCACTCGGGCAAGGGCACTCAAGCCGAAAGCCTCAACGTTATGCGCACCGTCACCCTCCTCGACCCCCACTGGCTCCAGCCCTGGCGCATCACCGCCTGGCACATGGCTTACAATCTCTGGGTCGAGACCGACGACCCTGAACGCCGCGCCTGGCTCAAAAAACAGGCTATCGCCTGTCTCAAAGAAGGCATCTCCTGGAACCCCGATAAATACGACCTCTACTGGGAGCTCGGCTGGACCTACTTCGACAAGTTCAACGAATATGACAATGCCGTCCAGTGGCTCACGATCTGCACGCGGATGGAGCATCCCGACTACATTGACCGCCTCATCGCTCACGCCTACGAGCGCAAGCCCGAGATCCAGAAGGCCCTCGATTGGTACGAGTACTGCCTCAAACGCGACCCCACCGACCACGTCGCCATCGGCGCCACCATCACCATCCGCGAGCGATACCTGCCCGCCTGGCGCGAGATGGAACGCGGCCACTACACCGAAGCCATTCGCCTGATTGACCAGTTCCTCCAGGCGGACCCCGGTGACACTATCGGCATGCACGTGCGCGGGGAGATCTACGAGCGAGCCGGCGACCTGCGCAAGGCGCTCAAAGCGTGGGAAGACGCCAACAGCCGCAGCAGTGTGGACAAACGCGCTGCCTTCAAGGTTATCGAGCTCAGGAAAAAGCTCGGCCTGCCCTACGCCGATGTCAAACCCGAGGGCATTAGCCGAGAGGACCAAGGCTTTCAGCCGCTCGGACCGCCCACCGGCCGAGGCCGCATGGTCAGGTAACTTCGCGGCCGCTCTGTCATGTACCCGCCGCGCCAGGCACATCCCCGGCGCGGCGGATCCATTTCTTGCTCGCCGCCCAACGTTCCCCCGACACTCAGCGCCTGACCCGTACCCTGACTGTGAACGGCGGATCGCCGTGTCCGCCCGCCCACGGCTGTCTGTAGTGGCAGCCAATCCGCGCTCGGCCAGCCCTCAGTGCGTGGAACAGGAAGTAATGCGTCCCGCCGCCGCCGATGACCCCCGGCGCTCGTGCCACGTACTGGTCCGCGATCAGCCGCACGACCAGCAGGCCGCTGATCACCTTCACGTTCCAACTGTAGCCCGTGGTGGGGTTGGCCGGCAGCGCGAAGATGAATCGCTCCCCGGCGTGCACCTTGATCCCCTTGCGCAACCCCTCTCGGGTGAATACCCGGTACTGCGCCGGAATCCGCGCCTGCTGCCACGGCAGTTGGCCCTGCTGAATCTGCTGCTGTTGGGCCGGTGCCGTAGGCGTCGGCTTCTGCTTTGTCGGCGGTCCGGCCAGTGCTGCCGGCGCCGCCAAAGCCGCCACCACGATCACAGTCAAGCATCTTCTCATCTCGATCGCCTCCCTCGCCGCCATGAAGTCGCTAAGCTACCCACACTTTGGCCGTTTCCCGCCCGACTCCTGCCGACCGCCACAAGAAAAGAGCGCCGCACGTCGCGGCAGCACTTCCGCTGCCTCCGCGCCTCACGGCTGCTCTGACGGCTGCTGCTCTTCCTCCGTTCCGGGCTGAGGCAGTGGCGTCACCTTCGTGCCGTACGGCACTGGCGGCTCTACGCGCTCGGCCGGCGTAAGGCGGATGATCTTCCAGCGGGCCCTCTCACGCTCCAGCGTCACCCATTGCACCTCATTGCGGTCCTCATAGACGAATTCGACCCGCAGGCGCGCCTTCGAGCCCCGCTCTTCCCGTTCGGTGACGGCGTACCCCTTAATGGCTCGGCCCTGTTCCCGTAGGTACTCGCGAAAGCCCGCCGCACCCATGTCCTCGGCCGACCGCTCCGTCGTCTCGCGCAGCCGACCGCCGAAGCAATCGAAGTACCGCTGCGCTTCGCCCTGCCGAGAGGCGGTCAACATGTCCGTGATAGCCTGCTCCGGTCCGCCGGTGGCACTCCTCTCTGGGCGCAAGACGATCACGACAGCCAACACCAGACCGATAACCAACACCGTGATCGCCAGAGCCGCGCGGTTCTTCATGGCTGCTGCTGCACTAGCGACAGATCAACCCGATTGCCGCCGGCGGGATCAACGACCGTGACCTCCATCTTCGGCACCACCTTTTCCAGGGCCTCGGTGTAGATCCGCTTGGCCGTTATCTCCCGCGCGCGGGCGTACTCCCGCTCAAGCTGGCGGAAACGCGCGGCGTCGCCCCGCGCCTCCTTCACCCGCTTCTCACGATACCCCTCGGCTTCGCTCACTATTCTCTGCGCCTCGCCGCGCGCCCGGGGCATCAAGTCCGCGGCATAGCCGTGCGCCTCCTCAATAATGCGCTCCCGGTCCTCGCGGGCGTCGGTAACGTCGTCGAAAGCCGCCTTCACTTGTGCCGGCGGCGGCGTGCGCTGGATATTCACGCTGGACAGACGCACGCCAACCCCGTACCGGTCAAGCAGCGCCTGAGCGTCGCGCCGTACCTCGTTCTGAATGTTGAGCCGATCATACGTCATCAACGGGTCAATCTTGCGCGTCGAGGCGGCGTGGCTCAGAGCCCATTCCAGGGCCGCCGCCACCAGCCGACCCGGTTCGCGGGTCGCGAATAGGTAGGCCCGCGAATTGCGAACCGAGTACTGCGCCATCAGCTCGATGTTGATCAGGTTCTCGTCGCCGGTGAAGAACTCGCGCCCCGGCTGCGCCTCCTTGCCCAGAGTGCGGTCGGCGCTGGTGAAGCCGACGCTCACGGAGCGCACCCGCTGCACCGAGACCCTGTCGTGCCGGCCCACCGGCCAGGGCGGACGCCAGTGAACCCCCGGAGGCACGTCCCCCAGCACGCACCGCCCGAAGACCCGCACGACTCCGTGCTCCTGTGGCCGCACAACATACGTCCCCGACAGCAGCCACAGCACCACGGCCGCCGCCGGGCCCCAGGTGCGGAGCATAGACCTGCGCGCAGGTCGGGTCTGTGTCTCGGCCATCGCGTTCCTCAGTGGGTCGGCCGGCCCCGCGTCAGAAGCTGCAGCAGCTCCGAGTCGGCGGACAGCACCACCGTCGTCTTGTCGCTGAACAGTTTCTGATACGAGTCCAGAGTCCGAGTCATCTTGTAAAAGTCCGGGTCACGCTGGTGCGCGGCGGCGTAGATCCGGGTCGCCTCCGCGTCTGCCTGGCCCCTAATGGTCTCGGCCTTCCGATAGGCCTCCGCCAGAATCTTCTCCCGCTCCTTGTCCGCCTCGGCGCGGATCTTGAGCGCCTCCTCCTCGCCTTCGGCCCGATACTGCATCGCCATGCGGCGCCGCTCGGCCCGCATGCGCTCATACACGCTGTCCACATTCTGCTTCGGCAAGTTGAGCCGCTTGATCCCGACGTCCAGAACTTCAATGCCGAAGTCATTGCGCGCTCGAGTGTCGCACCGCGCCGCCACCTGGGCCATCAGCGCCTCGCTGCGCACCAGGTCGTGCTCCACATTCACCATATCGCTCAGCTCCACCGACCCGATCTGCGCCGACACCTCCGACCACACGATATCGTGGAGCCGCATCTCAGCCAGCGGGATATCGGTAACCGATTCCAGGAACAGTTTCGGGTCCACAATCCGCCAGCACACATAGTTGTCCACCAGCAGGTTCTTCTTGTCCTTCGTCAGGAACTCCGAGGGGCGCGGGTCGTACAGCAACAGCCGGCGGTCAAACCTGCGACGCGTTCGCCACGGCAATTTGGCGTGCAGGCCCGGCTCCTGCACTGTGTACACGTACCGGCCGAACTCCGTGACGACCGCCAATTGCGTTTCGTCCACCGTGTACAGAGTGCGGGCCAGCAGCAGCACCCCCACCAGCCCCAGACCGATCTTCACCAGCGGACTCTTCATCGTAGCCTCTGGGGCGCAGTAGCGCCCTATTCCTGCGGAACCTCTTCTTCCTCCGGCAACTCCTCTGGCGCGCTACGCCCCTCCGGTTGGGGCGGCGTCAGCACTTTGATCCCCGCCTCCGGTAGAACCAGAAGCTGGCGCCGTCCCGACGTGCGCGGGTCGGTAATTACCTTGCGCAGCGGCCCCAGCGCGCGTTCCACGGCCTCCCGCTGCAACCGCAGGTCCGTGACGCCGGGCGCTGCGCGCCGGGCGCTCGCACGGTCGGCGAAGCCCTCAGCCTCACCTTCGGCGCGCACCTTCCGCGACACCAGATACCCCTGAGCCTGTGCCAGCCGTGCCGCAGCCTGGCCCGCGGCGAGGTGCTCCTGTTCGAAGGCATAGCCCTCGGCCTCGTTCTTGAGCTTGCTCCGCTCTTCCCACGCGCTGGCCACATCGCGGAACGCGTCCACCACCTCCACGGGCGGGTGGACATCCTGCAGCCTCACGCCGATGATCGCTACACCCAAATCGTAGTCTCGTAGCCGCGTGCTAAGGTCCGCGGCGACCTGCTCCTCAACCCTGCGGCGGCCCGCGGTCAGGATGTCATCCAGGGGAGTAGTGTTGAGCACCGAGCGCAGCGAACGCTCGGCCGCGCCGCGGAGCACCCGGGCCACCTCCCTCGAGCCGAACAGGAACCGGGAGGCCGTGCACACTCGGTAGTGCACGACCGCGTTGATCTCAACCAGGTTCTCGTCGCCCGTGAAGATCACGGCTTCGTCCGGCTGCTTGACATACCGTCCGCCCCGATGCTGGATGTTCCACTCGTACGCCGGCGGCTCTGCGCCGAGCGCCCCGCTGGGCGTCCGAAAACCGATTTCCAGCGCCTTGACTTCCTTCGTCTTCACCTTCCGCACGCGGCTGATCGGCCACGGCGCCCGGTAGTGCAGCCCCGGCGCAACCGTCGGCGCCACTGCCGCCCCAAATCGCTGCACCACGCCCACCTCTCCCACTCTCACGGTGTAACAGCCCGACGCCAGCCAGCCCAGCAGTAGCCCCGCCACGATCCACCGCCACACCGGCAGGCCTCGCTCCCGCAGGGCCGCGCTCAGCCGTCGGGCGCCCGCCAGGGCGTCACCGGCCTTCAGCCGCTCCCACGGCCACACGAAGCGCTCGGCAGGCAACGCCGCGGTGTACCGAGCGCTGCGCCAGGCCAGCAGTCGCAGTGAGTTCCCGACGACGAACAGCGAGGCCACCTGGTGCATGATCGCCGCGCCCACCGGGCCCACTACTGCCAGGGCGGCCAGCATCACGCCCAGGCCGTTGAGCAGGAAGGCGAAATAGAATATGTTCTCACGGATCGTGCGCAGGACTGCGCGGCTGAAGGCAATCCCTTCCGGCAGGCGGCGCAGGTCTTCCACCAAGAGCACCACATCGGCCGCCTCCAGCGTCACGTCGGTGCCCACGTGCCCCATGGCGATCCCGATGTCCGCCGCGGCGAGCGCCGGGGCGTCGTTGATGCCGTCGCCCACCATCGCGACCCGATGCCCCTCCCCGTGCAGCCGCTGCAGCGCCTCCACCTTCTGCTCGGGCAGCAACCCCGCGGACCATTCCTGCAGGCCCGCCTGAGCCGCGGCCGCAGCCGCCGATCGCTCGTGATCGCCCGTCAGCATCGAGAGCCGTTCGACCCCCAGCTCGCGGAGACAGACTATCGCCTCCGCCGCCTCCGGCCGCGCCCGATCAACCAGCGAAATGGCCCCTACGACCTCCTGTTCACAAGCAACCAGAACCACGGTCCCCCCGCCCTCCGCCAGGCGGGCCACTGCTTCGGCCACCCCCGGCGGTGCCGCTGCCCCCTGTTGCTCCACGAACGCCGGGCTGCCGACCAGCACTCGCCGGCCGCCCACTTCGGCCTCCACGCCCAGCCCCGGATGAGGGCGAAACGCCGCCACCTCCGCCAGGGCCAGCGACCGCTCGCGGGCCGCCTCGACGATCAGGCGGGCCAGCAAGTGCTCCGAGCGTGACTCCGCGGCCGCCGCCAGCGCCAGGACGTCGTTCTCGGTCTCGCTGCCGAAGCAGACAATCTCGGCCGGCCGAGGAGCGCCCTCGGTCAGCGTGCCGGTCTTGTCGAACACCACGGCCGTCGCGCCGGCGAGCTCCTCCAGAAAGCTCCCACCCTTGACCAACACGCCATGCCGAGCCAATCGGCCCAGCCCCGCGACGACCGCCGTGGGCGTGGCCAAAACCAACGCACAGGGGCAGGCGACAATCAGCACCGAGACCGCCCGAATCACGTCGCGCGTGATCCCCAACGTCAGCACGGCGGCCACAAGCACCGCCGGAACGAAGTACGTGGCGTAGCGGTCGGCGGTCCGCTGGATCGGCGCCTGCCGCTCCTGGGCCTCCTCCACCAGGTGAACGATCCGGGCCAACGTCGTGTCCTCGCCCACGCGTTCGGCCCGCACCACCAGCGCCCCCGACCCGTTCAGCGTGCCCGTGAACACTTGCGCCTCCGGGCCCTTCTCCGCGGGCAGCGCCTCCCCCGTGATCGTGCTCTCATCCACCGCCGATGCGCCCTCCAGCACCGCCCCGTCCACCGGCACTCGCTCGCCGGGCCGGATCGTCACAATGTCCCCGGCGCGCAGTTCGGCTACCGGAACATCGAGCTCCTGATCGCCCCGACGCACGTGCGCCGTCGCGGGCGCCGCCTGGATCAGCGCCCGGATTGAGCCGCGCGTGCGCCCCACGGCGTAATCCTCCAGCGCCTCCCCGATCAGCATGATGAAGATGACCTCGGCCGCCGCCAGATACTCCCCAATCAGCAGCGCCGCGATGGCCGCCAGGCCCACGGCAAGATCAGCCGAGATCCGCCGCTGCAGCAGTTCCGAAATGGCAGCATAGAAGATGGGAAAGCCGCCGACGAGGGTCAGAACAATGGCGGTGTCTAAGCCCCAGACCGTGCGCAGAATATTGAGCGCATTTAACAGCAGGAAAAACCCCACGCCGACGGTCAGCGCGAGGTGCTTCCAGTCAAAATCCGAGTTATGTTCCTGGTCCTGCTCGGACATAGTCCCTCGTGTGGCGCGCAGTACGGCCGCACGCCCGTGCCCGGCACTGCAGTTGCCGTCTTCAGGTTACTGGGCGCGGATGAACTCGATGGCGAACTCGGCCCCGACGCACTCGGCAGGCTCGAGGTCAAACCGGAGCTGCAGAACATCGCCTTTCCAGGCGCTGTGTTTCGACATCGCCACCGTGTACTCGTGGAACTGCCCGTCCGCCTGGATCGGGAAATCAACGTGCTGGTCGGGCTGCCAGGACGGCGACGCCGAACTGCGGAAGAAAATCGCGCCCGCCTCGCCGCCAGTGGCGCGAAGCCGCACCCTCAGCGTCGGATGATCCGCCGCGGCAAACCGCGTCTCGGGGCCCACGATGTACGGATCATCACCTGTCACCCGGGCAATCAGCGCCCCACCTCGCACTTCGAAGGGCGCCACGCCGTGCGCCGGCTCCCAGCCCTCGGTCTCGCCGGGCTTGTCGAACTCCCATGCCGTGCGGCGCACCACGGGCCTAGGCTTCGGCTCCGCGCTCTTAACCCCGCGGATCTGCACACTGACCGCCCCGGTGCCGCACGGTGCCTTCAGGAACAGCCAGGCATTCTGGGCATCATAGCTGTATCCCGCACGAACCCGCGAGAGATCCTCCTCCCCTGCCAGGGCTTTCCCGTCCACGAGCACGCTCTGCGGGGACGAGATGTGAGTCACCACGGTGTACACGGTCTCACCTGCGAAGTACCCCAGGTGAAACTTCAGCGTCCCCTGCTCGAATGACACGTCACTCACTTGCCCGCCGGAGCTGATGTGACTGGCGCCGCCGTCCAGCTCCACGATCGCCGTCTCCGGGTCCGGGTCGTGGCCCTCCAGCGCCAGAGCATTCAGGATGATGTCCTCCGGGTTGATGTACGGCGGGTTGCGCTTGGTGCAGAAGCCGTAGAACCCGTCGGGATAGGTGCCCTTCAGCTCCGGCTTCTCGTCCGCGAACTGTTGCCACATGCCGCTGACGGTGATCCCGCGGGCGATCTGCTTCCACTCGAAGGAGTCATCCAGCTCCGCCAGGTGCTGAACATGGTACGCATACACCAGGCCGCACCACTGCACCGGCACGCCCAGCCAACTGTGGGTATAGAAGGTGGTCCCGAAGACGGGGATGGTCGCGTATAGCATCGCAGGCCGCTCGGGGTGCCGCCAGTGGTAGCAGAAGGGGAGGCCGCTCTCTGCCCAGTACCGGGCGCGCTCCAGGTACTCCGGCCGCGGATCGGCCCGGTACGCCTCGACGTATGCGCCGACGGCGTATGCGGCCGCCAGAATGTCCGGCTCGTACAGCGGGCACTCCCAGCCCTGTGCGCCGCGCGGCACGCCGGTCAGCCTGGCATACCGCAGGATCAGGTACGCATTACCCGCACACGTGCCCAGCACGAAATCGCCCGACTTCCCCAGAACGCTACGTCGCTTGTCCGGCCGATACGGCCAGCCGCCCTCCGCCGACTGACTCTCAATCAGCCCCCGCACCCGGTCACGC
>JALGUG010000192.1 GCA_029820995.1 Candidatus Zipacnadia bacterium
ATGTGGGAACCGTCCGCACGCTGTTCGGACCCAAGTGACAGGAGGTTGCCGGTATGCCCACCGTGACCGTCGAAGGACCCGTGGTCGAAAGCCTCGATACCAAGCGCACGCTGGTCAAGGAGATGACTGCAGCAGCGTCCAAGGCCTACGGTTTGCCCGAGAAGATCATCGTCGTGCTCATCAAAGAGAACCCCCCGGAGAACGTCGGCACCGGGGGGCAATTGCTCATTGACCGCCATCAATAGCGCCGGCGCGCACATCGGTTCCCCCGCGACCCCGATACGCGCGCAGACTGCCGTGCAAAGCTCAACGACCGGGGACAGAGCTGGGCGGTGCTACGCCCAGCACCCCCCGGATCGTCAGAACGCAGGACCTCAGGCCGACCGCCGCTCCTGGTCGGCCCTCGGGAGTACGTTCGCATACGGGCCCTCTTCAGTGATCTCATGCATCCTCTGTGAATACCGATCCAGATGCTCGGCGAAGTCGGTGATGATCGTCTCGGCGCCGGGATGCGAGGGGTGTGCGTGCCCCTCGGCGACGGCTTCGCGCAGGACCCACGGGTTGTCAATGATCATGCACGGCGTCAGCTCGTTGTCGGTCCAGGGGAACCGCCGTCGAATGGCCCGGAAGAAGTCCGATTCCAGCACCTCTTGCAGGCTCTTGTCCTTGATGTTGTCCACGGTGAAGTGGCTGAACACGCAGGGCTCGACGTTGCCCGAGGACGTGATGTGCAGATAGAGCCGCCCGCCGGACATGCAGCCGCCCGTGAGGTGGCCGTCGTTCCAGAAGTCGGCCACGAAGATCGGCTTCTCGTTTCGCCACCGCCAGACCCGCTCCCGGCAAAGCTGCCGCTGCTCGGGCGAGGGCATCAAGGACAGATCGGGTTCCCGCCCGATGGGGATGTACATGAAGTACCACCCGAAGTAGCAGCCCTTCTCCAGCATCAGGTCCACGAGCTCCCCGCTGGTGATGACGTCCACATTGCGGCTGGTTACCGTGCCTGAGAACCCGAAGATCACGCCGGCCTCGCGCAGCCGATCCATCGCCGCCATCACCTTGTCCCAGACGCCTGCGCCCCGCCGCGCGTCGGTCTCCGGCTGAAACCCCTCGACGCTGATCGCCGGTGCGACATTCCCCAACTCACCCAGCCGTGCCGCAACCGCGTCATCAATCAGCGTGCCGTTGGTGTACACCTGAAACACCGCATCGTCGTGCTTCTCATACAGGTCCAGCATGTCGCGCCGAATGAACGGCTCGCCGCCCGAAATCGTGAAGAAGTAGCACCCGATCTCCTTCGCCTCCCGGACAACCCGGTCCACGACTTCCAGCGGCAAGTCGCCGTCGTGGCGGTATTCGAAGGCATAGCAACCGGTGCAGCGCAAGTTGCAGCGCATCGTGGGACTAATCACAATCACCGACGGCGACCCCAAACCGCGCTTCTCGCGCTCCTTACGTATCGGCCACGTCAAGTAGGTGGCATTGCAGCCCAGGTTGTTGACCAGCGCCCGCCGCGCCGCCGGCGAGGTCTCGTTGAACGCCCGCCGCGCGAGCTGCAGGGCGGGATGTCCCGCTTCCAGGATCCCTTGCAGCCACACAAGCTGCTCGCGCTGACGCTCGCTGCTTGTCACGTGCTGCAAGGCCTTGACGACCCGTATGATCGTCTTGTCGGAAGTCCTTGCCATCATCCTTCCCAGGATACTGACTGCATGCTGCAGCAAGAAGCTACTCGCCCGTCTCCTCAACATTGCAACTATCCCCCTCCGATTTGCGGATCATGCGCCCCCCCAAAAAACCCAAAAAGGCGCGCAAAAAAAGCTGTCTATGCGGATGCTTCTGCCAGCCTGCGCAGGGCCGTGCGCGCGAACTCCCACAGCGCAGCACGCTCAGTGGCCCTCAAGCGCGCCAAGTGCGCCTCCAGAGCTGCCAGGTCCAACCCATAGCGCCGCTGGCTGCGCCTTGCAGACCGCCTGCTCACCCAGCCCGCGAGCGTTCCGGAAAGCATGCCCATCCTGGTTTGGAACGGAATCGCTGTTTGCAGACTCTGGTACAGATCACTCCACGTCCCCGGGCTCGGCACCAAACGCCGCGCCTCCGCCATCAGTGAGGCCAGTGCGTGCGCGCAGTGGCTCAATGACGATGTGCTCTTGCGCAGTCCCTCCGTCAACGCGTTCATGTCCACATCTGATAGGCTCCGTAGGTGGCGCAGCAGTTTCTGCCTAACGCCCTCCCAGTTCGCCTCCCCTCCGGCTGCTTCGAGTACCTCGCCCAGGGCCTCAAAGGCCCGCGCTGTGGGGGCAAACAAGACCCTTGGTCTGCCCCCTTGCCCCGTATCCTCGCGACGCTCGGCCCATCGCTGGGCGAGTGCTTGCGCCTCCAGCTCCGTCAGCATGTCGTAGGCCGTCCACTTGCTGACGCCGGCATGCCGAGCCAGGTCCGTGTAATGCACACCCGACGGGGCGTCTGCCGTGAGCTCCACCAGAAGCCGCAAGATCTCAGCCTGTCGTCTAGTCATTGGGCAAACTCTCCGCCTGCAGGATACCCAAAAACCCCAAAAACCTTTCTATCTATACACCCCTCTGAGTGCTGTGTCAAGACCCAAGCCACACGCCTTGTTCACCACGCCCCCCTTCGCACATGTGGCAGCCGGGCCGCACGCCGGTCAGGAGCCTCGGTCGCGTTTGCCGGCTCCGGCTCCGGGGAACAATCCAAAGCGCCGGTGGGTCACAACCATAACGGAAGGCTTTGCGCTACTTTTGGCGAACATAATGGCGTCGGCAACAGTGCCGGCGTGGCGGCTGCCGAAAGGCGGGCAAGCCCGAAAGGAGCAGGACGATGTCCGACCGAGCAGACGCAGGGCGAAGCCGGCGACGGATACTGGTGCTTGCGGGGGCAAGCCTCCTGCTGACCGCAGGAGTACTGCTTGCCATGTCCCAGGGCCCAGTCAGAGGCGCAGTGCAGGAGCTGTCGCCCGTGGGGCTGCAGGTTTACGGTCAGGCGGAGTACCTCTGCGGAAGCCGCGCCTCGATCCGCGCGGTTCTGCGCGACTATGTGGCGGACCGGCCGGTGCAGGGCGCGCGTGTGCTAGTGCGGCTGGGTGGTGCCGGCATCAAGGACCAACTGCTGTTTCGCGGCGCAACGAACGAGCTGGGCACTGTGGAGGCGAGCTTCGCAGTTCCCGACCTGGAGCCGGGCGAATATGAGCTGGCGGTGTCGGCCAAGTCCAAGCTCGGCTACGAGAGCGCGGTCCGCAAAGTGCAGCTCAAGCGTTCCTATCGCGTTCTACTGACCACGGACAAGCCGATCTACCAGCCGGGCCAAACCATGCACCTGCGGGCCCTGGCGCTCCGCGAGCCCTCGCTGCAGGCCGCGGCAGACCAGACCCTTGCCCTGGAAGTCTCCGACTCCAAGGGCAACAAGGTCTTCAAGCGGGAGCTAAACACCGGACGATTTGGCATTGCCGCGGCGGACTTCGACCTGGCCGACGAGGTGAATATGGGCGCGTACGCTGTGCGCGCGATTATCGCAGGCCGGAAAACTGAAAAGACCGTCACCGTCAAGCGGTACGTCCTGCCCAAGTTCAAGGTGCAAGTCAGCACCGATAAGGCCTACTACTTGCCCAGCGAAACAGTAAAAGGCGCGGTCCAAGCCGACTACTTCTATGGCAAGCCGGTGAGCGATTCGAAGGTCGAGGTCGTGCTGAAGACCTTCGACGTGGAGTTCACCGAGCTGAAACGCATTGAGGGCCACACCGACGCCACGGGCCACTTCGAGTTCGAGGCCAAGCTACCGGCTACGTTCGTCGGCCAGCCGCTCGAGCAGGGCAACGCCTTCCTGCAGGTGGACGCCGAAGTCACGGACCCCACCGATCACACGGAGACGGCAACGCTCACCTCCAGCGTCGCCAAGGACCCGATACGCATCATCGCCGTGCCCGAGAGCGGCGCGCTCGTGCCGGGCGTCGAGAACCTGGTCTACGTCGTAACCAGCTATCCCGACGGCACGCCGGCCAAGTGCGCCGTGACCCTGGACGCTGTCACCGAGAGCGGCCAACGCAAGCCGATCGAGCAACGGGAGCGGCAGACCGATGATCTCGGAGTCTGCCGGTATTCGATCACCCCGAACACCGAAGAGGTCTCACTCTCACTGTCCGCTCAGGATGAGCAGGGCAACCGCAGCAAGCAACGCATTCAGCTCTCCGGCCAGCCGGGCCTGCTGCTGCGGACCAACGCCGCCCTCTATCGCGTGGGCGACACGCTGGAAGCGACGGCGCTGACCAGCATGAGAACCCGCACCGTCTACTTCGACCTGGTCAAGGACCGTCAGACCGTGTTCACCACCGCCGCAGACGTGCGCAACGGTCAGGCCAGCGTCAAAGTCGCCGTCCCCGCAGAGCTGGCCGGCAGCGTGTTCTTGCGGGCCTACCAGTTCGACCCCCAGGCGAACCTCGTGCGCGACACCAAGCCCGTTTATGTCGAGCCCGCGGGCGACCTGCAGATCAAGGTGCGGGCCGACAAGACGACCTATCGCCCCGGCAGCGAGGCCGCGCTGCAGTTTGCGGTGACCGACGCGAGCGGCCGCCCGGTACCGGCCGCTCTGGGCCTGAGCGTGGTGGACGAAAGCGTGTTTGCGCTTCAAGAGCTCCAGCCCGGCTTCGAGAAGGTGTTCTTCTATCTCGAGCAGGAGATCATGAAGCCTCGCTACGAGATCCATGGCTTTGACCTGAGCCAGATCGTGCTGGGCCCAGAGCCCGCGCCGGAAGCGGCAAAACGGGCGGCACAACGCCGCGAGACGGCCGCTCGCGTCGCCTTTGCCTCCCTGGAGCTGCCGGAGTCCCAAGAATGGCTGGAGAACACATATGCTGAACGGGTGGAACAGGCGCGCACTGAGTGGATCAAGACCATCATGGAGGACGGCAAGGCAATCCAGTCCGCGCTGGAGCAGTACCGCAAGAAGACCGGCAAGCGTCTGGCTCGCAAGGACGGCCTGAAGGCCCTCATCCAGGCCGGACTGCTCAAAGAAGAGGCGCTGCAGGACCCATGGGGGCGCCCGTACAAGATTGACTACCCCGACAGCGAGCAGGTCTACTATGTGCTGCTGACCAGCGTCGGCCCCGACGGCAAGGCTGATACGCTCGACGACATCCACGCAGTACCCAGCGAAGCAGCGCGACGTTTCGCACGTGGCATGGGGTTCGCCGCCGTCAAGGAAGGGATGCCCATGCCCGCGATGGCGGCCCCGGCGGGGGCGGGCGCTCCAAAGCTCAAGATGGCGGACCTGGCGCACGAAGCAGAGGCGAAGAACGGCGGTGCCGGCCAGGTGCGGGTGCGAGAGTACTTCCCGGAGACGATGTACTTCAATCCGGCCCTGATCACCGACGCCAGGGGCCGGGCCACGCTCACGATCCCGCTGGCCGATTCGATTACCACCTGGCGGATGTCCCTGCTGGCGAACTCGGCCACGGGCCAATTGGGCAGCGCCACGTACGGCCTCCGCGTGTTCCAGGACTTCTTCGTGGATATTGACCTCCCGGTCGCCCTGACCCAGAACGACCAGGTGTCCATTCCGGTCGGCGTGTTCAACTGGATGGACCAGGCACAGCGCGTCAAGCTCAAGCTGACCCCCGAAGACTGGTTCGCACTCAGCGGCCCGGCGGAGCAGGAGATGACGCTCGGCGCCAACACCCGCGACGTCCGGTACTTCACGATCACGGCCAAGCAAGTGGGGCGACATGCGCTGACCGTGCATGCCTTCGGCAGCAAGCTCAGCGACGCGATCAAGCGACAGATTGACGTTGAGCCGGACGGCAAGAAGTTCGAGACCGTCGTCAGCGGCCGCCTGTCGGAGGATGTCACGCAGACCGTCCAAATCCCCGACCAGGCGATTGAGGACGCCAGCAACATCCTGGTCAAGATCTATCCGGGCATCTTCTCCCAGGTCGTCGAAGGGCTGGACAGCATTCTCCGCATGCCCTTCGGCTGCTTCGAGCAAACCGCCTCGGTCACCTATCCGAACGTGCTGGTGCTGGACTACCTGAAGCGCACTGAGCAGCTCGCGCCGGAAATGCAAATGAAGGCCGAAGGGTTCATCAACCAGGGCTATCAGCGCTCCTTGACCTTTGAGGTGCCGGGCGGCGGCTTTAGCTGGTTCGGCGACCCGCCGGCCAACAAGATGCTCACTGCCTACGGGATCATGCTCTTCTACGACATGGCGCAGGTGTTCAATGTGGACCCGGCACTGATCTCACGCACCCAGAAGTGGCTGCTGGGCCGGCAGGAGGCCGACGGCTCCTGGAAGCCGGATGAGCATTACCTCCACGCGGAGAGCTGGCGCAAGATTCAAAACAGCACGATCCTGCCCACGGCCTACTGCTCCTGGGCCCTACGCTCCTCCGACTGCAAAGACGCCAAGGTATCCCAGGGCATCACATACCTGACTAAGCACCTCGATGAGGCGGACAAGGCCTACACCTTGGCGCTCATCGCCAACGCCTTCGTGGCCGACAATCCGGAGGCCAAGCACACCACCCGCTGCCTGGACAAGCTGCGCGCGTTGGCGAAGCAGGAAGGCGAGAAGCTGTGGTGGGAGGGCGACCTGGAAACCATGACCCACGGCCACGGCAACTCCGCCACCATCGAGACCACCGCCTTGGCGGCCCTGGCCTACATCAACTCGGGACGGTACCCGGACGTCGCGTCCAAGGCCCTGAACTACCTGATCGCCGCCAAGGACCCCCGGGGCACCTGGGCCTCGACCCAGGGAACGGTGCTCGCCCTGAGATGCATGGTCGCCTCGCTCAAGAGCGCCACGCAGAAGGTCAATGCCGAGGTCGCCGTATTCATCAACGGCGAGCGCGCGACCGGTTTCGCCCTGGACGAGACCAACGCCGACGTGATGCGGCTCGTAGACTGCAAAAAGTGGGTCAAACGGGGCGACAACCAGGTCAAGATCACCTTCGGCGGCGAGGGCAGTGTGCTCTATCAGATCGTCGGCCGCCATTACCTGCCCTGGAAGGAGCGCCCACAGCCGCGCGAGGTCCTCGGCATTGACGTCAAGTACGACAAGACCGAGCTGGCCCAGAATGACGTCGTGACGGCGCACGTCAAGATCGTCAATAATGCGCCCGCGGCTACGCAGATGACCATCGTGGACCTGGGTATTCCGCCGGGCTTCTCCGTCGAATCCGGCGATCTGGCGGAGCTGGTCGGCGAAAAGACAATCCAGAAGTTCAGCCTGACGGGCCGCCAGATCATCGTCTACCTGGATCGCCTGGAGCCGCAAAAGCCGGTCGAGTTCGACTATCGGCTGCGGGCCAAGTTCCCGATCAAAGCCCAGACGCCGAAGAGCACGGTCTACGAATACTACAACCCGGATAACCGAGCGGACGCGGAGCCGGTCAAGATCGAGGTCAAGGCCTAGCGGCGCGGCACTCCCTGACAGGGGCTGAATGCGAGGCGGCATGGGGTTCATGGCCGAAGCATCCAGCCCGTAAGGTTCACACACGTCTGCCGCCGCGAGCCCCGCTCGCGGTGTGTGTTCACATGCGGCGGAACAGGGACCCCGGGCCCTGCTGGCAGCGCAGGGGCCCAGAGGCCTCGGCCTGCCGTGTGCAGGGGCATACGTCCGTCGAGCCGGCAACAGGTGTTCTTGAAGTACGCAGCGAAGCACCGGGCAGGAATGAGGGGGCGGGTGACGGTCGTGGGCTTTAATATCGAGGAGCAACTGCGCATCGCGCAGCAATCGGTCAAGCAGAACAGCCCCATGGCCGTTCAGCGGCTCGAGACCATTGTGCAGCAGGCGCCCAACGATCCGCGTGGGCATATGTGGCTGGGGCTGGCGCTCTCGCGCGTCGGGCAGCTTGAGCGGGCTCGGCAGTCGCTGGAGCGCGCTGGAGAGCTGGCGCCGCGGGTCCGCACCGTGCAGTATAACCTCGGCCTGGCACGGCGCGACCTCGGCGATGCGGCCGCAGCCCGGGAGGCCTTCGTGGCGGCGCTGCGGGCCGGGTGTGACTATGAGCCGGCGCTGCAGGCACTGCTTGAACTGGCTCCCGCGGACGAAGACCGAGAATCGCCGACGGGCGAGGCCCGGGCGATGGCGGCGGCCGAGGGTCTGCTCCGTCTGGCGGACCTCATCGGCGAAGAGGATGCGGGCGCACGCGAGAACCTGGGCGCCGACATCCGCTGGGCCCGTGAGGAGTTACAGCAGCACCGGCCCGAGCTACCGCCCCCCGAACCGATTGCCCTCTGGCGGCTGAGCGACGGTGCGCCCAGCACCGCCGAGGATGCCACCGGAGCACGAGGGTGGCTGCTGCACGCGACGCCGGAGCGGGAGCTGTGGCTGCGGGACAGCTTCGAGTACGCGGTCGTACGCCGCGATCCGGCCCGCGTCCGAGCCCGCAGCGAGGGCGCGATGCGGATTGACGAGCAGGGGTACGTGCTCGAGCACCTGGAGGAGGTGGCCTCGGCTGCCGGCGAGGACGGCCCGCGGACCTTGGCCGGGCTCGCCGAGCTGCTGGCCGGCGTGTTGCTGCGCTCCACGGCTGAGCTGCGGCCGGCCACCGAGGCGGGACAACTGGCGCTGGCCGGAGTGCTGTGTCTGCTGCTGGACCGCAGCCGCTCCACTGCTACGCTGGACATCTTGCACGACACAATCGGGCCGCTGCTGCTGTTCCTGGCTGTGCACCAACCCGGGGCCGCCCAGCGCTTTGTCGAGCGATTGCTCTTGTCCCGCCACCAACCGGCACTGGACCTGGTTTCCTCGCTCTGTGAGCAATCGGCGGACGCCTTCCTGCCGGTCGCCCTGGCGGCCATGGGTGCAACCGGCGAATTGCGGGACGTACCCGGCCGCGAGCAGTTCAGCGTCGAGGACCAACTCAGATATGTGCGCCAAGGCCTTCGTGGCGGCACCGAGCCGCAAGTGGCACGCGCTATCATACGCCTGGCGGGGCCGCACGATGCCAATCGTCTGGCCGCCCACGTTGACGTGCTGCTCGCTGGCGCCGCGTCTCCCGGTGAAGCCGGCGAGAATGCCCGCCGTGACCTGCGTCCGCCGATGACCACCCTCGGCTATCCCGAGCAGCTTCGCGCCGACCGCACCGCGCTGGCGGAACTGCGCCCCGACTTTCTTGCTCGACTGCTGACGCCGGACACGCACGCACAGGCCGCGGCCTGGACGCTTTGGATCCTCAAGCACCAGACGAGCGACGACCCCAAGCGCCTGGCTCCGTGGACCGATGCC
>JALGUG010000193.1 GCA_029820995.1 Candidatus Zipacnadia bacterium
TGCGCGGCGCTGAGGAGAGGGGGCAAGGAAGCCGAATCCGAGAGCGGGCTTCTTTGGCTCCGCACTGTACGGCTAGGGTGCCAGCGAGGCGGGCACCGGGAACAGGTCGCAGAGCTTGTCGTAGACCTCGTCGGACAGCTCCACCTCGCCGACCGCGACATTGTCCTTCATCTGCTCGACCTTGGTAGCGCCGGTGATGACCGAGGTGACCGCGGGATGATGCAGACACCAGGCCAGCGAGAGCTGCGCGGCGGTGAGGCCCAGGTCGCCCGCGATTTCGGCCACCTGCTTCGCCTTGCGCAGGTTCTCCTCGGTCCAGTATAGGTCCATCATGATCTTGTTCTGAGTTTCATCGGCGGCACGGGTCCCGGCAGGCGGCGGCTGACCGGGCTCGTACTTGGCCGATAGCACGCCATGTGCCAACGGGGAGAACAGGACATTGCCGATGCCAAGGCGCAGCGTTGTCGGGAACACATGGCCCTCGGGATTGCGCCACAGCAGACTATATCGGGGCTGATTGCACACGGGCGGGCGGCAGCCCATCTCGCGCGCCAGATCGCAGGCCTGCTGCAGCAGCTCGGCGGGCCACTCGCTGGTGCCCCAGTAAAGGATTTTGCCGCGCCGCGCCAGGTCGTCCATGATCCGGATGGTCTCCTCCAGCGGCGTATCCGGGTCGGGGCGATGGCACTGGTACAGGTCAATGTAGTCCATCTGCAGGCGCTTTAGGCTGGCATCACACTGCTCGAACACGTGCTTGGCCGACAGGCCGCGGTCGTTCGGCCCCGGGCCCATAGGCGCCCAGACCTTGGTGGCCAGCACGAAGGACTCGCGGGGATGACCCTTCAGGAGCTTGCCCAGGGCGATCTCCGCCTGGCCCTTGTTGTAGGCATTCGCGGTGTCGAACCAGTTGACGCCGCTGTCGAAGGCGATCTTGACGCATTCGGCGGCAACGTCGTCGTCCACATGCATCCCGATGGTCAGGTAGCTTCCCAGGCCCACGGTGCTGATCCGCAGACCCCACTTTCCCACTTGGCGGTACTGCATGGCTTTCACCTCGCTCTGCAGTTCATCTATGGCACCGCGCTCTCCTCGAGCGCGAAAGACTGCAGGAACCTATTGCCTTGTTTGCTCTTCAGGCCCTCCCTCGTCTCGGCGAAAAAGGCGAGTTGGTAGAAGCGGTCGCCAATCATGTAGGCGCGCGATTTGAGGAAGATGGTGTGGCCGCCAACCGTCGCCTGAGTGATCCACTCCCGACCGGGATGACCGCGGTACTCGATCCGGCGTGCCGAGAGGACCTCGCCGTCAATGCTCGCCACCGACCGATTGACGCCCTCCGTGAGCGCCTTCTCGGGCTCGATTTGCGCCTCGCGGACGCCATAGTCGGTAAACCAGGCGCTGATTAGCTTGACTTCGCCGCGAGACATGCTGCGATAGACCGTGGTGTCCACCGAACCGACCTTGGTCTCGACCTGCTGGACCTCGGCGCTGACCGCGTCGAACCCGGACGGCACCCAGAAGGAGAAGTTGCCCCGTTCGGCGCGATAGGTTTGGCCGTGCTGCAAGGGCGGGCCCGGCGCTGGACCTGGCTGGAGCTGGGCGCGGGGCTCCTCCGGCGGCTCGGCGGACGCGGGCTGGGTCGGCAGCGGGACGAGGTCCGGCGTGATGACCCTGTGCCGCGCGCGCCCGACAAGCCTGACACCCAGCACGGCGACGACCAGGAGCAGCAGAAGCAGTTGAAGCCGGCGTGACTTCTTCGTACGCATGTTGGCCGCCGTCTCAGCGGCGCGTGAACCAAGGGCAATCGCGCCTGAAGGCGCTCTATGTTATCCTACAAAGGTCATGAAGCAGCTTCTAGGGCAGGATCCGGAAGGCGCGGGCGCGGCCGGAGGCGCGCACCAGGGCGAAGGGCTCGGCGAAGGTGCAGTTGCACTGGCCGCCCCAGAAGCGTCCCACGGCCTCGATTCGTGCCTCCAGGTCCGCCATCCCATGATGGTCGCGAATCCACGCGATCTGACTCCGGTGGGCCAGGACCATCTGCTTCTTGGTCTCGATGAAGTCGGTGATATCCACGTACTCGGTGGGCAGAAAGCCGTGGCCGTCGGTGGGCGAGAAATAGTACATGGGGACGATGCCGACGATTTTGTCCACATGCGTTTTCATCAGGGGTGGCGTGGCCGCGAAGGCTGCCGCGAACACCAGTTGGCTGGTGCCGATATGGTCGTTCATGTAGTCGTCGGGATGATGAGTCAGAATTACGTCGGGCTGGGCTTCCCGGATCAGGTCCACCACCTGGATCATCTTCTCTTCGGTCAGGAAGGCCTCCAGGTCACCGAACAGCCCGCCGACGGCTTCGGCACCGATCACGGCCGCGGCATCCCGCGCTTCCTGCTCGCGAGTGACCGCCAGCTCTTCGGAGGTGACGTTGGTGCCGCCCTTGTTGCCGTTGCACAGATGGGCCATGACGACCTCGTGTCCCTCCGCCGCATATCGCGCCAGCGTGCCGCCGCACTGGTGCTCCAGGTCGTCGGGATGAGCGCCGATTGCCAGAACCCTCATCGGATTTCCTCCCTCGCGGGGTTTGCCTAGTGCTGGGCCGGCTTGTCGCCCCAGATGTATAGCTCCGTCACGCCGGAATAGCGATGATGCTCCGGGTCCAGGTGGGTGAACACCACGCGGAGGCCCTCGGTTCGCACCTGTGTGAACGTGACGCGGTTCTCTTTGCCGCCCAGGGCCTTCTCGGGCTCGTACGCTGCCTCCTCGCAGTCGGCCCACCCGTCGCCCGTCCAATACTGGATTCGATACGCCTTCGGCGGCC
Source organism: Candidatus Zipacnadia bacterium (assembly GCA_029820995.1). Lineage (GTDB taxonomy): Bacteria > Armatimonadota > Zipacnadia > JALGUG01 > JALGUG01 > JALGUG01. The sequence goes on from JALGUG010000193.1 coordinate 2,816, forward strand.
AAACGCCGCGCTGATCGTCGTAGATCTCCAGCCCCACGGCCCGCACGACCTGCGGCTGCGTGAAGCGCACCGCCAGCCAGTCTTCCTTGTTCGGCGACTGCCAGCAGGTCCAGCGGTTGTGTGGCGAGGGCTGGTGCGACAGCGCGCCGTCAATGGCCAGCCGGGGCGGATCGCCGCGCCAGGAGTAGGAGGCGGTGGCGATGTTGCCCGGCAAGAGGGCGAGATTGAAGTCGCCGCGGTCGTTCCGTTCGGGCGCCGGGTCCTGGCCGGGGCCGACGGTGCGCGGCGGGGGTGGCGGCCACTGGTGCGCGTCGGGGCCCGTGCCGATGGTGGGGAAGACGGAGATTCGCAGGCGCGCGCAGCCCATGGGAATGAGTGTCAGATCCTCCAGCGGCTGGTCGGATTTGACCGGGCTGGGCTGCAGCTCGCCGCAGGTGTTGTTTACCACGGTCCAGTGGGGAATGCGGCGCCCGCGGGCGTGCAGCTCGAGGGGCGCGGCCTCGGGCGTGAAGGGCTGACCGGGCTGGAGGCCCTTCTCGGTCACGCGGAAGGACGCCGCCGGGTCCTTCGGATCCAAGACGAGGCCGTAGTTCCAGGGCGTGGAGGGCATCACCTCAAACTCGGGCCATTTGTCCGTGCCCCCGCAGCGAATCCACTGCTCGCCGATCTTCAGCGAGTAGCTAAGCGGCCCGCGGCTGACCGAGACGGCGTTCTGTTGCTTTTTCCAGACAGTGACCGACACGTCCATCGGCAACTCCAGGCGCACCTGGTCGCCCTCGTGCCACGTGCGCTCGATGATGACGTACGACAGCGGCTCCGCCTCGACCTGCTGCCGCTTTCCGTTGAGCGTTACTGCGGCGCCTTTGGACCACCGGGGGATGCGCAAGGCCAGCGGGAAGCGCACGGGCGCCGCAGTGCTGAGGGTGAAGTTGACGGCGCCGCTGAAGGGATAATCGGTCTGCTCCGAGATTGTCACGGTCTGACCGTTGCCGACCCGGGCCTCCACCTTGCAGTCCGCATACAGGACCGCGGCCAAGCCGTTGCCCTGCGTGGCGAGCCATAGATGCTCGGCGTAGTACGGCCAGCCCTGGGCGACATTGTGCTGGCAGCAGCGGTAGGCCCAGGGCGAGAAGGCGACCATCATGCCCTGGTTCTGGAACTCGTGCGAGCCGCCGGCATCGCACTGCACCAGGTTCGGCGCGGTCAGGTAGTGCAGACCCTTCAGGTCCGGCGTCTGGGCGGCCGGGAGCGAATTGAAGGCCACCTCTTCGCAGCGGTCCGCATAGAGCGGATCGCCGGTGATCTTCAGCAGCGACTCGAAGCTGTACATCAGCTCGACCATGGCGCAGGTCTCGGCCGCCTGGTGCGCGCCCGTGCGCCCGGGACGGTAGTTCTCGTCCCCGGCAAACATGCCGCCCGGCACCTGCCCATACTCGCCCCAGACGGTCGCATAGACCCGCTCGGTCGCTTGCAGATGCTTCGGGTCCTTGCTCTGCTGGTAGTAATCGGCCGGCTGGCGGAAGCTCTGGCAGATGTTGACCACATGCGGCGTCGGAACCGTGTGCGTCCAGTCGGCGGTGCGCTCGTAGAGCGCCTGGCCCAGCTCCAACAGCCATTTTTCGCCGGTGCGGTTGTATAGCCAATAGACGCTCTCCAGGTTGTCGCCGGCCCGGATCTTCTGCCAACTGCCCGGTAGGAGCTGCTCGCGGGGCAGCTCAAGCTCGTAGCGGAAGTACTTCAGCATGAACGGGATCACACGCTCATCGCCGGTGGCTTCGTAGAGCGACTGCAGGCAGAAGAGCATGACCATGTTGGGCCACAGGTCGTTCTTTTCCCTGTTCATCGGCGGCCCGAAGTAGCCGTCCGCGTCCTGGTGCGAGAGGGTCGCGTCCAGCCACTTGCGCGCCTCGGCGATGATCTTCTGGTCCTTGAGCACATACCCGAGATCGCCGAAGCCTTTGAGCCAGTACGGTAGCTCTTCCCAGCCGTGGCTCTTGAAGTCCATCCAGCCGCTGTTGGGCCGGCAGTACTTGCTGAGCTCCGGCAGATGCCCGGTCATACCGTCGCGCATTAGCTCAAGCTGAGTGCGGAGCCAGCCGCGCGGCGTGATGCTGCCGAGGGGCAGCTTGATTAAGGGGCTGGGCAGCAGGGGAGGCCGATTGGCCACGTAGAAGTCGTTGCCGCCCTCGACGGGCAGGTGCTTGGTTACAGTGATGCGGGTTTCCATGGCCGGACCTCCAGCCGCGCCCAGTGCGGGCAGCAATGAGCACAGGGCAATCACGAACACGAGTTGCATTGGCGTTCCCTCCGCGTGTCTGTGGGACGGTTCCGCCCGAGCCCTGGAGAGACCTTTTGCCCGAGCCGCCAGTGGCGGAGCCATGGAAGGTCCGATGAATGCCGGAGGTGAAGGCTCGATGGGCAAAAGCATGAGCGGAGGCGAGAACATGAGTGCGGGGAGGAAGAGAACATGATACGGTCGGCAATGGCGATCGTGGCGGCCTGGGGTGTTACGCTGGCAGCGGCCGGCGGGCCGGAGATCGTGCAGGATGACCAGACGGGCGTGATCCGGTTCCAGACGGACTATCTGCGCCTGGAGCTGACGACGGACGGCAAGCCCCGGGCCTTCGTGGACCTGAAGACCGGCAGGGACTACTGCCGGCCCGACGGTTCCGGGTTCGCCCTGTGGGGCAAGGGCGGCAAGTGGGTCCAGTGCACCTCGCTGAAGTATGCCGACGGGAAGCTGATCCTCGGCTTCGCGGGCCGGGCCACGGTCACATACGAGGTGCGGGCCTTTCCGGGTTATCTGCACTTTCGGGTCGCTGCGCTCAGCGATCCGAAAACCGACGGGCTGACGGTTGCCAACATCAGAACAACCATGACGAAGCGGCTGGACTTCCCGCTGCAGCGATTCTGTAGCGAGGACTTCAACGCCTGCCTATTGCCGTACGGCCCCGAAATGAATGCCTCCGGCCAGGTGGCGGACGGCAAGATGATTCTCTGGGCTAACTGCCGAGCGAACCTGGGGCGGGGCCTCCGGGGGCGAGGCTGGGCGATCATCGGCGCTCCGGATGAGGCCTTGCCCGGCATCATTCAGGAGGTGGAGCAAGCCTCCGGTCTACCGCACCCGGTGATTGACGGCCAGTGGGCCAAGGCCTCCCGCGCGGCGCGGACCTCGTACCTGTTCGTGGACGTGACCGAGAAGAACGTGGACAAGATGATCTCCTATGCCAGGCGCGCCGGGGTCGCCTATGTCCAGATCTACTGCACCACCTGGGCCAAGTCGTACGGCGCGTACCCGATCCATCCCGACAACTATCCGCATGGCGAGGCGGGTCTGAAGGCCGTCATTGATCGTCTGCACGCCGCGGGTCTGCGAGCGGGGATGCACATGATGTCCGGCTGCATCAATCCCTGGGCGCAGGACCCGTTCGTGCAGCCGGTCGCGGACCCGGGACTGGCGAGCGACGGAACCTTCGAGCTGGCGAAGGATATTGATGCGCAGGCGAAGTTCATCCCGACCGCAAAGCCGCCGAAGGAGGGCTTCAGGAAGCCTTGGACCAAGATCTCCGGCACCGACTTGCGCCTGGGCGGCGAGATTATACATTACCGAGAGATGAAGAACGAGCCGCCGTACGGCTTTGCCGGCTGCCTACGCGGGCGGCATGGGTCGCGGGCGACGGCGCACAAGCAGGGGGAGCAGGCGCATCATCTGATCTATCGCTACGGCTTTCTGGCGGACCCGGACACCCCGCTCTTCCAGAAGCTGGCTCGGCGTGTCGGCCACGTGTTCAATGCCTGCGGGTTCGATCAGATCTACTTCGACGGCGCGGAGGCGATGGGCGAGATCGGGCCGCACTGGTACTATGTGGGCAAAATGGAGCGCACAATCTTCGAGCAGTTGGAGCGAGATTGCCTCGCCTCGGGATCGGGGCATTCGCACATGAACTGGCACACCCGCGCACGGAACCATGCCATTGATTTCGCCGCGCTGGCCGTCAAGCAGCACCTGCTGCACCACAAGATCGGCAGCCGCTTCGACGACTACGACCGGCAGATCAGCCGAACGGAGTTGGGTTGGACCGCGCTGCTGGACTGGGCGCCGGACCATCCGGCGACGGATCTGCCGGAGATTGAGGCGCACCTGGTCAAAGGCCTGGCGTACGATGTGCCGATCTCGCTGGAGACGAGGGAGCGGTCACTGGACGCTAATGGGCGCACCGGGAAGATCCTCGACCTGGTGAGCCGGTACGAGAAGCTACGGCTGGACGGCTACTTCCCGCCGGAGATCAGGAAGCGGCTCAAGTCCCAGCAGCAGGACTTCACGCTCCAGCGCAAGCGGGGCAAGTTCGTGTTCGTTCCGATTGTGCGGACTCCCGCGCACCTGGTCAAGGACCGCGAGACCGAACGCTGGCGCGTGAACAACCCGTTCGCACCACAGCGACCGATCATCCGCATGACGGCGCGGCCCACGCCGCGGGCGTACGGCGAAGAGAGGAACGTGGTTCTGCTGCCCTTTGAGCAGCCGGCGAAGGCTTTCGCGGCGCGATGGTCGTCGCCGGGCGTCAAGTACGCGATCAAGGCTGCGGGCGAGCATGCCGGCCGCAAGTGTCTGGAAGTGACGGCCCGGAGCACGCTGAACGAGGTCTCGACCGACAAGACCGGCCTCGTCAGGCTCACACGGCCGCTCGCGCAGCCGGTGGACCTGTCGGCGCATCGGCCGCTGGCCTTCTGGCTGGAGGGCGACGGCAAGGGCGAGGTGCTGGAGATCCGTATCGTGTCGCATCCCTCGGGCCAGTCGCGGCGATACGTCGTGCGCGTGGACTTCGAGGGTTGGCGCTACTGCGAGCTGCCGAAGCCCGCGGCGGCGGAGCTGTTCGAGGTGTCGGCCAATCCGGTGCAGGGCCTGTATACCTGCGACCTGACGCGCATCAAGACGGTGGAGCTGAGGCTGTACCGGCTGCCCGCGCAGGGGAGCGTCCGACTGGCGATGAGCCCCGTGGAGGCCCTTGAAGAGCTGAGGGAACCGCTGCGCGACCCGCTGCTTACGGTCGGGCGCGAGCAAACGCAGTTGCAGGTCACCGTGTGGCCGGACGAGTACGTGGAGCTGGATGACACGGGACTGTGGGTCCGATACGACCGGAACCACCATGCGTCGGAGCGGGTGAAACTGGAGGACAAGCGGCTGGAGTTCCCCGCCGGCGAGGTGCCGGTAAAGTTGGTGACCCGGCGCGGGCGGGCGGAAGTGACGATGCGCTTTGCCGGCGAGCCCTTGAAGTGACATGCGGCGGGGCGCCGTGGAGATCCGGCGGAGGAAGGAGATCACGATGGCACTACCAGACAATTGGCGGGACTGGCTCCGGGGCAAGACGATCCATCTGACGTTCTATTGTCACTCCGACTGGCAGTGGACCTGCTCCCGGGACTGGCACCGGGATCGGTACACGATTACGATGCAAGAGGCGCTCGACTTGCTGGAGCGCACGGCGGACTTCTCCATGGTGATTGACACGCCGAACGAGTTCTTCGACGTGATTCGGGAGAAAATCCCGGAGCGGCTCGACGAGATCAAAGCGCGGGTGAAGGAGGGGCGTATCGGCATTGCGCCCTGCGGCATCGCTAATGGGCGGCCGACGCAGATCGGCGACGAGACCTTCGTGCGGAATCTCGCGTTGGGCAAGGAGTACTTCCGGCGGCTGTTCCCGGAGGCCGATCTGTCGGTGTTTCACTCGGTGGACATCTCCATCGGCCATGCGCAAATGCCCCAGGTCTTGCGGCTGGCGGGCTTTGCCAACTACCGCGCCTGGCGGCCCGAGGGCCCGCTGGACGCCAAGGGCGTGCCGCGGCAATTTCGCTGGCGGGGCCTGGACGGTAGCGAGGTAGTCGTTGTCCGGAGGACGTACGGAGGGCTGGCCGGCGGCGGCCTGCTGCCGCAGGAAGGCGAGGACTGGGACGTCGCGGCGGCGCGGATGATCGAGCACCTCGTGGGCGACCAGTTCAATGAGAGGCTGCAGCCGACGGATCATTTGATTTCGTACGTCGGCATGGACGATGCGCGGCCGTTTCGGATTGGCCACGGCGATGAGCCGTACGATCTGACTGACTTCCTGGCGACGTGGCGACAACGCGAAGAGGCGAGCATCGTGTTCGATACGCCGGCGCAGCTCTTTGCGGCGGTGCGCGCGCAGCAGGACCGGTTGCCGGTGGTGGAGGGCGTGATTGACCCCTGTGAATGCCACTACAACATGGGCTGGGGCGGCGTCAACGGCATGTGGTGGTTGCGGCGGCAGACGGACGCGTCGCTCTGCGGCGCGGAGACCTGGTGCGCGCTGGCGTCGCAGTACGGCGAGACGTACCCGGAGGAGGAGCTGCAGCGCCTGTGGCGGGATCATTTGACCTACCAGCCGCACGCAGCTGCAGCGCCTGTGGCGGGATCATTTGACCTACCAGCCGCACGCCGTGGAGGCCTGCTTCGTGCGCGACTTCGAGGAACTGCGTGAGCTGGCCCGAGCGACGCGACGGTCCGCGGAGTTGCTGGCGAAGGCGGCGCGCAAGAGGCTAACGGCGCACGCGGGCGGCGGCGATCGGCTGACGCACTACGTGTTCAATCCCAATCCCTGGCCGGTCGAGCAGCCAGTCGAGCTGTACCATTCCTCTCCGCTGCCGTACGTGGCC
>JALGUG010000194.1 GCA_029820995.1 Candidatus Zipacnadia bacterium
AACGAAGGCGGTCGGCATTTGCGCGAACCGCCGCTCCAGGCGGAAGCCCTGCTGGAGCAGAACCTCCCGGCACCGAGCTGCCGAGCGCTCCTCGCGCAGCGACAGCTCGGCGTACTCGCCGATCTCCAGCGCGAGCTGGTCGGCGGCCTTCCGGAGCCGGCGGCAGTCTTCTACGATCCGTTGCTTGCGGCGGGTCATGGTTAGCTTCCTTTGAGGGCACTGGGTGCCGCCAAGTTCGGGAACGTGCAGGCGAAGACCTGCGCAGTGATGGTACGTTTCGGCTAAGGAGTGAAGGCCATGAAGATCCACATGATTACGGACCTGGAGGGCCCGGCGATGATCTCGCGGTTCGATCAGACGCGGGACGTGACGCCGGAAACGAAGGCGATCTCGATGACGCTGCTGACCCGGGAGATCAACGCCTGTGTAGACGGCATTCTGGACGCCGAGCCGGAGGCGGAGGTCGTCGTGTGGGACGGCCACGGGGGCGGCGGGATTGACATCATGCAGTTCCATCCGAAGGCGAAGCTGATCGCCCGCGGGCCGATCAAGGCGCCTTACTATCTCGACGAGAGCTATGACGCACTGTTCTTCGTCGGTCAGCACGCCAAGGCCGGAACGCCCGAGGCGCCGCTGGCGCACACATATTCCTCCAAGACGGTGGAGTACTACAAGCTCAACGGGATCGAAATGGGCGAGTTCGGATGCCGCGCAGTGATGGCGGGGACGATGGACGTGCCAACGGTGTTCATCGCCGGCGACGACAAGGCCGTGGCGGAGGCCAAGGCGCTGGTTCCCGAAATCTACGGAGCAGCGGTGAAGCAGGGGCTGGCGCTGGAGCTGGCGATCCATCTGGCGCCCCAGGCGGCGCAGGCCTTGATCCGCCAGGTCGCCGCCGAAGCGACCGCCAACATAGACCGGGTGCCGCCGCTAAAGATGGAGCCGCCGTATGAGTTCGAAGCGCGGGTGAAAGAGGGCTGCAGCATTGACGGGTACATCCGTCGCGGCGGCGAAGTAGTTGACGAACGGACCGTGATCATCCGATCCGACAACATCTGCGATCTGCCGATCTGAGCGCGACAATCATCGAGGCGAAGGAGACCACAATGACCTCGCGCGAGCGCGTGATGGCGGCACTGGAGTTTCGGGAGCCGGATCGAGTGCCGATTGACCTGGGCGGCACGCTGATGAGCGGCATTCAGGCGTTGGCCTACGACCGGCTGAAGAAGCATCTCGGACTGCCCGGCCCTCCGCGCGTCTACGAGCTGTACCAGATGCTGGCCGAAGTCGAGGAGCCGGTGCTCGACCGCCTGCACTGCGATGTGGTCCCGCTGGACCCGCTGACCGGCTTCTTCGACATCAAGCGCCGGGACTACAAGCCGTGGACGCTGTTTGATGGCACTCAGGTCGAGGTCCCGGGGCAGTTCAATCCGGCGGTCGAGGAGCGAACGGGCGATTGGCTCCTCTCGCCCCGGGGCGATCAGTCGCAGCCGCCGCAGGCGCGGATGCCCCAAGACGGCTTCTACTTCGATATGATCGGCGAGACGCAGAGCGATCCGAACTTCAAGCCGCCCGCGCCGGAGGAGTACGCGAAGGGCTTGACGCTGCCACCCGACGAGGAGCTGGAGTACTTGCGCCTCCGAGCCCGGCACCTGCGGCAAGAGACGACGCGGGCTGTCCTGTTCGGGTGGTGGGAAGGCGGGCTGGGCGGCGTGGGCGGCTTTACGGACTGGCTGATGCTGCTGGTGACGGAGCCTGGATATGTGAACGAGCTGTTCGAGTGCCAATCGCGACATGCCGTGGAGAAGCTCAAGCTCCTGGCTCCGGTGCTCGGCGACAACATTGACATCATCGGCGTTCAGGGCTACGACTTCGGCATTCAGCAGGGCGAGCTGTTCCGGCCGGAGCTGTTCGCGGAGTTGTATGTTCCCCACTTCAAGCGCATCAATGACTGGATCCACCAGCATACGTCGTGGAAAACGTTCAACCACTGCTGTGGCTCGGTGCACGGGCTGATCGAGAGCTTCATCGCCTGCGGCTTCGACATCTTCAATCCGGTGCAGCGCTCGGCCGCCAACATGGAGCCGGAGCGGCTGCAGGCGGACTTCGGCGGCCGCACGGTCTTTTGGGGCGCCGGCGTGGACACGCAGAGAACCTTGCCCTTTGGCACGCCCGAGGAGGTAGCCGCCGAAGTCGCCGCGACGATCCGCACCTTCGCGCCCGGCGGCGGGTACGTATTCAACCCGGTCCACAATCTCCAATTCGGCGTGCCGCCGGAGAACATCGTCGCGGCCTATGACACTGCGGCCGAAGTGGGGCAGTACCCGATTCGATAGCCGACGACGCCGGCGCGAATCAGGGATAAGTAATCGCTATCTCGACGCGCGTCGCGTCTTGTCCACCCTCCAGGGGCTGGACCATGCCCAAGATCGTCGCGCAAAAGAAGGCCGTCGCGAAGCGATTGAGTTCGATCGGTTCGCCATTGACCTGCAGGGAAGTCTGAGGCTCCGGGTCCCGGGCGACAATGACCCGCACCTGCCGGGGCTCCGGGACATCGCGGAGCGAGGCGATCATGCCCCGCAGCGTGCCGGCGATCGCTTTGGTGACAAACCGGCCCGCGCGCAGCGACCGGCCCTCGGCCTGCAACTCAACAGTGGGCCCTGTCTGACCGGACATGCCTGTTCCTCCCTTGACAAGGCGCTCGACCAGGAAGTCGGCCAGGCCCGCAGCGTCATTCAGGTCGAACTGCGGCACCTCAAGAGCCAGCGGCTCGTCGGTCGCCACCGCCAGCAGCTCCTCGGCTCGGCACACCAGCTCCGGGCCGCGCGCCGCTCGATGAACCTCCACGCGGCACGTTGACTCCCGCTTGTAGCCCTCGGTTACGACCAAGTCCACATCGTCGAAGAACCTGGCGACCAGCTCGGCCAGGGGGTACTCGCGCTGGAGGCGCTGGATTGCCGCTGCGCGCCGCGGGGAGGAGATGACGACCGTGTCGGCCCCGGCCTGCGCGTGTCGCCAGCTATCCTTGCCGGGCCGGTCAATGTCGAAATCGTGCAGATCGTGCTTGATCGTGCCGACGCGCAGGCCTCGAGATTTGAGCTCGCGCACGAGCTTCTCCAGCAAAGTCGTCTTGCCGCTGTTACTCTTGCCGACGAGGGACACGTGCGGGGTCATGACATGAGCATCCGCAGGGCGCACCGAAGGTCCGCGCAGGGCGCCCCCGTGACGCGGCGTGTTTCGGCCATCCGGCCTCAGAGGCCCAACCGCCGACAGAGTTCTTCGCCCTCCGCGAGATCGGCGGGAGTGTTGACATTGAAGAACATGACCTCCGGCCGGCCGAACTGTGCCAGTTCGCTCTCCGGCACCTCCGAAACTGATACTCGGTCAAAGAAGTCAATAATCTTGTTCCTTCCGCTCCGCAGAAGTTCCTGCGCCGGCTCCAGACAGCGGGGCCCGTAGACACAACAGAGCGCCTCGTAATGGCCGCCGTGCCGGGGGATGATCACATCGGCCTCGGATGCTCGACCAGCGAGATGCGCCAGCAACTCGGCGCTGATGAAGGGCATATCGGCCCCGACAGCCAGGCAGGCGCCCGGCTGAACCGCCTTCAGGCCGGCCACGATTCCGCCGAGGGGACCGTGCCCGGTCTCCGCGTCCCGGACCACAGGCAGGCCCAGATCGGCGACTGCATCGGAATCGTTGGCGGAGATGATAACTCTGGGGCAGGCCGGCCGCACCGCGTCTAGCACGCGGTCAATGATCCGCCGGCCGCCGAGCGGCAAGAGGAACTTGTGAGGATGCAGGCGACCGCCCCGGCCGCCGGCAAGGATCAGACCCGTCAGGTTCATGCTGGTACTTTCTGTTCCAGCACTGCAACCCCGCTTCCCGTAGATGGGATCGCCTGCGGCCTCGTATTCAGCCCCTGCGAGCTCGCCCGGATGCCTGATCTAACCAAACCGTCGGCAGTAAAGACCCTTGTGGGAGCGCCTTCACGCGCGACTGTCGTTCGTCCTTGAGGTTATGGAATCATCTCTAGCCCGACACCAGGATTCATCTTCGACAGCCTGCCGGCCGTGAGGAGGGGCCGGATGGGTCCGGGCCCCATCCGGCCCGCCTGTTGTGGTCGGTCTGTGGGAGCGCGTCTACGCGCGATTGCCGTTGGTCGTCGAGGTTATAAGACTGCTTCTAGCCCTCCTGATCCACCCGCACGATCGCCGCCAGGCTGGCCTGCACCGCCATCTGCAGATTCTCCAAATCTACGGCCTCCGGAACGTCCGTCTCCCGATGGTAGTTCGGATCGGCATACGGATACGACCCTACGTTCATCACCGCCGCCGGAAAGCCCGCCTTCACGAACGACCCATCATCATCGCCCGGCTGTTTCCGCCGGGCCGTGCTTTGGATCAGCCCGATGTCATATTCCTCATTCACCTGGCACATCAATTCGGCCAGGCGCTTGCCCTCCGGCTCGGTGTACAGAGCCACGTTGGTCTTCCGACCGGCGTCAATGTCCGCTTGCGACTTGCCGCCCATCGAGTCCAGGTTGAACACTGCGATGATCTTGTCGCCGCGGGCCCTCGCCTTTTCCGCCGCCGTCACACTCGTCCAGGGCGTATGCTCCTCATTGCAGTACAGGAACCAAATCGAGCGCCTCGCCGCATACTCGGACAACACGCGGGCGATCTCCATGCTCCCGACAGTGCCTACCGCGTTGTCGTATGCACCCGGCGAGTCGACCCAGCTCTGCGAATCCTTGTGCGCCATCACCACCACGATCTCATCCGGCTGCGTCGTCCCCGTCTTCTTCGCATACAGGTTGTAGGCCGTATACCACGGATCGTCCTCCGCCGGAGGCGCGAACTGGCTCGCTTTGGGCTTGGAGGTATCGCACCGGAAGGCCTGCACCTGCACTCCCTCGCGCTCCACCGGGTAGCCGCTGGCCTCAAGCTGCGCGGCGATGAAGTCGTCGGCCTCATACAACGTGTTCTTCTCGTGACCGGGGATCGTGTAGTTCAGCTTCCGGTAAGGCAGCGGGTCCTTCGCCAGATGGAAGAGCTGCTCCCGCAATCTCCGCTGCCTAATCCGCGCCATCAAACCGGGAATCGGATCCTTGGTCATTGCTCTGCTTCCTCTCACACTGCACAAGTCACAGCACCGTCCACCCGCACCATCCTTCCTCGTGCCTGCGCCCTTGCCCTGCGAGCCGGTCACAGCCCCCCGGCACGCGACGCAGCCGCTCGCCTTCGCCGCGCTTGCTCACTGGACAAAATCTGGATGATTCTCCCGGCCACGTCCGGCAAGGAAACGACCTCCTCGGCCGCTCCCAGCTTGATGGCCTCCTTCGGCATGCCGAATACCACGCAAGTTCGCTCATCCTGCGCCAGCGTGTGGGCCCCGCTCTCGCGCATCGCCAGCAGACCACTGGCCCCGTCGGCCCCCATTCCCGTAAGCAGCACGCCCAGCGCGTTGCTCCCCGCGCTTCGGGCCACCGACTGGAACAGCACGTCCACGCTCGGCCGTTGGTGCTGGACCGGCGGACCGCCCTTGATCTTCACCTGATAGTGGGCCCCGCTCTTGTCCAGCAGCATGTGCCGCCCGCCGGGCGCCACCAGTGCTCGCCCCGGCACCACCGAATCCCCCGCCCGGGCCTCCCGCACCTCCATCTTACACTCCCGATTGAGCCGTTCCGCGAAGCTCGCGGTGAAGTACTCCGGCATGTGCTGCACAATCACTGTCCCCGGCCCGTTGGCCGGCAGGTCCCGCAGCACCGTCTCGATGGCCTGAGTGCCCCCGGTGGAGGCTCCGATGGCCAGAACCTTGTCCGTAGTCTGGAATTGGATCGGTGCCGCAGCCAGCGTCTTTCGAGCCTCCGCCGATGCTTCCACCTGCTGGGGGATGCGCGCGGCCGCAGCGCCGCGAATCGCGCGGATCAGATGCCCGGAAACATCGGGGATTGAATACTTCGAGCCCGGCTTCGGCACCACCTCTATTGCGCCCAACGCCAACGCCTGGAGGGCCAGCTCACTGTCCTTGGGTGTCAGCGAACTGACCATCACCACCGGCATCGGACTGTGCTCCATCAGCTTCGCCAGGAACGACAAACCGTCCATCCTCGGCATTTCCACGTCCAGCGTCAGCACATCGGGATGCAAACTGGCGATCTTGTCGCGGGCCACGAACGGATCAACGGCGCTGCCCACCACCTCGATGTCATCGTATTGCGACAGCTCGTCGCTCAGCACCTTGCGTACCACCGCCGAATCATCTACGACCAGTACGCGAATCACTGGCAGTACCCCTTTGCTCACCTGCGCCTTGCGGCCGTGACGACCACCGCCCGGATCCGCCCGCCGGGCCTGGCCCCGCACAGTGCCCGGCCCCCGGCGCCTTCATCCCGCGTGCCGCGCCGCCGACCCCGTTCATCTCACGTATACGGCCGGCTGAACGTACGCGAACTGATGCTGGGACGCCCGCAGGCTTTCCGAATGCCCCACAAACAGGTGGCCCCCCGGCCTGAGCAGCTCCCAGAAACGCTGAACCAGCCGCTCGCGAGTCGGCTGGTCAAAGTAGATCATCACATTGCGGCAGAAGATCGCGTCGAATGGTCCCCTTATCGGCCATGACTCTATCAGGTTCAGCTTCGCCAGGCGCACCAGCCCGCGCACCTCGTCCTTCACTCGATATTTCCGCACCGGCTTATGGCTGACCCGCGTGAAATACTTCTGCAGAAGTTGTGCCGGCACATCGCCCAGCTTCTCCTCCTCGTACACCGCCGCCCGCGCCGTCTCCAGCATGTCCTCCGAGATGTCTGTGGCCAGAATGCGTACATCTCGCTGGTCCACTTCCGGCAGCGCCTCTCTTAGAACGATGGCCAGCGAGAAGGGCTCTTCGCCCGAAGAGCAGCCGGCGCTCCAGAAGCGTATCCGGTCACTCGTCAGCCCCGGCAACACCCGTTGGCGCAGGTACTCGAAATGCTGCGATTCCCGGAAGAAACTGGTCTTGTTCGTCGTCAGCGTGTCAATCATGATGGCCAGTTCCTGACCCGACCTATCGCGCTCCAGGTATTTCATGTACTCCTCGAAGCTCCCGAGCTTCAGCGCCCGCAGGCGCTTGGTCAGCCGCGCCTTCACTAGCTCCTCTTTCCCGTGGCGCAGGTTAATCCCGCACAGCCGATATACCACTCGGCTGATCTTCTCGAATTGCGCCTCACTCAATTCAAGGGACAGAAAATCAACGCTCATCTCGAGTTGTCTCGCTCTCGTGTTCCGCGCACCATCCTGACCATGGCGGCCCGCGGGGCACTCAGACCTCCGAGGGCGCCGAACCCGGTACTTGGCTGCGCAAGTCAGGCCCATCTGGAGGGGGCCGGAGGGGGAACCTCCGGGCCCTCATCCGGCCCACCCACCCTCCTCTGTGCTAGCGCCCATTCCGCCAAGCAAGTGCTGGGCCGGCGCCCCCGGTGTCTACGACTACCGTCGGCTCAGAACTCCTGCAGCGTTTCGTCATCGTCGCTCAACGGAATGGTCGTCTCGGCCTTGTCCTTGCCGCCGGCCTGACCACCTGTGGCGGCAGCGACCTGCACCGGCTTCACCGGCTGTGCCGGCTTCTGTTGCGCCGGCACAGCAGCTCGAGCGGCCGGCGCCCCGACGCCGGCGGCGCTCAGTTGGAAGCTGCCCACCAGTCCCCGCAGCTCTTCAGCCTGGCTGGCCAGCTCCTCCGCGGCGCTCGCCGATTCCTCGGAATTGGCTGCATTCTGCTGCGTCACCTGATCCATCTGGCTCACCGCAGTCGTCGCCTGTTCAATCCCCTCGCTCTGCTGGTCCGAAGCCGCCGCGATCTCCGTCATCACCTCGCTGACCTTGTTGATCTGCTCGCTGATCTCCTGAAGGTTGGTGAACACCTCCTGGTTGAGCACCACGCCGTTCTCGGCGTTCTTGACCGACTCCTCAATCATGTCCGTCGTGTTCTTGGCGGCCTCCGCGCTGCGCATGGCCAGATTCCGCACCTCCTCCGCCACCACGGCAAACCCCTTGCCCGCATCGCCGGCCCGCGCCGCCTCCACCGCGGCATTGAGCGCCAGCAAATTGGTCTGGAACGCAATCTCATCAATCGTCTTCACGATCTTGGCCGTCTCGTCCGACGAATTCTTGATCCTATCCATGGCCTCCGACAGGCGCTGCATGCTCTCCACGCCCTTGTTCGCGGTGTCTCGCGCCCCCTCCGACAGCCCTCTGGCCTCCTGGGCGTTCGCCGCGTTCTGTTTGGTCATGGAGGCCATCTCCTGCAGGCTGCTTGAGATCTCCTCCAGCGAGCTGGCCTGCTCCGAGGCCGCTTCCGCCAGCGATTGGCTGCCCGTGCTGATCTGTGCCGACGCCGAACCCACTTGCTCGGCACCAACCGCCACTTGGGAAAGACTCTCGTTGATATTCTCCAGCGCTTGGTTCAGCGCGTTCTTGATCTTCGCGTGGTCACCCTTGTAGTCACCCGTCACACGCTCCGTCAGGTCCCGGCTCGCCATCTTCTCCAGAACCTCTGCCGTCTCGATGACGGGACCGACTACCGCGTCCAGCGTCTCGTTCACGCCGGCCACGATCTTCTGGTAATCACCGGCGTGCTTGGACGCATCGACGCGGGTATCCAGCTTGCCCTCCACAGCCGCTTCCGCCATCATACTCGCATCCTCAATCAGCGCATTCAGCGCGCCGATGCAGGCATTCAGATTGTTCTTGATCTCGTTGAAGTCACCCTTGTATTCGTCCGTGATCGGCTCCGGGATGTCACCCTTGCTGATCCGATCCACGTACTCGGCCGTGACGTTCAACGGCCCCACGAAGGCGTCAATCAGGTTGTTCACGCCGCCAACCAGCTCACCCCAGCCGCCCTCGAACTTCTCTGCCGCGCCGCGCGTCTCGAGCTTCCCCTCCTGCGCCGCCTCGATCAACTGTGCGGTCTCGGCCAGCAGACCGTTCATCACGTCAATGCACTGATTCAGATTGTTCTTGACCTCGTTGAAGTCCCCCTGGTATTCGTCCGTGATCGGCTCCGGGATGTCACCCTTGCTGATCCGATCCACGTACTCGGCCGTGACGTTGAACGGCCCCACGAAGGCGTCAATCATCCGGTTAATGCCCTCTCGTAGCTCCTTGTAGTCGCCGGTGGCGTCTCCG
>JALGUG010000195.1 GCA_029820995.1 Candidatus Zipacnadia bacterium
AAGTACGGCATCTGCCGCAACTCGGCGATGACCGGCCTGGCGCAGGCGGTCGCCGTCTCCGGTGCGGGCTGCGGCGACGAGGTGATCTGCGACCCGCTGGTGCACTTCGGCGGCGTCGCGGCACTGAGCTTCAACTGCGTGCCGAAGTTCGTGGACGTGAAGTATGACACGTACCTGATGGACCCGGCGGCGGTCGAGCGGGCGATCACGAAGCACACCAAGGCGTTGATTGTCACCAACCTGTGGGGCCTGTGCGCCGAGCTGGACAAGATCCGTGCACTCTGCCGCAAGCACCAGATCTTCATGATCGAGGACTGCGCCCACGTGATTGGCGCGCGCTGGAAGGGCAAGCACGCCGGCACGTACGGCGACCTGGGCGTATTCAGCTTTCAGCAGGGCAAGCACATTTGTACCGGCGACGGTGGAGTGATGATCACCAACCGCAAAGACCTGCACCACAAGCTGTACAACGAGTGGGCCTTCAAGGGCGAGAGCCCCTCGTTCCTCACGCTCAACTTCCGCATGAACGAGGTCACCGCGGCGGTGGGGCTCGCTCAGCTCGAACGCTTCCCGGAATACCTGCAGGAGTACAACGCCAACCTGGCCGTGTACAACGAGGCCATCGCCGACTGCGAGTGGCTGCGCAATCGTACCGTGCCCCGGCAGGCCAAGCAGGCGGGCTATGTCTGGGCCTGCCTGTGGGAGGGCGACAGGCACGGCCTGGATTTCGCCAAGTTCAAGCAGTTGTGCGCCGCAGAGGGCGTAGCGGTCAACTTTGACTTTACCGAGCGCCCCGCGCAGGAGTTCGATGTGTTCCGCCGGTCCACGGCGTACCACCGGGACGATTGCCCGGTGCGCTGCCCGTTCTACAAAGGCTCATACCGCGTGGAGAAGTGCGAGACGCCGGTGGCGGCCGAGATCCTGAAGCGCGTCATCTACGCCGGCGTGGTGGAGGCGCGCCCGGCAGCAGTGAAGCGCAACGCCAAGGCCCTGAGGCGCGTGATCAAGCGGATGGAGCAGGGGTAGCAGGACCCGCGGACCCAACGGCAGGGCCGGATGCTGCGCATTCGGCCCCTCCTCGTGTAGGCCTCTGGTTGTGTGTGCCTCTCCTCATGTGAGGTTCTATAAGCGCCGCTCGCAGTGGCCCTTTGCCGGCACTGGCACCCAAGCTGCCCCGAGTGTGAGGTCCGAGGCGCCTCTAGGCGTGACAGAGCCGCCGGGGCAGGACGCTGCCGGTTTCGATCAGCCGATAGAGCAGCTCGGCCTGCAGCTCGCGCTTCACTCCCTGATAGTCGGGATCGTCCCAGCGGTTGTACAGTTGCTGCGGGTCATCCTTCAGGTCGTAGAGCTCTCCGATGTCCCGCCCGCCGCCGTACACGGTCAGCCAGTGGTCCCGCGTGATGAGCGTGCGCAGTTGAAATCCCAGGTAGTCCTCGTCGAGCTCCGCGATCACGGAATCCTGAACTGAATCGGTGCTGCCGGTCAGCAGCGGCATCAGCGATTGGCCCGGCCAAGAGGGCCGCTGGCGCTCCGACTCGGGCGTGGGCGGCGCAGGCCCCTCCGGGATAGGCAGACCTGCCAGTTCCAGGATGGTCGGTGCGAAGTCCAGGTGACTGACCAGGGCGTCGCAGATGATCCCTGTGGGGAACGCGCCGGGATATCGCCACAGGCTCGGCATCCGGAGGGTCTCGTTATAGTGCGCCGGCGGCATATTGTCCATCCAGTGATCGCCCAGGCAGCGCCCGTGGTCGGACATGAACACGACCACCGTATTCTCGGCCAGACCCAGCCGGTCCAGCTCCTCCAGGATCAACCCCACATGATGATCCACCTGCGAGACCATGCCGTAGGTCATGGCCCGCATCCGCCGGATGTGCTCCTCGGGGATGTCGGTCAGGCCCATGCAGCCCGAGGTGAGAAAGCGCTGCTCGAATTGCAGGCGGTAATGCGGCGGCAGGTCATCGAGCTCGCCCTCGCGGCGGTTCGGCGGCGGGACGTCGGCCGGGTCGTACATATCACACCAGGGCCGAGGCGCGGTGTACGGGGGGTGTGGGTCGGGGTAGGAGTGCCACAGGAAGAAGGGTCGGCCCTCGGTCTTGAAGCGGCGCAGTGCGGCGATCGCGCGCTCGGTCATCCAATTGGTATAGTGCAGCTCCGCCGGGATCTCGTTCGCCCACACGCGGCGCAGCTCGGGCTCTCCCTCGCGGCGCGGTGGAGGTGCCAGCAGATCATACGCCTCAGGTTCGCGCTCGAGGACCCAGGGCCGGTAGTCGCCATAGATGCCGTTGCCGTTGCCGCCGGTGAAGTCCACCCGCTCCAGACCGTAGTACGGCGTCGGGATCGCGCCGATCCGGCCGCTCTGCCACATCGGTCGTGCCTCGCACCATTCGACGGGATCGAGCGTGGCCGGGTCAGTGTCACGGAGCGTCCCCCAGGTGCGGAGGTGCTGCTTGCCGATGCCGTAGGTCGCGTAGCCCGCGGCGCGCAAGGCCTCGGTGATTGTGGGGATTGAACGGTCAAGCGGAATGCCGTTGCACCGCACACCATGCCCTCGGGGCGTGCGACCGGTGAACCAGGTTGCCCGGGTCGGCATGCACATCGGGTGTACAGTGTAGCACCGGCGGAACTGCACGCCTCCGGCAGCGAGGCGGTCGAGATTCGGGGTCTGCAGGATGGGATGTCCGTCGCAGCCCAGCATGTTGCCCGGCTGCTCGTCGGTGACGAAGATCAGGAAGTTTGGTCGTGCTGGTGTATCGGCCATGAAGGCCATCCTCTCGTATGCTGCATGGAGTGACTGAGCGTGGGAGCGTCGCGCGGACTACAGCCTGTCGTGGGGAGAAGCTACTTATACTTGTACGTAATCCCGAACCACTGAGTGCGGCGAGCGTTGGGGACCGTGTTCCCGTACCATAGCCGGTAGCCGATCCCGATGCGGTTCGTCGCCTGGTAATCCAGCCCCACGTCCCACGAATACCGGAAGCGGTCGCCACGCAGGCGCGCCTGGCCAAGGGTGCCATACTCGCCGGTGGGGCCGGTTTTGAACTTCCACTTTTTGCCGATCTTCCGCTCGTAGGCGAACTGCACGCCGACATCCCCGGTCCAGGTATCGCCGGTGCGGACATCCTTGCTGGCCCCCGCCGTCAGCTCAATGAAGCCGTATTTCAGTTTCTGGCGGTAGCCGCCCGACAGCAGCGTGTGAATGCTGTTGCCGCCGTGATCGCCCTCCGTCTGAATCAGGAGCACCGGATACCACTTACCCTCAGCCTTCCCGTACTGGCTGCTCAGAACGCGGAAGCCGGTGCGCAGGCGGTCCAGCTCGGTCGTTTCGCTCTTGGAGTAGTCCGAATCGATGGTGATCGTCAATAAGGTTCTCTTGCTGGACAGGACGAGTTCGCTGTCCATGTTCCAGTTGAGCGACCAGGAGCTGTTATCTTTGGACTTCGTCTCGTTCGCGCTGATCAGCGCGTTGAACTTCTTCATCTCGAAGTCGGCAAGAGCCGTGGGTACCACGCAGACAACCACGAGGAGGCACAGCACCCTTTGGATGCCCGAATAGCGGCTCAACGTCATAGCACGACCTGACTCCCGGGCGCTCCTCGCTCGGTTCTGTGCCCTTTCGTTGCTCGGGTAATGAAGGAGACTATCACTTCAACCCCGCCGGCGTCAATACCTTGTTGTCTGAGCGGAATAGCGGACACCCTAGCACCCCTCACTCCGTCGCGGCCTTCTTCTGGAGGGCGTAGCGCATCATGGACTCGTACAGGGCCAGTTGGATCTCGAGAATTTGCTCGAGGCTCACCTGGCAGGCCTTCTCGCTGACGATGCCGTGGGGGCATTCGAAGGTGAAGCTGGTGGCGCCACTTACGTGATAGACGGCGCTCGTCAGGTTGAAGGGTGCCGGATGCTCGCCGCCTTCAGCCCGGACCGCCGGCAGGCCGCCGTGGGGCAGGCCGCGCTGCTCGAGCAGTGCGTAGTACTCCTCGGCCAGCGAGCGCACCGCCTGCTGCTGCTCCGTCGTAGTGTATGCCGGTCGCAGCACAGTGGGGGCGGACTCGTGAGAGTGGAGCGAGGTCGCCAGGTCCGGCCCTTCCGTCCTGGCCACGGCCAGAATCGCCGGCGCTTCGGGGCCCAGTGGTGCGAAGAACTCATCGTGCATCGGGTTAACACCGGCATCATCGAAGTAGCAGCCCAGAAAGCCCGTGTTCTCGCCCTTCATGGGATGCTGTCGCTTGCACTGCGGCCAGCCGCAGAGCGTGTCGTCGGCCCAGGTGCCCTGCCCCCAGAAGCGCACGTCCGCGAGCCCCATGCCGTGGAGCGCTCGCGGCTCGAACCGGGCGATGCCGTCCGGATTCCCCGCCGGAATGATCAGCAGCCGACACTGCTCGCCCAGCCGGCGCAGTGGGGTCCGGTCCTTGCCGCGCAGGTCGCGCCCAGTGTCCATGATGCTGATGAGGTTGCACAGGCCGGTCAATGCCTCCGTCTCGTGACCGTGCACCGGCCCGATAAGCAGGACCACCGGTTTTCGGCGTGCCGCCTTGTCCAGGTAGGCGGAGGGCTCGCGAGCACCGACGGCGGAGTTGAAGTTTGCGCGGTGCCGGACCTGCTCTCGCTCACCGAAGGACACCAGGTGGATCGGCCGGCCGCCCGGCGTCTCGGCGATGGTCTTCACTTCGCCCCGCTGCAGCTTCGCGAACCGGTCGGCCAATCCGGTGACGGAACCCACCCAGAACTCCGGCAGCTTTCGGTCCGCGACGCGCTGCTTGGCCTGCGCGTAGGTCATCGTCTTGACCGGGATCTCCCCCTCTGCGGCAACAGCGAGCACGAACGAAAAGGGTACCAGGATTATGACCGACCTTCGCCACTGCACGGTCTGGGCACCTATTCTGTCACGACTTCACCGATCATCCGGATCCAACCAAAGCGGAAGGCAACGCCCTCGAACAGCTTCGGGTCATAGCGCCCCTGATGCTGAGCCGCCTCGATAGCCACAGTGCGGTCCGGCGGATCGGGCAGGAGCTCCACAGTTACGGTATGCACCGTGTCGGCCAAGCCGTTGGCGATGCCAAGCCCGGCCAGGCGCTGGTAGTACGCCCACCGGTCCACCTGCTGGCGCACGCCCAGGTCCTTGCCGTCCACGGTGATGCGTGCGCGGCCCGTATCCGGTCCCATCAGGTCGAAGATGCTTGCCGCCGTGCCCTTGAACTTGAAAGTCAGCTTTGCGCCCGGCGTGTTGGTGAACCAGATGGTATCGAAATGGCGCGCAAACCGCTTGCGCAGAGCATCAGTGGGCGGCAGCTCCTGCCATTGTCCGCTGAGCATCTCGCGCGTGATCGGCACCTGGCGCGCGCGCTCGTAGTTGTCGGGCGTGTACGGGGCGGGGAGCTTGTGCGGCGCGGGGCGAGCGCCGGTCGAGAGCTTCTCCAACGCATCCGTAATCACGTCCGCATAGATCTTGTTCCCGTCCGTTGTCGGCCGCACACCATCCATGGAAAATAACACCTTAGCCGCCTGTTTCGTTTCATCGGGTGCGCCCTTGATCAGCAGCTTGCCCTCGCGCTGGAGCTGCGCGACGCGGTATCCCATGTTGATCGAGGGTATGCCGTAATGGTTGGCGATCCTTTCGTACGCGGAGACCGCATGCGGCGCCAGCCCCTCCGCGTACTGCTGCTCAAAGCCCTCCCGGAAGGCGTAAAGGAAGATCAAGTCGAGCTGCGGATCGGATCTCCAGGCCTGTCGCACCACGCCCTCCATCACTCTCTCTATTGCGGCCGGATCGGTAACGTGATCGTCGGAGGCAAAGTCAATCAGTACCAGGTCCGGCTGTTGCGCCAGGACGTCGTGCCTGAAGCGATACAGGCTAAAGCCCGAGCCGCGCACGCAATCACAGATCCCGGCGTTGATCTCGCTCACCGTTCCGTAGCGTTCGTGCAGCCACGCCATAACCGCCTTGCGCCAACCGCCGGCCGGGTGGATGCCGCCGCCGAAGTACGCGACCTTCAGGGGCTTGCCGGCCGCGGCCTTGGCGAAGAAGTTTCCGGCCCCGTCGCGAGGCGCAAACTCTTGCGCCTTCAGGGGCTTGTACTGGGGCGGCTCGTAATACCTCCGCGTGACGAAATCGCCCAGTGCCGTGGCACCGGCGGCCTCCTTGACCGGCCAGGAGGCGCGCAACTCGTCCTGATAGGGCCCGATCTTCTCGAGGGGTATCGGCTCAAAGCCCAGAGCGAGGGCGGGCGAGTCCGGCTTGAGGCGATAGTCGTGCTTGTCGGGGTCCTGGAACAGCGGGTCGGCGAGGACCGAGTGCTCATCGGCACCCAGCTTCCGCCATGCGTCCCAGGTCAGCAGCTTGCGCGGGTTGGGCGCCAAGGCGAGATTGATCCGCAATTCCAGGCCGGGCTCGACGTAAATGCAGTTCCGATCCCACTCGTTGCGCTCGAAGTCCTGTGCTCGCATCCGTAACCCATAGAGCTGCTGGCAATTCTCCCCGCCCCAGCCCCGCCCTCGCTCGCCGCGCAGCCACTTGGTACCCTCCTTGGTGTAATACACGATATTGCGCCGAAAGCGCAGGCCCGACATCTCCTCCGGGTGCGTCTTTGCGATTTGCGCCAGCTCAGGATAGCGCTGGAGGTACGGCGACCCGGGCTTGAGTGCCCCCTCCAGCCGCCGATAGATCGCCGGCCACTCCGACCAGTTGGGCGACAGCATGCCGGCCTGCAGCGCCGGGCAGTCAACGATAATGTTATTCTCCCAGATGTTGTCCCGCCCGCCGTGATTGTGCAGCGCGCACATCGGCACCTTGTACAGGACGTTTCCGTACACGCGAGTGCCAGTGGTGGGATCGTCAAGATAGATTCCCCAGGTGAAATGGGGATAGGTAAACGCCACCTTGCCTTCCCGCACGGGAGCCCACGAGTTCGCCTTCCCGAATCCGCCGCAGTGGTGAAAGATGTTATAGCGGATCACATTGCCCCGCTGGGTCCAGTCGCGCGAACAGAAATAGATGCCGCCCGTGTCCGCGGACTCGAGGTTGACGTGGTGCACGATGTTATACTCGACAGTGTTCTCATTCCCACCCAGCAGTAGACCGGCGTGGGGCATGTCGTGGATCTGGTTGTGGCTCACCGTGTTGCCGACGCCGCTGACGCTGATGCCGGGGCGATAGGTCTTCCAGATGCGCGCACAGTGATGAATGTAGTTATTGTCGGCGAAGTTATAGCCGGGCCTGAGGGTGTTCCGGTCGCCGCCCACGACCTTGATCCCTCCGTGGCCGCAGAAGGACACGTCATTTCCGCGAGCGCCGCTGTGATCCCCGCCTGATATAGTGATGCCCCAGCCTCCGCAGTTGCGCGCCACACTCGCGCTGACAGTGCATTGGGCGCAGTCCTTCACGCTCACCCCATCGCCCTCGCAGACCTCGATTACGAAGCCCTGGAGGTGGATCTGGGTGGCGCCCTCGACGGCCATGACGTTGTCCACGACAGGCACGACAACAAGGCCGGCCTTGAGGTCAGCGGGCGGCCAGAAGTACAGTGTATCGGTCCGCGGGTCGAGGTACCACTCGCCGGGCGCGTCCAGCTCCTCGAAGAGGCCCTCGATGGTGTACCGGTCGCCGATCCGCAGAGGTCCCCAGGTGTGACCCTTGAGGATGATCTTGTGCTCCTCGGGGATGTGCTTGGCGATGCCGAGAATGTTGAAGGCCCAGTCGTACCCTCCGAAGATCGGCACTCTGGCTTCCTCCGGGTGGGCCCACTGGTGCTGCTCATCGCCGGCGTACCTGAACTCGGTGTGATTATCGTTGCCCTCGACGACCGCGACGTGGGCCCATTTGCCGCCATGGGGGTCTTTGGGGTCGAGGTTGGGATAACGGGCCAGCACCTGGCGCTCGCCGCGAAAAAAGAGCTGCCTGAACCGGCGTCCGGCCAAACCATTCGCCTTCAGATCACACTGCATTATCTGCGCGCGATAGGGACGGAAGTCGCTGATGACCTTGCCCCCGCAGAGCACGGGCTTCTGCGCGCCAAGGCCTCTGTATACGATCGGCCCCTCCGGCGTGCCGGAATCCTCGGCTCCGAGCTTGAAGGTCTCGCTGAGATAGTAAGTCCCCGGCAGGACGTTGACAGTGGCCCCTGCGGCGAGCCGGCCGGCTGCCTTGAGGCGGCGCACTTCCTGTTGTGCTCGGCTCAGAGTGGCGAAAGGGCCGTCGGGCGCGCGCGCCTCAGCGCTGCGGCCGGTCCAGTTATCGTTACCCTCGGGTGACACGTATAGGGCCAGCGGAGCCGCCGCCGCCGGCGCCATGAAGGCGGCCGCGACCAATAAACCAAGTGCCGTTACGACCCAGCTCTGAGCTAGATACGGATAGCTAGACGACATGATATCACCTCTGCAGCAACGTAGTATCCTCGGCGGCGACGCGCATCAGAGATCAAATCAACTCCAGCAGGAAGGACAAGGCCTCCCCTGGTGACGAACTGACCCGTACTGCAGGGCCTGCCGCGGTCCAACCTGGAGGCGACCCGCTGGTGGAGGACTTCACCGACCAGTGGGCGGTTCCCTCTTTGGCGTCGCACGGTCTTGCTCTGGGCCAGTCTCGCACGGCGAGGTGAACAACGATGATCAACAAGAATCGTACCGGCCTGGCAACCCCAGCCTTGACGCTGTTGGTCCTCGCCACCACATCGGGCCTAGCGGGGGCCCAAGCCGCGGTGACCATCGCGAACTACGACTTTGAGCAGGCGGACCCCACCGGCAAGCTGCCGGCCAACTGGGTCTATATCGAGCCGAAGGACGGCGACGGCTTCCTCACGCTCGGCGAGGGACGCAAGGGAGGTCGCTCGGCGCAGGTGACCTGCACCAGGCGTGATCAGGGCTGGGGACCGGGCTTCGGACAAGTCGGCGTGGTCGCGGTCAAGGGCAACCAGTGGTACGAACTCCGCTTTTGGGCCCGCGCGCAGGGCCTGTATAACGGTGCCTTCGTAGCGTTGCGGGACACGACGAATTGGCAGGCCAATCGGCTCTGGCAGCAGTTCTATCCCAGCTCAAGCTGGCGCGAGTTCAAGTACAAGTTCCACTCCAGGCGGGAGCTGCCCGCCAAGGTTTCACGCCTGCAGTTCAGCTTCGACAGCACCGG
>JALGUG010000196.1 GCA_029820995.1 Candidatus Zipacnadia bacterium
GCGTCCCACCGGCGCCAGTTGCAGAGCTCGCACTTGCGACGCACCTTCACGTGCCCGTCCACATAGGCGAGGTTAAGTGTTTCGTTGTGACGGGGCGCAATGCGTCCCCAGATGCCCGCCACTGCGTACGCGCCCCCGTTGGATTGTGGGTCCGCGGCTACGTACTGGTCGCTCTCCACCAGAAGGATTGTGTCCTCCGGCTCCCAGACGAGCGACTCCATCCCCCCATACTCGGTCACGCGACCGTTCATGTACAGGAAGTTCAGCCCATAGCAGACGGTGGTATCGTCAGGCCGGCCGCTCCAGACGATCTTAGGTTTGGAGGGACAGTTGAACAGGCCCCGGTTGCGAGCGTAGGTGTTGATCAGGTAGGGCCAGTAGGCAAGGTAGCGCGACCCGGGCAGGCCTGACACCTCGGGCGGCTGCCGGCCGTCATGGTCGGCGCGGTAAAGGGCAAATGCATGGGCCAGACTCTGCATGTTGCTGGAGCAGGAGGCCTGTTTGGCCTTCTCCTCCGCTTTCGCGAATACGGGGAGCAAGAGGGCTGCCAGGACGATGATGATGAAGATGACGACCAGAAGCTCGATCAGGGTGAAAGCGGCCCAGGAGTTCGTCCGCAGCCGAACTCTAGCTGAATGCTCTGCGATGGCGAGCGGTCGCTTGACCGCATGCGGCCCCTGCGCACAAGCGCTAGTCGGCAATCGTGGAGAGAGCATGGATGACCCGGTCGAAGTCGTCCTCATTGTTGTACATGTGCAGCGAGAGTCGAACGGCGCCGCCACGCACAGCGCAAACGATGCCGGCGGCCCGCAGCCGGCGCTGAACCTCGTCCGGCGGCACGCTCGCCAGGTTGAAGCACACAATGGGAGAGCGCTCTTCGGTCGCGCGCGAACTGGTGATGAGCGCGCCGGCCGCCTGCAGCTTCTCCACGAGCAGGTCGCTCAGCCCCAAAACGCGCTCTTCGATGGCGGGCGGGCCGAGCTGCAGGAAGTACTCCACAGAGGCGCCGAGACCGTGGATGCCCACGACGTTGAGCGACCCCTCCTCAAAGCGTGAAGCATCGTCCTTGAGTGTCAGGTCGTAGGTCAGGTAGTCGTCCGGATTGACCACCGAGCCCCAGCCGACGTTGGTGGGCCGCAGGTCGGCTTTCGGGCTGTCAGTGCAGTAGAGCAGGCCGCAGCCCTCGGGCCCCAGTAGAAACTTGTGCCCGTCGGCGGCCAGGAAATCGATGCCGCACTGCGCGACCTTCATCTGCAGCGCGCCCAGGCCCTGAATGGCGTCCACGACGAAGAAGATTCCGCGCTCGGCACACAGTTGACCCAGGATTTCCAGGTTGTTGCGAAATCCGGTGCTGAACTCCACCCAACTGATCGCCAGAGCTCTGGTGCGCCGGTCCATGGCCGCCACGAGGTCGTCCACGATGATTCGGCCCTCCACTGCGGGCACGATCCGGGTCTCGATGTCGCGGCGCTTCAGGTGCAGCCAGGGGTAAACGTTGGCGGGGAACTCCAGGTCGGTGATGACGCAGTTGTCGCCCGCTTGCCACGGAATGCTCTCGGCAGCGATAATCAGGCCTTGCGTGGTGTTCTTGAGAAAAGCGATGTCGCGAGCTGCGGCTCCGACCAAACGGCCCAGGGCTTCGCGCACCTCCTCGATCCGGCGGACGAATGAGCGGTAGTCCGCCGCACCGTCGCACTCCAGCCTGTGAAGCGCGGCTCGCATAGCGCCGGTGACATGGGTGCCCAGTGGGGACACGCCGGCATGATTGAGATACACGTGGCGCTGGACGACGGGGAACCGCGTGCGAACCAAGGACCAATCCACAGAGGAGACGCTGTTCATTGCCCCTCGTCGACTCGAAGGATGCTGGCGGACGTTTCGCTGAGATCGCGGTCTCTCCTCCCGTGCGGTCGGAGTCCGAGCGCGAAGGCGTCTCCAGCGGGTCAGGAGGGTTCCTCCGGACGCGGGGCAATGCGGCCGCGCGCTTCGCCGGCAATGACGACCAATATGGCGCCCAGCAAAGCGAGAGCGGCGCCCTGAAGCTGCACGCTTGTCGGTGGGCGATGAAGCCACACGACGTCCCAGAAGATCGCGACCAGCACGATGAGCAGACTGAGCATGCGCGCGCTCCACATGGGGATGCGCTTCATGGCGAAGTAGTAGGAGAACAGCATAACCATTACGAGCACCGAGCCCGTCACGACGAGCGCACTGTAGGCCGGATCGTGGACGAGCCTCAGCAGAGGGCTGAAGTTCCCGCCCAGCAGGGCCAAGATTCCCCAGACGACCGTTTGCACCAGGGCGCTGGCGAGAACGACCAATTCGTTGGGCACAGCCTCGAACTTGAGCTTGATAATCAACGCGTTGGCGGCGGTGCCCATGGCCGCCAGCATCAGAGCGGCGCATCCCCAGAAGTTCCAGTGGAGGTGGCCGGCCGAGATGTCCATCGCACGAAACGAGCCGACCAGGAGCAGCACAATGCCGACCCAGCCACCGACGGCGATGCGCTCACCCACGAACAGGTATGCGAGCAGCAGCACAAAGGCGAGCTCGGTGCGGGTGATGATGGCCCCGGTCGTGGGTGAGGTGGCCCAGAGACCGAAGTTGCGGCTGTAGAAGATGGAGCAGGCAATCAGACCGAACAGGAGGAGCGGCCAGTAAGGCAGCGGCTGAAGCCTCACGCGTCTGCGCCGCAGGCCCCACAGCGCGGCGGAGAACACGAGCACCATGCTCATGTGCATCCAGTTCAGCACGACCACGGGGGTGTCGGCCAGTAGCCGCTTCTCGACGGCGAAAAAGCTGCCCGTCGCGAGGGCGCTGAGGACCGCCGCGGCAAAGCCCACAGCGGGCGCCCGCCGCCACGATGGAGGAGCAGGCACCCGGGTCATGCTTTCCGCTCGTTGCGGTAGACGACGATGGCCGACTCGGGCTTTACGGGACACTTAAACTCGCAGATGCCGCACCCGGTGCATTTCGACTCATCAACGAAGGGCCGTTTGGCGCCCTCGAAAAAGCGGTTGGTCACCGCCTTGTAGGGACACTGCTCGTCGCAGACCAGGCACAGCTTGTAGAGCTCTCCGCGTCGCCAGGCCAGGCACTTGTCCTGGTGAATGGTGGCCAGCCCGAGTTTGATGTCCTTCTTGTCCTCCACGCGAAAGGGCTTGAGCGCGCCTGTGGGGCAAACTTCTCCGCAGGCGTTGCACTTCTCCTCGCAATAGCCGATTCGGGGGACCAAGACGGGGGTCCACAGGCCCTCCAGGCCGGCCTCGGTCAGCGCAGGCTGGATGCCGCCGGTGACGCAGACCTTCATGCATTCCCCGCAACGCACACACAGGGCGCGCAGTTGCTCTTCGCTGACCAGGGCCGGCGCAGCGCCCGGCGGGCGTATCAGCCGGCTTGAGATGGCCTTGCGCGCGACGCCGGTGGGCGCTATGAGGCCGTAGGCGAGCCCGGCTCCCGCGGCCTGCAGCAAGCGTCGGCGCTGGAGGTTCACCTCGGGCTGGGCGCCGGTCGGCAACCAGTGGAAGTTGACGTTCGTATGTCCGTCGGGGCACGCGGCGACACAGTTGTAGCACTGGATGCACTCGGGCAGCAGCGTCGTGTCGGGAGCCTCCTCGGGGATCGCCCCCATCTTGCAGGGCCGCACACAGCGGCGGCACTGCGTACACGAGTCCTTGACCTCGCGTTTGAGCAATCCGTAGCGGCCGAAGAAGGCCAACAGTGCCCCGAGAGGACAGATGTTGCGACACCAGAACCGCCGCGAGATGGCGCCGGCGCCGATGATCCCGGCAAAGATAAGGAAGGTGGCCAAGCCGAGGGCAAAGGACGGCTCCGGGGGGGTGGGGAGCTGAGGTCGGGAGATGATGTGCTTCTTCGTCAGTGGCTTCCAGATGGGACGGCCGTGAGTGACCCAGGCGACTCGGGCCCGGCTGGAGAGCGGATAGGCCACCAGCGTGGTGACACGGGTGAGCAGGGGGATGGGGTCCAGCAGGTAGCCGAGCTGCGTGCCGAACAGAGCCGCGACCAAGACGGCGACCAACAGGTAGTATTTCAGCCGCGGCCAGCGGGGCTTTTCCAGACGCTTGGCCTTGCGGCCATAGAACAGGCGGTCGCAAACGTCAATGACGGTGCCCAGTGGGCAGACCCAGCCGCAGAAGACGCGTCCCAGCAGCACGGTGACGCCAAGCACAATCAGGGCAGGCCACAGGCGAGAGAGCATTGCCCCGCTATGGGATGCCAGCGCCGTCAGCGCGGTCAGCGGGTCGGCGCGCAGGAACAGGTCCGGCGGTAACGGCGAGGTGAGCGGCCAGGCTGCTTGCAGGAACAGCCACACAAAGAACAACAGGAACGCGATTTGAACGGTGCGCCTGATCCACACCATGCGCATGACGCTGCCACCTCTGGGCCGGGCCGTCAAAAGGGGCGCGATCTTGACTGCGCGCCCCGAGGCGGTACAGTTACGCGGTGCCCGGCAAGTCGGCCTGTGCTAGGGCTCGTCAGGCGCGCCGGCACGGGCCGCCAGGAAAGCGTTTAGCTCCTCTACCAGAGCGTCCGGGTCTATGCCGTGCAGCCACGCTCCGGTCTCGATGGAGCCCAGGTCAGCCAGAGGGCAGCCCAGGCAATAGAGCCCGTGGCGCTCCAGTACCTCCACGCATTCCGGGCAGTCGTCCAGCAGGACGCCGAAGCTTGTGTCTTTCGTGACTTGATTCACCGCGCTCTCTCCACCTGGTCCGAACCGGCATCTCAACCCCGAAGCTGCATGCGACCGCGTTGAGCGCTGAAGGTGATTTCATAATCTCAACGAGCAACTACAATCGCGCCTGAAGGCTCTCCTGAACGGGTGATGAAACAGATTCTAGCGTCCCGTGTGGCCGAAGCCGCCGTCGTCTCGTCCGGTCGTCGGCAACTGTTCTTGCACCTTCAGCTCCGCCCGCGCAACGGGCGCGATGACAAGCTGGGCAATCCGCTCGCCTCGCTCACAGACAAAGGTCTTGCGGCCCGCGTTGAACAGAATGACCTGAACGACGCCGCGGTAATCGGAATCAATAGTGCCCGGTGCATTCAGGAGCGTGATCTGATGTCGTAAGGCCAGCCCGCTCCGAGGCCGCACCTGGCCTTCATAGCCCGGCGGGATCGCGAGCCGCAGGCCGGTGGTGACCAGGCGCACCTCACCGGGCGGGATCTCCAGGGGATCATTGACGGCCGCTCGAAGGTCCATACCGGAGGCCCCGGCGGTCATATATGCGGGCAGCTCCAGACCCTCAGCCTCAGGCTCTCTTTGCACCAGAATCAGAACGTTCTCTTCCGCCATCGCAAGGTCTCGGGCGTATGCGTGCTCGCCATGTTCCCCGCATTATACGCGCAGGGCAATCGTGCGACAAGGCCCCGGGCCGGCACGGGCGTGCCTTCCCAGGTCGTTGGTCGGTTGACGTGCTTCTCATTGCCACGGATCGCGTCGGCGTGCTATAAGTAAGCACGCAGGAGTCGAGAAGCACGGGCAAGGTGTGTCAAGTGAGACATGGGTCTGCGTTGACAGGGCTAGCAGCGGCGGTTCCGTTTGTACTAGGGCTGGCATTGTGCGTGGGAGGACGGGAGTGCTGGGGCGCGGGTGAGGAAGGCGGCGCCGAGGCGAACCGCACGGTATACGTGGTGCTGTTTACGTCCTCCGGCTGCCCGGAATGTAAGCCGGGAGTGGAAGCAGTCAAGAAGGCCGTCGCGGGCTTGGCGGGGATCGAGCTGGTAGTGCGAGACGTCTCACAGCACGAGGACTTCGAGCTATTCCAGTGCCTGGCGGAACGAGCCGGATTGGACCCGGGCCAGATCCTGGCTGCGCCCTCGGTGTTCGTTGACACTGACTATCTCGACATGCTCAATCACAGCGGCGCCGACGTGCGGAGGCTGGTCCAGAAGTACCGAGCAACAGGCACGGGGCGGTTCTTTGAGATCACAGCAACCGACCGGATTGACGGAGTGAACCCGTGTGCCTTTGCGACGGTCCTGTTTTTCCTCTCGTATCTCGCCTGGCTGGGGCGCTCGCGCCGCGACATTCTGCTCTCGGGGCTGTTCTTCGCCGCGGGACTGTTCGTGCCGTACTATCTCCTGGGAGCGGGGATACTGCACTTCACGAGGGCACTCTCAGTGCTGCCTGAGGTCCGCAATCTGGTGTTCCACGCCGTGGCCATCGGGGCCGCCATCTTGGGCGTCGTAAGCTTGATGGACGCGTCCAAGGCCCGGGCCGGGCGCTCGTCGGAAATGGTGCTGGCGCTGCCCCGCTTCCTGAAGACTTCGATCCACAAGACAGTACGCGATACGACAGGGCTGGGGATTGTGGGGGGAGCCTTCGCCGCGGGGCTGCTGATAGCATTTCTGGAGGCCATCTGCACGGGACAGATCTACCTGCCGACACTGATGTACGTTGCGGGCATTTCGACCTTGCGATACCAAGCCCTGACATACCTGCTTCTGTACAACCTTGCCTTCATTACGCCCCTGCTCGTTGTCGTCGGGGTGGTTTACATCGGCTCTTCGTCGCAGACAATTGCGAGATTCGTGGAGCAGCACGTCGCCGCGGCCAAAATCGCGATGGGGGTCGCGTTCCTGCTCATCGCCGCACTGCTGGCCGTCACGGCCGGCTCGCTGTAGACAGCATTCGGGGCCGAATACTTCGTCTCCGGCTTGCGCCGCAGGCTCGTATTCGGCCCCTCCTTCATGGGTTCGGCAACTTCTCACACACGCTCTAGGAACTCCACTGCAAACCGACCTCGCAGTAGCACACAAGCGTGCTGGTTGTCAACACTCGAAAGCCATAAGCGCCGACGATGAAGCAGCCGTCCCGGTCTTGCTCTACGGATTGCAGGCGCTGCGCGGTATCTGGTCCCAGGTAACCGGGTAGCCGCCGCACGAGCCCGGCAAGCCATAGAAGCCGGCAAGTGTGTGCCACCACTCGTTGGGCTTTTCGCTTCTGCTCCGCCGAGCTTTGACGTGCCCGTCAGCAAAGGCGAAATTGCCCATCTCGTTGTGCCGATGGCACAGCCTGATGGCATTCTGACAGGCATCGTTCCACGGGTTCACCGCATCCATGCAGAGGAAAGTCTCGGCCGGGTATCGAACGTCTGCCATCTTGCGATTGTGCAGCCAATTATTGTAGCCGTAGGAGCCGTAGGGGATCTGGATATAGGGGCCCCAGTCTCCCGAGCCCGCGGCGCTGGGCGTGTACCCGGTGGAGGCGGTGCTGGGGCACTCAAAGATCTGCACGTTCTTTACGTACGGGTAAATGTTGTGCGCATAGGTGCGCTGATGCGGGGGTTGAGGCACGGCACTTGAGCTAGTCCAGATATTCATGGGATAGCGCTCGTCGTAGTCCTGGGCGTACATCAGGCAGCCCAGCGCTTGCTGCTTGAGGTTGCTCTGGCAACTGGCTTGCCGCGCCTTCTCACGGGCCCTGGCGAACACCGGGAACAGGATGGCTGCGAGGATGGCAATGATGGCGATTACCACCAGCAGCTCGATCAACGTAAACCCTCGTCGCATCGCAATCTCCTCCCGAGAAAGAGTGTGCCTATATTGGCTCACTTCCCCTTCGCCCGCGAGATTCCTCCCTGCCATTCCGCGCTCTCATGTTTTTTTTTCGGGCCCTGCGGTGATCTGGGGCCCCTTCGCCACAGGATGGTTTCTCGCGACAAGCGCGCGCGCCACTCTGAGTTGCCGCACCTGTGTCGTCGCTCCTTATCCCACTGGCCGGAGCTTCTGTGTCTGCTTGCCTGCCGGGAATCTTTGTGCTATCATCTCGGTTCCCAGCTACGCAAGCGCGCACCGAAGGGGGCTACGTTGAACGCCGGCTCGGATGCGAAGTACATGCGTCGGGCGCTGAGGCTAGCGCGTCGGGGTCTGGGCCGGACGGCACCCAATCCGGCGGTGGGAGCAGTGATCGTGCGAGGAGGCCGTGTGGTCGGCGAGGGCTGGCATCGGGCGGCCGGGCAGCCGCATGCGGAGGTGGAGGCGCTCGCGAGCGCCGGACAGCGGGCGCGGGGAGCAACGGTATATGTAACCCTGGAGCCGTGTTGCCACCATGGGCGGACTCCTCCCTGCACAGAGGCGCTGATCGAGGCCGGGGTTGCACGGGTCCACTATGCGCTGAGCGACCCGGACCCGAAAGTGGCGGGCCGCGGTGCGGCTGTACTGCGCCAAGCGGGGATCGAGGTGCGGGAAGGACCTTGCGAGGCGGAGGCGGCCGAGCTGAACGAGGGTTATCTCAAGCACCGGCGGACGGGCCGCCCCTTTGTGACGCTGAAGCTGGCCGTGAGCTGGGACGGGAAGGTGGCGACCCGCACCGGAGCATCCAAGTATCTGACCGGCGACAAGGCGAGGCGGTACGTTCACCGGCTCCGCGACGAAGCGGACGCGGTGATGGTGGGCAGTGGAACGGTCCTGGCCGACGACCCGGCCTTGACCACCCGGCGGCGGCGGGGGCGCGATGCTCTGCGGGTGATCGTCGATTCGAGGGCACGCACACCGGTCGAGGCGCAGGTCGTGAGCGCCGAAAGCCCGGCCGGGTGCGTGATCGCGGTTGCGGCGTCTGCCGACACCCAAAAGGTGAACCGGCTGGCGGGAGCAGGCGCCGAGGTGTGGCGGTGCGGGGTTCTAGGAGGCAGGGTGGACCTGGAAGAGTTGCTGACGCGGCTGGGCCGGCGAGGGATCTTGAGCGTTCTGTGCGAGGGTGGGCCCACACTGGCTGCGGGGCTGATTGAGCGCGGGCTCGTGGACAAATTCGTGCTACTCGTGGCGCCACTGGTAATTGGAGGGGCGGAGGCACCGACGGTGGTGGGGGGCCAGGGCGTCGCGGAGCTCGGCGACGCGCTGCGATTGCGGTTCACAAAGGTGCGCCGGCTGGGTCCGGACGTCCTATTGGAGGCCTATCCTTGTTCACCGGATTGATCCAGGCGATCGGTCGCGTCGAAGCGCTCACTCCTCGAGGGGGCGGCGTGGCCCTGAGGGTTGCAGCCGACGAGCTGGGATCGGACCTCGTCGTGGGCGAGAGCATTGCGATTAATGGCGCCTGTTTAACGGTGGAGCGGGCCTTTGCCGCGGGCTTTGAGTCGTATGCGGGCGCCGAGACGATGGCGCGCACAAACCTGAGCCGGCTCAGGAGTGGCGACTGCGTGAACCTGGAGCGCGCTTTGCGCCCGGTGGACCGTCTGGGCGGGCACTTGGTGCAGGGGCATGTAGACGGTACTGGGGCACTGCTCAGTCGCCGGGCCGTCGGCGAGACGGAGCTGTTCGAGTTCTCGCTCCCCCAGGAGTTGGCGCGCTATGTGGCGCAGAAGGGAAGCATTGCGGTGGAAGGCGTAAGCCTGACGGTGGCAGAAGTGCGAGACGGCAGCTTCACGGTGGCGTTGATTCCCGAGACACTGAACAGGACCACACTGGGGCGGATGCAGCCGGGCGCTGTCGTGAACCTGGAGGTGGACATCCTGGCCAAGTATGTCGAGCGATTACTGGGCGAGGCGGGCGCAGGCGACCGCACAGGGATTACCTGGGAGATCCTGCTGGAGGGGTAGACTTCAGTCCAGAGGCGAGAGGATCGGCAACGATGAGCTTTGCGAGTATTGATGAGGCTATCGAAGACGTGCGGGCGGGTCGGATGCTCATTCTGGTGGACGACGAGGACCGGGAAAACGAGGGCGACCTGTTGGTGGCTGCGGAGAGGATTACGCCTGAAGCGGTGAACTTCATGGCAACCCATGGCCGGGGTCTAATCTGCGTTCCGATGACAGCGGCACGGCTCGAGGAGCTGAACTTGCCGCTGATGGTGCCCGAGGGGGATGCGCTACACGGAACGGCGTACACGGTGGCCGTAGACGCCAAGCGGGGGACCACCACCGGCATCTCGTCCCACGACCGATATGTGACCGTGAAGGCGCTCGTTGATCCAGAGACGCGACCCTCGGACCTATCTCGGCCCGGCCATGTGTTTCCCCTGCGAGCGCGAGAGGGCGGCGTGCTTCGACGCGCGGGCCATACGGAAGCGGCCGTTGATCTGGCGCGCATGGCGGGGCTGCAGCCGGCCGGCGTGATTTGCGAGATCCTCAACGAAGACGGCAGCATGGCACGTGTGCGCGACCTGGAGAAGATGGCCGCCGAGTACGGTCTGAAGATCGTGACCATCGCCGATCTTATCGAGTACCGACGGCGGACGGAGAAGTTGGTGCAGCGGCTGGCTGAATCGACGCTGCCGACGATCTTCGGGAACTTCAAGTGCATCGCGTTCGTCAGCCTAGTAGATGAGGCGCAGTACCTGGCGTTGGTCAAAGGCGATGTCACGACGGACGAGCCCGTGCTCGTTCGGGTCGATTCGGGCTGCCTGACCGGGCACGTATTTGGGTCGTTGAAGTGCGACTGCCGCTGGCAACTCGAGCAGGCGATGAAGATGATCGAGGAGGCGGGGCGAGGCGTGGTCCTGTACATTCAGGACCAAGAAGGGCGTGGCATCGGGATCTGCAACAAGATCCGCGCGTATGAGCTGCAGGACAACGGGTACGACACCGTGGAGGCCAACGAGCTGCTCGGGTTCAAGGCAG
Organism: Candidatus Zipacnadia bacterium; assembly: GCA_029820995.1. Taxonomy (GTDB): domain Bacteria; phylum Armatimonadota; class Zipacnadia; order JALGUG01; family JALGUG01; genus JALGUG01. The sequence goes on from JALGUG010000196.1 coordinate 10,578, forward strand.
ATGAGCGCGACTATGGCATGGGGGCTCAGGTACTGGCCGATCTCGGTGTGCGGTCCATGCGGTTGCTGACCAACAACCCGGCCAAGTACACCGCCCTGGAGGGCTATGGGCTCAAAGTGGTCGAGCGGGTGCCACTGGAGACGAAACCGACGGCCACCAACCTCCGCTACCTCAAGACCAAGCGGGAGAAGATGGGGCATCTTCTGACGCTCGGCGACTCGGAGGAGGAACCGCGAACGGGGGCCGAGACGACGGCCGCCGAACCGACCGGGTCGGCCGAAGGGCCAAAGGAAGGGTGAGCGACAGTGCCCAAGACGCATGAGGGTAAGCTCGACGCGACGGGGCTGCGGTTCGCCATTGTGGCGAGCCGATTCAATGATTTCTTCGTGCGCCGACTGCTGGACGGTGCGCTGGACTGTCTCCAGCGGCACGGTGCGAATCCCGACGACATTGAGCTCGCCTGGGTCCCGGGAGCGTTCGAGGTGCCGCTGGTCGCAAAGCGCTTCGCAGCGGCGGGAAAGCACGACGCGATCATCGCGCTGGCGGCGGTGATTCGCGGCGCCACGCCGCATTTCGACTACGTGGCTTCGGAGATTGCCAAAGGCGTGGCGGCCACTTCGCTGCAGACCGGCGTACCGGTGATCTTCGGGGTGGTGACGACCGACACGCTGGAGCAGGCCTTGGAGCGTTCCGGTACGAAGCTCGGGAACAAGGGCGCCGACGCGGCGGCGGCCGCCATTGAAATGGCGAACGTACTGAAGTCCATAGACGGAGCCGACTAGGGCCATGAGGCAAGGCAGCGCGTGGGTGGGAATCATTCTGGTCGCGTTGATCGCGGGTCTGGCGGGGGGTGTGGTTGGTGTGGTGGTTGGCTTGAGTGTAAGCCGACGGGTGGCGCCACCCTCGCCGCTGCCGGTGCGGAGGCCGTCGCTGTCGGCCGGGGTGCCAAAGAGTGGGAGGGTGCCGGGCGGCGATGCCGTGGTGCAAGCGCGGGACCTCGCCGCGTCGGCGGTGGTGCGCGTGGATGTGGAAAGCGTGATCAGCCGCGGGCTGACGCCCTTTGACTGGTTCTTCGGTGGACCGGAGCCGCAGGTGGCGCACGGGGTCGGGTCCGGCGTGGTATTCGAGTACGAGGGGCGGCCCTATGTGCTCACCAATGACCACGTGGTGGGTGGTGCGGACTCGATCAAGCTGCGATTCTATGATGGCACACAGCTCGCGGGGCAGGTGGTAAATACGGACGAGACGGAGGATTTGGCGGTTGTCCGCCTTGAGCAGGCACCGGCCAGCGTGCCGGTGGCGGAGCTGGGCGATTCGGACAACGTGCGCGTGGGGCAGTGGGTCTTGGCCATCGGCAATCCATACGGTTTGCAGCAGACCGTGACGGTAGGGATTGTGTCCGCCAAGGGCTATCTTCGGATGGGCGAGAACCTCTGGCGGGACCGGATTCAGACCGACGCGGCGATCAACGAGGGCAACAGCGGCGGGCCGCTGATTGACCTGTCCGGCAAGGTGGTCGGCATTAACCAGGCGATCTTCAGCCCCACGGGCGCTACGGTCGGCATCGGGTACGCGATCCCGATCAACAAGGCGAAGGACATGCTGTACTACCTGGTCCACCGCGGGCCCTGGATTGGTGTTGGAGCGTTGCTCACGCTCAGCAAGCCGCTGGCTCAGTATCTGAATCTGTCCGTGGACAGTGGGGTCCTGGTCTACCAGGTCGTTCCGCGCAGCCCTGCGGCGGTGGCCGGACTGCGGCCCGGGGACGTCATCCTGGCCATCAATGGTCGGCAGGTGACGACGGCGGAGACGCTGCAGACTGAGATTCGGAAGCTGAAGATCGCCGATGTGGCAACATTGACCATTGACCGTCGCGGCCAGAGAATGAACCTGAACGTCACGATGGGTAAGATCCCCGACGATTACCGCTGAGCGGGCGGGAGAGCAAGCATGATGAGCGTGTCGGGCCGGTGTCATCGTAAAGGCGCCGGCTCGCGTGGTGAGGTGAGGCAGGACAATCGAGAGTGAGGGATCACGAGATGGGCCGAGCCTGCGCGGGCCGGAATTGCTGGTCCAGGCTGCTCTGGGGAGCGACGGTGATGCTGATGCTGATAGGGGGGATCGAGATGCCGGCTGCGGACCTGGCGGGCCCGCAGGCTTACGTGGGGTACTATACCGGCGCGATCATGCCCACACCGCAGCAGGTCGAGTACAGCGACGAGTTTCTGCCGGTCCTGGCTTTGGCCGGGCTGCAGCCGCTGGCAACCGTCGTCGTCGGCCCGGAGGCACCGAGTGCCGAGACGATCGCGGCGCAAGAGATCGCCCTGCGTGTGGCCCACCTGGGCCAGGGCAAGCAGCTCCCGATCGTGACCGACGCTGCCCAGGCCCGGACGCCCCTGGTAATTGCTCTGGGTCAGTTGGATACCAACCCAGTGAACGCTCGGCTGGTGCGGGACCGGGCGGAACTGGCGCCGCCGGACCATTGGGAAGGCTATCATATCGGCGTGTTGACCAAGGGTGCGAGGACGTTCGTGGCCTGTACGGGGTCGGACGACGCGGGCAGCTACTTCGCGGCCCAGACGCTCGTGCAACTGTTCAAGGTCGAGGGTCGGCAAGTCCTGCTACAGCGCGTCGAGGTGCACGACTACCCGGCCTTCCGAGTGCGGTCGTTCAAGGTCGGCGGCGCATACAAGCCCGAGGCCGACCGGGGCGACGCGCGGGAATTGATGGGTCTGTGGGCGCCGTGGGCCAAGTTCAACTGCTACAACATCTGCTATACCACTCTGGGGCCGGACCGGTGGAAGAACCCGCGGCCGGAGTACGTGGATTACGTGCGGCGGATGACCAGGTTCCAGCGGGCGCGAGGGCTCGACTGCATGCCCTTCGTGAATCCGTACTACCTGTGGAAGGAACACATCAAGGTTACGCAACCGAAGGATTTGGAGGCCCTGGCGAAGACCTGCAGCATTGCGCTGGAGGCCGGAGGCCGCCGCGTGATGCTCTGCCTGGACGACTTTGCCTCGCGGCCCAAGACGAGCGGCAAGAAGCTGTATACGGTGTATAGCAAGGAGGACGCGAAGAAGTTCGACAACGATCTGGCGCAGGTCAATATCGCCATGATCAATGATCTGCACAGCCGGTTGCGAGCCGAGCACCCCAACTGCGAGCTGTTCGTGGTGCTTCCGTACTACTGGAGCCCGGGTGGTAGCTGGAAGGAGGAGGGGGAACGGTACCTGCGAGCGGTCGGGCAGGGCATCCCCAAGGACGTGGTGATCGTCTGGACCGGTCCGCGCGTGCGCTCCCTGGTCGTATCGAAGGAAGATGTGGAATACTACCAGGGGTTGGTCGGTCGCAAGTGCTTCCTGTGGGACAACACGCTCTATGCGCATCATCGCCCGCCGCACTTCTTTCTCGACCCGTTCGTGACTAAGTACCCCGACAAGTTCTGGGAGCTGAGCTGGGGCGGCGTACACCTGAACGCCGGCAGCGGAGAGGCATACAAGGCGGGTCTGCTCGCGGCGAGCGACTACCTGTGGCATCCCGAGGGTTATGACCCCGAGAGGGCTATGCGTTTGGCTGTGGCGGCTATTGTCGGCCCGGAGACGACGGACTGTCTGCTCGAGTTCCGAGACTCGTTCTATGACATGTACGACAACTATCGGCAGCAGTTCGGCAAGCCGGAAGAGCTGTGGGCGCTGGCCAAGAAGCTAAAGGCCCGACCGGTGGACGAGGAAGACCTGCGGCAGATGAGGGCGCATGTGACCGCCCTCCATGACGCAGCTCAGAGGGTGTGCGACAAGACGCAGGACGAGGCCCTGGTGGAGGAGGTGCAGGGGCGTGCCCGCCAGTTCGACGGCTACCTGGAAGCCTTCGAGGCGCTGCTCAAGCTGCCGGCGCCGCAAGAGGTGAGCGCGGAGAACATGGTCGAGAATCCAGGAGGAGAAGAGGTGGAGCACGAGCTGCCGAAGGGCTGGGGTAGCTACACCGGAGCGGGCAAGTGCCGGCTCCGGACTTCCGAGGAGCACCACCTCGGCCAGAGGTCCATTGAGTTGGAAACCACGGAATGGTACGAATGGGGCGGGGGGCGAAGGTCCATCAACTGCGCCGTGATGGCGGGGCGCACAAACGGCTTCACTGGCCAGAAGGCACCGGAGATCGCGCCCTTCACCAAGTACTACTTCAGCTTCTGGCTCAAGGGGGACTGGCCGGAGGTCACGGTCTCCTTTGTGGGCTGGTCCGGAACAGGCCAGAGCGCGGCGGACCGGGTCATGGCCAAGACGACGCTGGAACCCTTTGCCCCGACGAGCGACTGGAAACGCTATCAGGGGTCCTTTGTGACGCCGGCCACGGCGGTGCGCGGCGCGCTCAAGATCGGAATCTCCAAGTTCGAAGACGAGGGTGCCAAACTGGGCACGATTTG
>JALGUG010000197.1 GCA_029820995.1 Candidatus Zipacnadia bacterium
CGGCGGTCGAGGGCCGAGCTGCGCTCCACGGGCGCACACTGACGCAGCCGCTGCTTCGCCGCAGTCGTCCACATCCAGTTGCCCGGCCCGACGACCGTCCATGTGGAGCCCTCTTGTACGAGGCGGCGCTTATTGGGCGCATCCTCGACGATCGGCGAGAGCGGTCGGTCAGCTCGTTCCCAGTTCCAGAACCGGGCGATGCCGTCCATGGTGTACAGTCCGAGGGCGCCTTCCCGCTCGGTAGCCTGCTCCGGGACATCAATCCACGGGCTCTGCGAGATCAAAGTCCGGCCGTCCCACTCGAACATCTGGGCCCGCACCTTGCCCTGCTCGACCACACCCTCCAAGACGTAGGGCTGGTAGGCGCTCCACGGAGCGTAGCGGTCTTCCCAGAGCGTTGCCCCGGCCGCCGACCTCAACGCCAGGCCTCCAATGCCCGGATTGCCGCCGAGAACCACGCGGAAACCGTCCTGCAGGTCCTTGGTCCCCAGGAACCAGATGCCCGCCTCCTTCGCACCCAGCGCCGGCTCCACTATCGAACGCCAGGCCCCATGCCGTCCACGCACCTGCTCGCAAAAGGCAACGCGAGTTCCGGCTTCGCTTCCCTGCCGGATCATCTCAATCACCTCGCGAGTTCGACTCCATTGCCGGCCCACCAGCGCCCAATCGGGCCCCAAGTCGGCCCAGGCAAACCGAGGCAGCAAGCCCAACAGAGCAACCGCGACCAAGCGATAACATTTGTTGCTCGTCATACGTGCCTCCCGGCGCTCAGGCTTTGTCGAAGCTCGGCACCTTCATCTGCTCGCCGCCGCGGCGCGAGGATTCCATGGCAACGATCCCCGGGGCCGTCATTGCGAGCGCCTCGTACACGTCCACCGCCGGCTCGCGGTCCTCCACCAGGGCCGCGATGAACTCGTGGGTCAGGAAGGCGTGCGAATTCCCGTGGCCGGTGGGTATCCGCATCGGCTTCGGCAGCAGATGGAAGTAGTCCGGGAGCGTCCGGAGGTCCGGCTGCCCTTGAGCCTTGACCACAAAGGGTTGCCCCCCGGAACCGGCCATGTACAGGGCCAGCTTCTCGCCGAGCCACTGCGCCCGCTCTCCGCCGGCGTGCACGCGCCAAAACACGTTGCAGCGACAGATGTTCCCGCCGCTGGTGGCAAACAGCGCCGCCTGGTTGCAGAACGGGTTATCGTAGGCGTTGTCTTTGAGGGTCGCCTCGTCGTCGCCCCATCCCAGGCAGGAAACCGCCGTCAGACGCTCCCTGGTCACGCCCACGTGAAAGCAGGTGGAGTGGGTCGGATACAGCATCGGTGGGTACCCGTAGCGCCAGGTCCGCCGGCCCTCCCAAAACATAAGCGCGTCGCGCTCCGCTCCCACCATGTTGTGGTAGTACTCAACCTCGGAATAAAGGAAGGCCCCGAACTTGCCGTCTTCCCAGAGCTGGCGCGCCAGAATCGTCGGCCAGCGGTAATAGCTCGTCTCGGCCATCATGTACCGCAGGCCCGTCCGCTCCTTCGTTTCCTTGAGAAGCCGGCATTGCTCCAGGCTGATTGCGGCCGGTACAGCGCAGATTACGTGTTTGCCGTGGTTCATACATTCCACGACGTGGCGCACGTGGTCCGGCGCCCCGGTGAAGACTGCAACCGCCTCAACCTTCGGATCCAGCACCAGCTTCTCCAGCGATTCGTACGCCTTGGCGCAGTGGTACACATTCTGCAGGTGCTTGCGGCGGTCGGGGCGCAGATCGCTAACGGCCTCCACGATGCAATTGGGATCCAGGTGCCACTGAAAGGCGGCGCCGAAGCCGCCTCCCACCACGCCGATCCTAATCTTGCGGTCGGGCGGAAGCTCAGTCTCGGCCGGCGCGGCAGCCTGCGCCAGCCCCACCGTGGTCACGATCGCCGAAGCGCTCGTCGCTTTGATGAAGTCGCGACGCGACATATCCCTGTCACTCGTTGGCATCCTGGTTCCCCCTCAGTTGGAGTGTCGCAGCTCCCGATTCGTGCGATATGCAGGTCGCTCTCAACGGGCATTCTGCGGCGTGCCCCTGACTTCGATCTTGTGCACGTAGACGCTGGGGCAGTCCACGTCGAACATAATGTTCTTACCCGGATACTGTCCTCGATCTGCCCGCGGCGTGTCCCAGATGGCCCGCGGCACCCGAGCGGCCACCGTGGCCCAGCGTCCGGTGTCGGCAAGCTTCGCCACCTCATGGTACCGCCGGCCGTCGTATACGTGCATCACACCGACCGACTGGGTCCAGTATATTAGCCGCACCTCGATGTCCCTGTCAGGCGGATCGTTCACGATAAAGTTAGGAGCCGCAAGGCGGGGCAGGCGCTCACCGTAACGAGCCATCTTCCCGTCGTGCATCGCCGGCTGGTCCCACTCCTTCCCCGGCAGGAAACACACACCCGGACGGTGGGCCACCACGTTGTCGCTGTTGGTATCGTCGGCCAGAACCTGCAACCACTGGTCCCCGATGGTGGGAGGCGGGCCGCTCGCCTGACGGCCCTGACGAGGCGCCGGCAAATCGCTCACCTTCAGGTCCGAGAAGACCTGGGGACTGCCGTCCTCCGGGAACAGCATGATCCGTTGCACGAGGCCCGAGCATTCCAGCCGGGCGAAGTACGGTCGCCTCTCTGCTTCCTCAGGCACACGCAGAGCGCATGTACCTGTCACTGCGTCTCCGGGCGCCACTTCCACCGGCCAGGAGGAGGGTTTGGCGGCGCCCCATCCCTGTGGGGCTTTCAGGTGCACCGTAGTCTTGAGCATCTCCTTCAGCGCGTTCCACAGGGAGAACCGGATGGTCACCGTGTCGCCGACTTTGCAGCGAATCAGACGCGCCTCGGGCACCAGGAAGGGGTAGGTGCTATTCGTCAGGATGACCGCATTGAACTCGTCGCACAGCTCCGGTACGGTCACTTGAACGCGCCCGTTCTCTGCACGCATTGCCAGCTTCTCGATCCTGTCCGGCGTCAGCAGATAAGCCGCACTGGGGCCTTTGCGTCGAGGGACGGTGATCTTCACGTCCTTTGCCGTCACGTCCCTGCGGGTGCCCATCAACATGATGATGTCAAGCGAGGTCACTGCGTCGGACTTGTGCCACCGATCAATGGTAAAGCCCTCGGGCGAACCCCGAACAATAGTGCGCTCGGGAATGCTCTGGCCTACCCAGTCAACCAGGGCTACGTCAACCTCTCCCTCGGAATCCTTCGGAACTACGAAGATCGTCCCTTTGCCGTATCGGGCTTTCGGTTGCTCCGGACCGGTCACCTCTCCCGTTGCGTCGTTCAGCCCCGCTTTCTGCGCGAAGTCAGGATCCAGTCCGGCCGGCTCCCATTCTCGGACCATGCCCAGGCCAAGAATGCGACGAGCCCTCGGTGACAGCGGAGCCTGCGCCGCACGACCCGGGCCCGGCAGGATGCACACTGCTCCCCCGGCGGCGACGAACTGCTGCAACAGGCGGAGCTGCCGGGGAGAGCAGTTGGGAAGATCCGGAACCACAATGCCCCCCACGCCTGTGCCCATGTTCAGCTCGTTGACAAAGCAGTGCACGCCAATTTGCCGCCGAGCCAACGGGACGTATGTTCGTGCCAGCAAGGTCAGGCTCGACTCGCGGACATATTGAGGAACCATGATCGCCACTGCGTTCGCCGGGATCGCGCCCTGGTAGTATGGCACCATGCGCTGGACTGCCAGGATGCCCTGATACCAGGCCAATCGCCGCGGTAGAGGGTCATCGAGGTTCTTGCTGGAGGCCTGGCCCCACATCGAGTGCAAGAAGCTGTAGATCGAGGTCCCGTGGGGTGTGGCGGTAATCGTGGCGGCCTGGCGAACGCGGTACAGATCGTCGAGTTCGATCCATCTCATGCCGCCACCGTACTTATAATGCGTGTGAACGATGGATCGCACTCCCGGGCACAGCCCTCTGACCAGATGGAACATTCCCCGGGCGAACAGGAAGTCACCGTCCCACCGTTGGTCCGAAGGGTGAAACTGAACATTCTCGATGTCCACGGCGCCCGAAAGCGACCGCTCAATGATGGTCTGCATGATGTCGTACCCGAAAGGTCCATTCGGGTAGTCCATGACCGTCAATCCCGGCTTGAGCTGTTTCGCCAGGCGCGCCAGTGCCACGAAATCGTCCGACTCAAAACCGCCCTGGGGGTTGGCTTCAACCGGAGGCACAATCCCTTTGAACGCGGGCCGGCCGCCGTACCGCTGCACCAGTTCGCGCATTGCCTGGGCAGACAGTTGGGGAGTCGCAGCCCTGAATAGCCAAACGGCGGGGTAGCACTCGATACCCAGCTCGTTGCACGTGTCCAGCAGCATCTGCAGGCCATCGAGTCCGCGCTCCGCCCACCCCGGGCACTGCTTCAGTCCCGGAACTTCCGTTGGGTAGATGGTCTGCGGCCCGTAGCTGGTGAGCGGTGTTGTCACGTCTACGCCCAGCGCACGGAGTTCGCCCAGGACTTGCCGCCAGCGATCCCGTGTGGTCAAGTCCAGCGCGATCTTGCCCCCATATACCCGCACGGGCGCGTTGCTCGAGACGTTATAGACCACGTGCGCGTAGTCGGGTCGGAACAGGTCCTGCGTCGCCGAAAGCGGACCGCCGGGAAGAAGGCCCGCCTGAACCAGCGCGACTGCCCAAAGTCTGATCGCCCACAGTCTCCCAGATGCCGTCACGAGAGCGCCCCTCCACCATCTCTCGAGGGCTTGATGCTCGTGTCTCATGGCCGTGCACCGGTCCTATTGTCCAGCGCGACCCCCGCCTCCTGCCCGGTCAAGCCAATCTCGCCGGCTGCACCCCGGCCCCGCTCCAGCCGGCCCCCGCTAGTGAAGTCGTTCAGCGCACGTGCTTCTCCATCCGCCTGCGTGCTTTGTCCGGTGCCAAAGGCGGGTACAGGTCCATCCTCTTATGACGCCCCGACAGGAGGCGCTCCACAGAGCGTCGAATCGTGTTCAGGGCTGAACCGGCGGACGTCAGACGACGAATAGGAGATCACATTTGCCCCGGCGACGGCCTGGAGTACCGGGCTGCCGGTTTGCAGAGCGACCAGAGCCTGTCGCTTACGGACCGCGCTGCTTCACCTTGCCGGAGAACGCCCGGCGGCTTGTGTCGCCGGAGGAGCCGACCAGACCTGGTGTGGCGGGAGATGAAGGCTCTGGCGGTTCGAACCGGGAACTTCCGTCGCGGATCGCCGGTCCTTCAGCCGATAGCACAGTCACCCACGCTGATACGGCTAATCTGGGTGCTCAGGGTGGTCCTTCCATGCCTCGCGTGCGGCTAGTGGTGTGCACGATCTGCGCCTTATCAGTATGGTCTCTCATGGCGCCTGCTGAAGCCGCAGAGACGAACCTTCTCCCGAGCCGGGACGGGTGGACACCGGTCAGCGGTAGGTGGTCGTGGGATGAGGGGAAGCTGGTGCAGAGCCTGGTCCCGGACACCTACTCGATGATCGTGCGGGATGAGACGCTGGTGGAGGGAGCCATCACCGTTGAGGGAGCTGCCACCGCAGTCAACTCCAGCGGCGACGGCTGCTTGGGCGTCATCTGCAAGTACATTGACCGGAACAACTGGGTTGCGGTGCGCTATGGCGCCTACAGCGCAATCATGGTCGCTCAGACCGTCGAGGGGCAAAGGCGCTTCTCCCGCCTGCGGCACTTCATCTGCAAGATCGGCACACCTTACACCTGTGAGGTTCGCATCGCCGGCGGGGTCATTGTGGCTGCGCTCGATGGGAAGCCTGTGGGAGTGATCGAGGATCCCTTTAGGGACCGCTCCGGTAGGCCGGGAATCTGGTCGCAGTCCCCGGCGGAGTTCTATCGCATGAGTGTTGACAGTGGTCCGCAGGTCGAGGACACGCGCCGGGCGGCGACGGAGCTCTTCGCGGCGGGGCCTCGGATTGTCCAGCCAAGCGCGACTTGGTCCTTAGAACATGTTGGCTACTCCGTTGCGCCGCTCGCGCCGACCATCTCTAGGATGGACCTGTGCACGATTGCGTTGTATGTGCGTAACCGCCGAGGCAAAACCTGCAGTGTGACCGACATCACCCTCGACGGCAAGCCCAGCTCCGAGCTTATTGACGGGGGACGCATTGCATGGTGGCGCTGCTGGCCGCAGGTCGTGCCGCCGAACGGGATGGCCCAAGTGCTCGTGAAGATGAGCGCGATGACCATGTCGGAGGCCGTTCAGGCCGGCCGGAGGCAGCCTGTCGGGCCGTACCGGGTGCGCCTGTCCTCTTCTGACGGCCAAGACCTCGAGCTCGAGTTTGCGCTCGAACCCAGGCCTGCACGGCTGCGCATCAACTTCATCGCCTTCGGCCCCGAGCTCAAGAGCGTCTATGTCTACCTGGCGGCGGAAGGCGACGTCGTGGGTGCTGCAGTGCAGAAGGTCGAGGTCAACGGCCTGGACGTGACCACCTCGCTGCAAGGAACGGCACGGGCTCTCCGTGCGGATACGTTGCCTCTGCGGATCAACCTCAAGCGACCTTCGAGCCGTGCGGCCCCGACAGTGGTGACCGTACACGCCGAAGGAGATGCCTTTGCCGGTCACGCGGTGCGCGCCTTCCCCTCGCGCTTCCCGATCCAGATCACCATCCTGGGCAAACAGCCCGGTCCAACCGCCATCGAGGAGCTGGCGAATCTGTGCTTCACTGACGTCGGCCTGTGCGGGGGACGCAGTGAGAACATCTCCGAGATGCGCAAGCGCGGCCTACTCTACTTCCCCTATGCCTATCCATCAGCAGGGCTACTGGACCGGTACCTTTCCCAGCCCGAGCGCCCGCCGATCGGCGGCTGGTGGATTGATGAGATTGACGGGTGGAAGAAGCGACCCCGTGACGCCCAGAACATGCTGGCTGAGGCCGACCAGGCAATGCGTGACCGCAAGCTGCCCCTTGCGCCCTACTGCATGAACATCATGGCTCCGTGGAATGACGAGGGGTACATCGAGCTCGCGGACGCACTGTCGCATGAGTATGGGATAGATCGGGGCATCAACGGCCTGGGCGGCCCGCGCAGTCCTCTCGACTTCGGCAACCCCGCTGACATCGCCACGCGGGAGCTGCGCACGGCACGCAAGCCGTGGTGGCCCTACTTCCGGAACATCGAGGCGGTGCTCCTGCTAAAGCGGGGCACCAAGGAGGTCGTCAAACAGTATCGCCCCATTGACCCTCGCGAGTATCGGTTGTACGTCTACTCATGCCTCGCGAACGGCGCCAAGGGGGCGCTGAACTGGAACTACGGCGTCAACTACTTGACGGGCAAACGGAGCGCGTGGTTCTCCAAGGAGTACGATGCAATCCGCCTGAACATGACGGCGCTCAAGGACAAGCAGGCCTTCGGGGTTGCGGTGCCCGAAGACCTGTTGGACGGCCTGAAAGCAGCTAGGGATGAATGTGGCCGTGTGAACGCGGAACTGCAACTGCTCGGCCCGATGCTGGCCCTGGGAGATATCTCGGACCTGGCCAGAGTCGTGACAAGCGTTCCGAAGAGGAGCCCCCGGGGTGGGCCCGCCGCACACGCCCGGGCCCTGGTCTGCGGGCTGGACACCATTGTGGTCCTGGTCGTCAACCTCAACATCGCTTCGAACTTCAACGCTCGCAAACCTCAGCCGGTGGACAGCTACGAGCCGGTTGATGTCGAGCTGGAGCTCACCATCCCGCCCTGGCTCAAACCGCAAGATGTGTTCTCCGTGTCCTGTCGGAGCATCGAGGCGCTGGAGCCACAGAGCGCCAAGGGTGTCATGCAGCTCCATTTTCGACAATTGCCGGTGGCGCAGGCAGTGGTTGTGACGCAGAACAGAGAACTGCGCGGGGTCATGCAGGCACACCTGACGGCGCTGCAGGAGAGGCTGCGCTCGGCGGGAGTGGAAGTGAACCGGGCGGCCCGGTGACCGCCGGCCGCGGACATGCAGCCACTGACGCACCAAGGCAATGGGACGGTGCGCGGCGAAGACCGAGGCGCCATGAGCCGAGAGCGGCGAGAGCTGATCGTGGAACAGCTCGACGTGACTGGCGCGTCCTTCGACACCGCGGAGATGGCGCGGGGACGGCCCGGAGTGCCGTCGCAGTTCAGGTGCCGAGGACGAACCTATGAGATGGCCAAAGTCCAGGAGCGAAGAACCAGGAAGGTTACGTACGCAAGCACTACTTCCGCATCTTGACCAAGACCGGCGAGTGTTTCGAGATCTACTGTGACCGGCAGCGAAAACGCGGGAAAGACCCCAAGGCGCGATGGTGGCTGTACTGCCGGATAGAGCCGGAAGATAGCCGTTGGGCACGAGCCGTTGCTCCAGAGACCAGCGCACAAGAGGAAATGCGGATTACCGCGCTCGCGACATGCCGGCGGACCGCGTTGACTTGGCGGGACAATTGCGCTAAAATCCCAGTTTGTAGGAGTGGGTGGGCGTGCCAGAGCGGCCAGGGCGATCTGTCTTTCGCAGCCTGGGGCTGCTGAGTGTCGGGTTTGTTGTCGTAATTGCGACGCTCATCGGCGCGGGGCTCGGTTTCCTGCTGGACAAGTGGCTGGGAACCGGCCCATGGTTGATGATCGTCTGTCTGTTCTTGGGCCTGATCGCCGGATTCCGCGAGATGATGCGGATGATCGAGAAGTACGGCGATGAGTAGCGCCGATGGAGAACCGCCGGCACCGGCGACCGACACGGCGGAGCAGCAGTCGGACCCCTTTCTGTCCCGCTCAGTTACCGTCACGGCCGGCCTGGTGGCAATAGGCAGCCTGGTGGCGGCAATGTTGGCCGGGCCGCTAGCAGCGGCCAATCTGGCGACCGGAGGCGCGCTTTCACTGGCGCTGCTGCTGGCCTTGCAGTGGGCCGCCGGACGATGGCGGCGTGCCCGGCGGGTGCAATTCTGGTCAATGGCGGCCCTCCTATTGCCGAAGTACTCCCTAATCGCACTGGGGCTCTACTTCGCGGTCCGCGGCGGGTACTTCCGCCCGTGGTGGTTCTTGGGAGGATACCTGGCTCTACACGCTGTGTGGCTGCTGCAGGCTGGGGGGCTGCTGGTCACGGCGAGCAAGGAGCGTTGATCCACCTGGCGGTTGGGCCGGGAGCCCACCACGCAACGTGGCTGAACGTCTTCTACGATCTCAACTTCCCCGGACTGGGCCATCCGCTGCTGCGCACGGCCGGCGGCCAGGAACTCGTCAGCCCCTTCGTGCCCAATATGCTGCTGGTCGCCGTGGCGCTGAGTGTGCTGGCGATCGTTAGCGGCCGCGCGATCAAAGGCCTGCCGCAATCGCGCTTCCAGGCCGCACTGACCATGGCCTGGCAGTATTTCCGGAACTTTTCCATCCAGATCATCGGCGAGCAGGGTCCCAGGCACGCGCCACTGCTCGGCTCGCTGTTCATCTTCATTCTAGCCATGAACCTCCTGGGGCTGATCCCGGGGTTCCTATCACCAACCAGCAACCTGAGCATCACGGCGGCCCTGGCCCTGTTTGTCTTTGTCGCGGTGCAGTGGTACGGCGTTCGCGAGCAGGGCGCGTGGGGGTACGCCAAGCACTTCATTGGCGAGCCCTGGTGGTTGTTCTGGCTCAACATCCCGATCCACATTATCGGAGAGCTGGCGCGCCCCCTGTCCCTGGCAGTGCGTCTGCGCGGGAACATCTTCGGTGAAGACACCGCCATCGTGATCTTCATTGCCTTCGGCGCCGCTCTCTTCCGGGCGCTTCCGATTCCCATTCCGCTGCAGCTTCCCATGTTAGCCTTTGGAGTCTTCGGGAGCGTGATTCAAGCGCTCGTGTTCACCGTGCTCTCCGCAGTGTACATCGCCGGTGCCGTTGAGCACGCTGAGGAGCACTGACCGCACATCGTCTGACGGGGGAGCATGCCTACCGCAGGAACGTTCACGCAGGCACAGCCTGCAACAAGCTCAGGGCGACCGAGAGGAATCCGCGTTCCTTTCGTGGCCGCCCACTGGAGGTGTCGTTGCCTTGACCTATTTTGTAGTCCTGACGCTAGCGATCGGATTTGGCCTGCCGGTGGCCGTGGTTATGGCCTCTTTAGCCCAGAGCAAAGCTGCGGCGGCGGCCCTGGAGGGTATCGCTCGGCAGCCTGAGATGGCCGGGCGGTTGCAG
>JALGUG010000198.1 GCA_029820995.1 Candidatus Zipacnadia bacterium
ATCAGAATCTCGTGCTCAATGGCGGCCACGGCTTGCTCCAGGCGAACTTGCTGCAGCCGGTACTCGCGCTCCTGGTCCGTCTGACACGGGTTCTTCGCGCTGCACGTGTCACACTGGCCGTCGCACGTCTCGTCGGCGCCTGCGGCTTGCTGAGGCGCGCTCTCCGGTTCACGTTTGCTCATATCAAATCGGACTTCCCTTCAAGCGTACTCGCGCACGCTGGGCGCGACACAATGGCCGCCAGTCACGCCTCGACACTCGTCCCCCGCTAAGTGTACCACTTTCCGGTATCTCGAGGCCGTGCTCACGGCGACACCTCTCCGAGGTCAGCAGGCTCGATCTCATCCACAGGAGAGGCCGAATGCGCTAGCGACGCGCAGCGTCGCACCGCATCCGGCCCTGTCGTTGACAAAGGTCAGTTGACGACCAGCGCTGCAGTGGCCTCCCACGCCGCCCGAATTCCGGCTGTGACGGGGCCGTCGTCGAACTCGACCAGGGGCGTATTCGCCGCGATGGCCCGGGTGACGACCTCGTCGAAGGGCAGTTCAGCCACAATGGGAACGTCCTTTGCGCGGCACAGCTCCCGGATCTTCTCGGCGTTCTCTCGGTTGAGATCCACCTTGTTGATCAGCGCGGCGGCGGGCAACCCGAAGTGCTTGATCACGCCGAGCACGCGCTCCATGTCGTGCATTCCCGATAGCGTCGGCTCGGTGACGATGAGGGCCAAATCGGTATCTGCCAGCGCGGCCACCGCCGTGCAGCCGATTCCCGGCGGGCCGTCAATCAGAATAAGCTCGCGGTCGTGCTGCAGTGCCAGGTTCTCCGCCTGCTGGCGGACCAGCGTGACCAGCCGACCCGAGCTCTCGCCGCCGGCCATCAGCTTCGCGTGAGCGAAGGGGCCGTATCTGGTCTCAGAGATATAGGCCTCGCCATTCTTGATCGGCTGTAACCTCAACGCCTCATTGGGGCACGCCAACACACACATGCCGCAGCCTTCACAGGCGAATTCGTCTATCTTGTCCACCGTAATGGCGTCGAATCGGCACCGGGCCTGGCACTCGCCCGCTCCTTGGCACTTTTGCGGGTCGCGCACGGCCACCTTGGCGCCGAAGAAGTCCTGCTTGTCTAGGATGTTCGGAGCGAGCAGCAAATGCAGATTGGCGGCGTCCACGTCGCAGTCCGCCATAACCGGACGTTCTGCCAGGGAAACGAAAGACGCTAGAACCGTGGTCTTGCCGGTCCCGCCTTTGCCGCTGACGACGGTGATCTGCGTGAAACGGTCAACCATTGCCGTACAATACCCCTCTCACACGCGAGCGGCCGGCCGAAGCGCCGCTTCGGGATGCCGAACCGCAGCGCCTCGGCCGGCCTGCGTGTTTGTCTAACGCCTGGTGGCTACTACCACCAGCCGCGACCCCGGCCCATGCCGCGACCGAAGCCGATGCCGCGACCGAAGCCGCGGCCCCAACCGAGGCCGAGGCCTCGACCGTAGCCCACGCCGTAAGGCGCATAGGGCATCCAGCCACCATACGGCGCATACGGCAGCGCGCCATAGGGGCTATACGGGGCGTACGGCACGGCGCCGTAACCGCCGTACGGCACGGCGCCATAGCCGCCGTACGGCAGGCCCATGGTGCGCAGCGGGCTGTACGGATTGCACCAACCCCGCGCACCGCCAGTCATGGGACCCATTCCTCGGGGTCCGGTTCCATCCAGACCTGGCATTTGACTTACCTCCTTCTTGCTTCACCGCCGTCTGGAGAAGACCGCGGCGAGGTCGCTATCGCGACCGCGTCATTGGTTGCCCGCACTTGGGGCATTTCATCTGGTAACACGGTGTGCCCCGCTGGTGGGCCGCTTTGGTCCCGCAGCTTGGGCACACGCACGCTCCGCCCGGCCCTAGACCCATGCCGCCCATCCGACCGCGCCCGCCTCCTGCGCCCATACCCCGGCCCGTCCCCGGCCCTTGGCCGGCTGGTCCCGTTCCATCACCTCGTGGCATATCCTACACCTCCTGACCTGCGGCGATTTGCTCAAACACGTTGCACAGAGGTTCCACCCACTCCGCGAACGCGCGTGTGAGCGTGTCGCCTCGCGAGTAAGCCTCTGCGATCTTGCGCTGCTGCGGGATCCGCAGCAGTACGGGGAGCTCTTCCTCCGCGCAGTACTGATCAACGCCCGCGTCGCCGACGCCGTCGCGATTGATGATTACGCCGCACGGCACCTCAAGCGCCCGGCAGGTCTCGACGGCCGCGCCCAGGTCGCTCAGTCCGAAGGGCGTGGGCTCAGTGACCAGCACGCAGTAGTCGGTGTCCTCAATCGTCTCCTGCATCGGGCACGAGGTCCCCGGCGGCGCGTCAATGATCGTGATCAAGTCGTCCGCGATGTGCTGCTTCACGGCTTTGGTAACCGGGCCGCTACGCTGCTCGCCCACATCTACGCGACCGCCGACGAAGGCAATGCCCTCTTCGGTCTCGCCCGCATCTACCACGCCCACGTGGCGCTCGACCTCGGTGATGGCCTTGACCGGGCAGGCATAGCTGCAGACGCCGCAGCCCGCGCACAGCTCGGGAAAGGTCAACACGGCCTGGCGGATCACGGCAATCGCGCTGAACTCGCACGCTCGGGCACACGTGCCGCACCTGGTACAGACGTCCAGGTCCACCTCCGGCACCAGAATGTGAACGTCCTCCTGGTGCTCGAGGCGAGGCTGCAGCAACAGGTCCGCATTGGGCTCCTCGACGTCGCAGTCCAGGAGCTGCACTCCGCCGCCGTTCCTGTGCTGCAGTGCGACGGCCAGGCTTGTGGCTACCAGCGTCTTGCCGGTGCCGCCCTTGCCGGCGGCCACTGAAATCGTGAGTTTGTGCTTTGCGGTTTCATTCATAGCCATACACTCGCCTTAGCCGGCCTGCCGTCTGGCATGTCATGTCAGCGTCGCCCTCCACCGCCTCCGCCGCGACCTCCGCCCATACCACGTCCGCCGCCCATACCACGTCCGCCACCCATACCGCGACCTCCGCCCATGCCGCGACCGCCGCCCATACCGCCTCCGGGCATGAAACCACCCGGCGGTGCTCCGCCGCCCGGCGCAGCTCCCCCGCCCATGCCGAAGTGCGGCGGAACGCTGGCGCCTTCGATCTCCTGCAGCTTGCCTTCCTTGAACAGTTGAATGGCCTCAGCCACAGTGGCAGCGGCGCCGGTGTAGAGCGATACTCCGCCCGCCGACAGGGCCTGGAAGGCGTTGGGGCCGAAGTTTCCGGAGATGACACCCTCGGCGCCTGAGTTGGCGACCGTCTGGGCTGCCTGAATGCCGGCACCGCTGCCGGCCATCGCAGCCTGGTTCTCGATCACCTCAAACTCCATCGTATCCGTGTCCACCACCAAGAAGAACAGGCACCGTCCGAACCGCGGATCCATCGGCGAGTCCAGCGTCTGTCCTGACGACGAGACTGCAATCTTCATCGTAACCTTCCTTTCGGTTGCTTGCTTGGCGCCGCCACAGCGCGCGGTGAGGTGACGGCGGACTTGAGTCTACTGCCCCTCCAGCTCGGCGATCATCCGGCGGAGCTCCTGGAGCTGCTGCTCAATCATCTGCGCTTGCTGCTGGAGCATTTGCTCCTGGTTCCTCAGCATCTGCAGTTGGTACTCGCGGGGCGGCTCGCCCCAGTACCCGCCCATCCCGCCGGCCATGGGCCAGGGCATCGGCTGTGGCATAAACGGTGGCATGAACGGCGGCATGAAGCCCGGCATTTGCCCCGGCATCTGACCGGGCATCTGGCCCGGAGAACTCGCAGCCGGGGCCGGTGCCGCACCGGTCTGAGCACGTCCACCTCCGCCGCCGAGGCCGAAATGCGCCGCAACGCTGGCCCCCGACAGCTTCTCCAGCTTGCCTTCTTTGAATTGCTCAATCGCCTCCGCGACCGTGCCCGTTGCCCCGGTGTAAATGGCTATTCCTCCGGCCGAGAGCGTTTGGAAAGCATTGGGGCCGAAGTTGCCGGCGATTACGGCTTCCGCGCCAGCATCGGCGACCGTCTGCGCGGCCTGAATTCCGGCGCCGCTTCCGGCCATCGTAGCCTGGTTGTCCAAGGCCTCGAACTGCATGGTGTCCGGGTCCACAATCAGGAAGAACGGGCACCTCCCGAAGCGCGGGTCCACCGGCGAATCCAACGTCTTGCCCGACGAAGACACTGCGATTTTCATGATCGTCCTCCCCTAGTCGTAACGCGCGCTCGTGTCAGTACTGCTCCGGCCCTTCAGTCGCTGCCTTGCTCCAGGTCGGCGATTTGCTGCCTGATCGCGTCAAGCTGCTGTTTCAGCGCCTCGCTCTGCTGCTCGAGCATGTCGGCCTGCTGCTGCAGGAAGTTCAATTGATACTGCGGATCGGGCTGATAGCCATACGGCCCGTACCCGGAGCCGGCCCAGGGCCCGCCCTGCATCGTTTGCCAGGCGGCAGCCATCTGGGGCGTCGGCCACTGCCCCGTCATCAGGTACTCCGCGCCGGGACCGAGCCCGGAGGCACTGCGGCCCACCCAGCCGGGGCTATAACCGAATCTCATCCATCCCGGAAGACCTGTAGCATAATACATGTTCCGCCAACGCATGGCTCTACTCTCCTTTTTCAGCGCAGCACTCGCCTTCGAGGCTCGCGTTGAGATGAAGTACTCCCTCGTCGGTGAAATCAAGGATGTCGCCGGCACCGACCTTGACGGTTCGGCCCGGGAACGAATGCCGCAGCACCTGGAAGGCGCGCGGCCCGGTGCAATGGCTCGGCGCGATCAGCTCGACGCCCAGCTCGTGCAGCCGCCGGGCCGTGTCGCAGACGTCCTCGTCCTTCACCGGACCAAGGTGCGTCCCGCCGATTACACAGTGAACTCGCTGGACGCCGGTCTGCGCCCGTGCCTGGCGCACGATGTTCACGGGCCCGGCATGGGCACACCCTGTGATGATCACCAGGCCCTCCGCGAGGGCCACTACTAGCGACAGGTCGTCCGCGAAGTCGTCCGGCACGAGACCCCCGTCACGTTCAACGCACAGCGGGGGCGGGGCCGTGTCGTAAATCGTCTGTTGCTCCACCTGACCTGTGGTCCAGAAGCTTTCCCCGAGCTGCACCGGCTCATCGCTGAACAGGAAGGTCGCGCCGAGGGCCTCATAATCATCTTGGCTCAGCGGCGCTCCGATGTACCGCTGCGTGCCATCCGGTCGGCACGCGAAGGTGCGCTTGAACACCTCCGGGTGCGCGACGACTTGCACCGGAGCGGCCTCCCGCAGAACCGCTTCCAGCCCACCCGTGTGATCGTAATGGCCGTGGCTCAGGACGATGGCGTCCAGCGGCGTTAGCGCCACGCCGAGCGCCCGAGCATTGCGCACCACGCGCTCCCCCGACGCCGCGTCCAGGAGCACCCGGCAATCGGGGCGCTCGATCAGTACGGCCAAGCCGTGATCGCTTTCCAGGCCCGCCCTGCTGACCACGTCATCGCACAGGATGGTCAAGCGCAACGTAGACATCTTGGCTCACTCCCGCTAGTGGTCGCACGTGCTTTCACCGACTTCAAGCTCCCCTGATGCCAGGGCCTCCAGCGCCTTGTCCACCGGGCCACTGACGCCCATCAACACGTTGATACCGAACTGCTCAAATAGCGCCACGGCACGAGGGCCGGCACCGCCGCAGATGATGGTTTCTACGCCCAGCCCATGGAGCATTGTCGGCAAGGCGCCCGGCTGGTGACCCGGGTTGGGGACCGTTTGGCGGTCGGTCACTTGCCCGTCCGTAATCGTGGCCACCTCGTACTTCTCGCACCGACCGAAATGCCCCGAGACCTGGGACCCATCTGTGGCGATTGCGACTTTCATGCTTCGACACTCCATTCCTATATGTTATTCACATACACTCCCGCCCAAAAAAGATGACCCCACACCCGCGACGCTAGACGGCCTGACAGGCCTCCGCGAACTCCACCATCGCCCGCCCGCGCCGGCCCAACACGATGGCCCAGTCCTGCAGATGCTGGCGACCAATCGGCGTCAAGTCATAAACCCGCCGTCGCGGGCCGCCAGGGCCGGGCTCCCAGTGCGAGCGCACGCAACCGGCCTGCTCCAGCGATCGGAGCGTCCGATACACTGCTCCAGCATCAATCTCGGAATCCGTTAGCGCGGACTGGTGCACATGCTCCAGGAACTCGTAGCCATAGCGCGCCTTACCGCACGCGAGCAAATAGAGCAACATGGGCTCCACCAGGCGCGACAACTTGCCCATGACGCAGGAACAAGGACCAAACTGTTGTCCGTGCCGATGACAATGACCGCGCAGCATTCTGTCGCTGACCTCTATATGTATAATACATATAGCACCGAAGAAGTTCCCCGTCAAGGGTTTTTGCCGCTGAGTGGTGACATCCGGCACCGGTCGGGGCACAGGCGCCATCCACAACTGCAACCGAGAGCCGGAGCTGCCACGCTCCCTTCCTCGCTGGACACCACGATAGGCCGGTGCTATACTAAGCGAGCCAGGCATCTTGAGCGGACGACCGGGCGGTCCAATCCTTCTCCGAGAGCGATGCTTCTCCCCGCAACAGCGGCGGCCTCTTCCCGCGTCAAACGTCTCGCCGGATGGACGTTCGCTGCCACGCTTTGCGTCTACGTGTTGCTCGGCCAAGGGGTTGTGCGTTCGGGCGACGGCGGCAACATGCTGGAGGTCACGAAGGCGATCCTCCTGCACGGCAGCGTGGCGGTCCCGGACAACATCGGCGCGGTCGGGCGCGGCGGCCGCCACTACTCGCAATACGGTCTGGGCCACTCCCTCGCCGCCCTGCCGCTGGTGGCGGCCGGTTACCTCGCGGGCAAGCTGCTACCGATGCCCGGTGGCCTCCGGGCGGATGATCTCGCTGAAGCTCTAGCCTCGACGCTGCCGGCGATCACGACGGCGGCAACCTGTGCGCTCCTGCTCCTGCTGCTGGCCGAGCAGGGCTTCGCGCCGCCTCTGGCTCTGGCCGGCGCTCTGCTCTACGGATTCGGCACCCTCGCCTTTCCGTATGCGAAGTGGTTCTACAGCGAGCCGACGTGCATTCTGTGCCTGGTCGCGGCGACGCTGTACCTGGCGCGGGGTTTGAGAGAGGAGGAGCCAGCGCCCGCCTTCGCGCTGACGGGGCTGCTGGTCGGGGCGGCCTTCCTCGTCAGGATCGCGGAGATCTTAGCCGTTGCGATCTTCGGTCTGGCGGTCTTGGCCGCTGCGATCAGCCGCCGCCAGGGCTGGGGCGGCCGCCTGCGCTTGGTCGCGGCCTATGCACTTGGGGCAGCGGTGGGGATCGTCACCGTCGCCGCGTACAACTGGTATCGCTTCGGCTCGCCGATGGAGACCGGGCATTGGAACAAGACTTTCACCACTCCGCTTCTAGAAGGCCTCTACATGCAGCTTCTGTCGCCGGGGCGGAGCCTGTTCCTGTACACGCCGGCGGCGTTGTTGGCCTTCTTTGGATGGCGGTCAAGTTGGCGCGAGCGGCGGATAATCGCGCTGGTGGCTGCGATGATGTTTGCCGTGCACGCAGCCTTCTACGCCAAGTTCGTTTGCGCGCCGGGCGGGTGGAGCTACGGCCCCCGGTACTTGCTTCCCGTGGTGCCCTTCTTGCTGCTTCTGGCGATGCCGATTCTGCGGGACGCGCGTGCTGGACTCCCGCGAGCCTTGGTGGTTGCTTGCTGCATCGTGTCTGCCGTGGTGCAGCTCCCCGCGGTCTACGTCCACCCCTCGCGGATGTACTTCCTCGAATCGGGAGCCTACCCGGAGGAATACCACAAGCGCATGGTGTACCATTGGCGCGAAGCGCTGTTCTTCTCCCTTTGGAGCGCGGTGCCGGAGGTCACTAGGAACGCGCTGTTCAAGGGGGAGCGACTGCGGACCATGGCCCGGAGACGGCTGCCCGGGGCCGGGCACGCGGCCGCACTGCCCGGAGCCGGGGTGGGGGCTCTGCGGTGGCGGATCGGCGCCAACATCCCGAACTTCTGGTGGGTGCTGGCGCACTACTTCGGTGCACCCAGGGCCGCAATCGGGGTGGCCCTCGCGCTGCTGGTACTAGCCGCGAGCTGGAGCATCTGCCGCGCCGGCCGTGGACTGGCCGAAAGAACTGCTGATCATTGACGACGGCTCCACCGACGGAACGCGCGATATCCTCGAAGCTCTGGCTAAGAGGCACCCGGAGCAGGTCCGCCTGTTGCTGCAGCCGGAGAACAGGGGCAAGGGGGCCGCTGTCCGCCGAGGCCTTCAAGAGGCCGTGGGCGACGTCATCATTATCCAGGATGCCGATCTGGAGTACGACCCGCAGGACTATGCGGAGCTACTGAAGCCGATTGTGGACGGCAAGGCAGACGTCGTCTATGGCTCCCGCTTTCTCGGCGTGCATCGCTGTTTCATGTTCACCCACTACGTAGGAAACAAGGTGCTGTGCCTGCTCACTAACATCCTGTTCAACACGATCATCACCGACATGGAGACCTGGGCGCTGCCGTCGGTACACGAGAGGCGAACTGAGGCGTAAGGTCGAGGGAGTTGGGATGCGCGTGGTCGAGTGTCGGTACTTTGGGCTCGCCGGCGTGGCCGGATGGTTCGTCAACAGCCGCATACTCAAGCCGCCCATCTTGCCGGCTGGGCAGCTTGCTCTGTACGATCGTTTTGTACCGCTACTGCGCGTGATCGAGAGAGTAACTGGCCCGCCCGTAGGACAGTCGCTGTTCTGCGTAGCCGAGGTCGCCCGCGCTGACGGCAAACCATAATGCCCTCGCGGACGCGGCACACAGCTCTGCCTGGGCGAACGGTCCATCGGCTCGCCCCCGAGCCAAGTCGGGCTGTTTTCGGTTTTTCGAAAAACCGAAAACAGCCTCAGCCGTGAGCCAGACCTCACCGTGTGGCAGGCGGCTCCGTGCCTCGCCTCGATCAAGCACACCCGTCAACAGTACAACCGGTCCGCTACATTCCTGCGCCCAGAAGCCGGCCACTGCTTGCCGTTTGCTG
>JALGUG010000199.1 GCA_029820995.1 Candidatus Zipacnadia bacterium
GGAGGGGCGCTACGAGCTGACGCGCGGGTGCCTCGAGCTGCTGAAGGAGGCGGAGGCGCGGGTCACGATATTGACCAAGTCCGCGCTTGTGGTACGGGACCTGGAATTGCTGCGGGGCTGGCAGGATGTCGGCGTCGGCTTCAGCCTGGCAACGGTGGACGAGAACGCGCGGCGGCGCTTCGAGCCGGGCGCGACGCCTATTGCCGGACGTCTGGAGGCGATGCGGAGGCTGCACGAGGCCGGCGTGCGGACCTACGTGCACCTGGGCCCGGTGCTGCCGGGGATCACGGATGTGGAGGCGATATTCAAGGCGGTCGCAGGAATGTCATCGCACGTGGAGGGAGAAAGCCTCAATGTGCGGCTGGCGGACCGGAGGCGCGTGAGGTCAGTGATTGCGCGACACTACCCCCATCGGGTCGGCCTGTATCGGGCAGTATTCGCCGGCGAGGTCTCGTATGCCCTGGAGGCGGCCGCACAGGTCCGAGCGTTGGGCCAGAGGTACGGTGTGCCCGCGGACCTCCACGTACACGGTGGCAGGGCGGAGGCGGCTGGCGGGGAACCACCTGTGGAGACGCGCGATGACGCGGGCGACCAACTTTCGCTGTGGGACGAGGCGGAATAGCAGACTTGCGGAACCGGGTTAAGGGGCGGCGGGTTCGGGTGTGATTATGGGCACAGTGTGCTGCTAAAGGGCCGCCTATTGTGTCAGAACTAGGGCTGCAAAGACATGGGTAGGAGGCCCGATTCATCGCGCCCCGGAGGCGGCAGAGCGCCCAACGAAAGGCGGCATACAAGGCTCACCGCGAATGGTAACTGAAGCCGGCGCAAAAGCCAAGCACGCCGGTCGCATGGCGATGTCGCTCGCCGTCGCCGGGCTTGTCGCGCTCGGCGGGATCAAGCTCGCGGCAGCGCCTGAGCGGCCGCTCGTCAGCCTGGAAGCACTCCGGCAGCACGCCACGCCGAGAGAGCGCGTGGCCGCGCGGTTGGTTGCGCAGGCGCCGGGCGAGCCGCGGGAGGCACTTGCGCCGCGGCCGGGGCGCCTGGTAATCCCGCTGGAAGGCGTGAAGGCCACCGATCTGAAGGAGCTGTCGCGCGAATTGGCCGAGGGGTTGACTCTGGCGGAGCAGGGCCGCGTGGACCTGGAGTTCTGCCCCATGTACCTGCCCGAGGACTTCCCCGAGCAAACGACGGCCGAGCAGTGCCGGGATTCCCTCTTGTGGTATTCGACGCTGTTTCAGGAAGGCAAGCACAACCCGTACGTGATCGCCGACAAGGAGCTGGAGCACCTAAACAGCGGGAATCGGCTCGCGTCACGGCTAAGCCTGGCGACCGCCTATCTGGCGCTGGGACGCGCGCGGGTGCCGGAGCGGCTGCCGGAGGCGCTGTGGCTTCTGATCAAGCCGCAGACAGTCGGCGAGCGCGATGTGGTTTTCGGGCGGGCGCTGGGGGAGTTAATGGATCGGCTGCCGCGGCGGCTGGCCAAGGCGAACCTCGGCGAGGGCGAGATCGGGCTGGAAGTCGTGGCCACGACGGCGACATCGCACGACTCGGTGGCGAGCGTCCCGGAGTTGCTGCTGGCGGTTCACGCGCGCGGTCTGCAGGTGGTCGCGATCGCGGACCGGGACCGAATTGACGGGGCCCGGGAGGCACAGAGAACCGCGGAGAAGATGAAGAGGCAAGGGCGCCTGCCCGGGGATTTCCGGGTAATCGTGGGTCAGCGGATCACGACCTCGGACGGCATCCTGATTGGTCTGTTCCTGAAGCAGCGCGTCCCGCAGGGGATGACGATGCGGGCGACCATCCAGGAGGTGCATCGCCAGGACGGGCTGGCGTACCTGGCGAATCCGGGGACGCGGACCGGCGTAAAGCTGGCCCACCGGCTGCCCTTCGACGGATTCATCCTGACCGGCACGCTGGGGGAGTTCTACCGGACGCTGCAACTGATGGATGACGAGGGCGTCCGTGAGAAGCCCTTCTTGTTCTCGACTCGCCCCCGCTGCGCCGAAGCCGCCGGCTTGGTGTACAGCATCGTCCTGGCGCCGGATACGGAGCCGGAGCATCTAAAGGAGGCCATGCGACAGGGCGCGGCGTACGGCGCCGGGGAGCCGTATCTGCCCATCCTCGGCCTGGTCTCGTTCGCGCCCATTGCGAAGGTGGAGAAGTGGCTGAACAAGTACTTCGGAGCGATCCAGTCGGTGGAGCGGTTCCTGGAGAGCGTGACCGGCGCAGACAATGTGGAGATCGTCTTGTCATGGCACCCGGACATGTACGGACTGACGGACCTGCTGCCGGTGCCGGATATCGTGCGGAGCATGTGGCAGAATGATAGCGACCTGACGCACACGCCGCGCCTGTGGCGGGTCGGGGTGAGCTACTCGAGTGTTCGGTTCTCGTGGGATGCGCGGGAGGGCGTGTACCTGGTGGAGACGGGGTTGAGGTTCTAAGGCTGCCAGCCCGAGAGTACGGACAGGTGAGGAGCAATGATCGACTTCCATTTGCATTTGGGGCATCGAGGGCGGACGCTGGATGACCTGCTGCGTCACCTGGACAATCTGGGTGTCGAGCGTTGTGTGCTGCTGCCGGTGGAGAATGATGACCCGGGACGAGATCCGCAGTTCTCCACCGAGCACGCGTTGGCGGCGGCGGAACAGTACCCGGATCGAATCGTACCCTTTTGCCACGTGGACCCCGCATCGGAGGGGGCGGCGGAGCGAGTGCGGCGGTACGCGGAAAGTGGTGCTCGCGGCTTCGGGGAGCACAAGGTGAAGCGGCCGGTGGACGATCCGCGTTCGATGGGGATCTATGCGCTCTGCGGCGAGCTGGGTCTGCCCGTGCTGATCCATTTTCAAGATTGGGACGAGGGCTACAACACGAATTTTCCAGCATTTGAAGGAGTGCTGCAGGAGTTGCCTGACGTGACCTTCATCGGCCACGCCCAGACGTTCTGGGGCCATATCGGGCAGATGCCGGCGCGGGGCGACGCCTATCCCAAGGGGCCGATCACCGAGCGCGGGCTGACGGACCTGTGGATGGAGCAGTACCCCAACTTGTGGGGTGATCTCTCGGCGGGCTCCGGGCTCAACGCGCTGACGCGTGACCCGGAGTTCACGAAAGGGTTCCTGGCGCGGCACTGGAGAAGGTTGCTGTGGGCGACCGACTGCCCGTGCCGCGATGGTAAGGGCGCCGGATTCGAGGCGGGCTGTTTTGCGCCAAAATCGCTGGACGCGCTCAAGCGGTCAGCACCCAGCGAGGAGGCGTTCCAGGCGATCACGCACGGGAACGCGGCGAGGCTGCTGGACGCGACCGGCTGAGGGCCCAGGCCGGCGCGGTCAGTTGGGCGCGACGCCGCACCGAGTTCTGCCGGCAAGGAGGGCGCGCTATGAATGGGCAGGCGACGGTCTTAGCGGCCGCAGTAGCGGCCGCACTGGGGGCGGGTGTCATGGCCTTCAATGGGCACATGGTGACCGAAGGGTCGCTGAAGGTGACGATGCCGGAGCGGGCGCCGATCACGGAGCTGGATGTGCCGCAAGATATCCAGATCGTCCTGGAGAACCAGGGCGAGACGGCGATCAAGGGCACGATACAGATCACGCTAACCGATGACTGGCGCGTAGTCGGCGAAAAGACCAAGCCCTTCGAGGTCGGGGCCAAGCAGAAGGCGGAGCTGAAGTTTCAGATTGCCGCCGGGAAGGGAACCTACTCGGCGCTGTATCCGGTTCACGGCTGGGTCCGGTTCCAGGAGGGTGGGCGGCAGCATGTGGCGCACCCGATCTTGATCGTCGAGACCAAGCTGAAGCCGCCGCCGGAGAAGCTGGACGTGAACGCGCCGCTGCCGGTGAACGTGGTCCCGGAGAAGGGCGCGCTGCCGCTGTGGAACCTGGGCACGCAGCAGGTGCGGTGGCAGTACTTCGACCAGCCGCTGGTGCGGATGCCGGTGGGCTGGGAGGGCAGCGATGAGAAATCACGGGCGAACTACGGCGATAACCGGTCAGTCGGCCGGGGCGGGATCACGAAGCGCTCGATTGTGATGCACCCGCCGTGGACCGGCGGAGCGGGCACGATCTTCGCCTGTTTTCGCCTGCGATTGCCGCCGCAGAAGCCGTTGAGGCTGTCCTTCGCCAACGCGATTCGCGATAATACAGCCCAGGAGCCGCCCAGCGACGGCGTGACCTTCCGCGTGTGGCTGGGCGAGGGCGCGCAGGCGCAGAAGTTGTACGAGAAACACACTGACGCGAAGACGTGGGTGCCGGGAGAAGTGGACTTGAGCCCGTGGGCCGGGCAGGAAGTGGTGCTGGCGCTGGAGAGTCATCCCGGGCCGGAGAAGGACACGACGTGCGACAGCTCGTACTGGGGCGAGCCCGTGGTCATAGCCGGCGAGCCGCCCGCGACGCTGAGCGCAGCGGAGAAGCGCCGGAGGCTGGAGGCGGCCCGAAATGTGGGACAACGGGCACTGCGCCAGGCGCGGGGTGCCCGGGACCTGGCGAAGATGACGAAGGTGGGCGACGACTATGCATTCGTGGTGGCGCGGGACGGGGAGCAGTACGCGGCCGTGGTCAGGCCGGGGACAAGGGGGTTGGATGACACATTCATTGCGCTGGTGTTCGGTGACCAGGTGCTCGCGTGCGAGGGCCTCAAGGTGGACCTGGATGAGGATCCCGTGGGTGGATGGCCGTCGCGGCTGGGGCTGAAGACGGCGGATGTGGCGGCGGAGGGAGATGCGCTGACATGGAGGATGGTGGTCAGTAGGGAGGGACAGGAGGAGACGGTCAACGCTCGGATGTGGGCGGAGAAGGGGGCGCTGCGGGTCAAGATCGCCTCGGAGGGCAGGATTACCGACGTGCGGCCCGGGCCGTGGAGCGTCAAAGCCAAGCGGGTGTATGTGGGCCACGGCAACTGCATCGTGGACCCGGGGGCCTTTCGGCTCGGGGCCGGGGGGCACGGGCTGTCGGCCAGCCATGTGGGGGTGGACTTTGCGAATGGGATCTCGCTGGTCCAGGCCACCGATACTCCGGCGACGCTGTTCGAGTGCGCGCCGGAGGAGCAGACGTACGCACTGCACACGCATCCCGGGGCGACGTTGAGCTTTGTGCCGTCGCAGCGGAGCGCATTCGTGGCGGCCATTCGGTACCGGGACATCTGCGAGAAGAAGGCAGCGAAGGCGGTGCCGCGGATGGCGGGGCGGTTCTTCTTCGACATCTGGGGCGGGCGGTACGCGCAGATTGCCGAGGACGTGCGCCGGGCGGCACGATACGGCATGACCGATGCGGCGCTAATCTGCCACAACTGGCAGCGGTGGGGCTACGATTACCGGCTGCCGGACATCTACCCGCCGAATCCGCGGATGGGGACGCTGGAGGACATGCAGGAGCTGTCGCGCACCTGCCGGGAGCTAGGGATACTGTTCGGGCCGCATGACAACTACATTGATTTCTACCCGGACGCGGAGGGTTACTCGTACGACCACATCTGCTTCACGCAGAACGGGCAGCCGATCAAGGCGTGGATCAATCGCGGGCGGAACGCGCAGTCATATCGGTGGCGGCCGGACCATGTGCGGCCCTTCGTGGAGCGGAACCTGAAGCTGATCAAGCAGGGGTTTGCGCCGCAGGCGTACTTCATTGACGTGTGGACCTCGATCCCGGTGATTGACTTCTATGACCGTGAAGGGAAATTCCACAGCCGGATGGAGACGCAACGGTGCTGGGGGGAGGCGTTCGCCTGGATCAGCGAGTACCTGGGCGAAGCGATCACCTGCTCGGAGGCGGGAGACGACCACCTGGTGGGCTGGCTGGCGGGCGCGGACTGTCAGCATCTGGGCATCCGGCCGGGCAAGCGGTTCAGTTGGGGGATGAAGTGTGCCGATTGGGAGCGCGTGCCCTGGTTTGACCTGGTGCTGCACGACCGGTTCGTGCTCTACGGCGTCGGCTACAGCGGCCGATACCAGGGCGAGCAGTCGCGGGCGGCGCACGGCATCTACAGCGATGACTATCGAACGGCCGAGATCATGGAGGGGCACGCTCTGATGAGCGATGCGCCCACCTTCTGCCGCGAGGCGGTGGCCAAATACTGGCTCGCGCAGAATCTGATGCGGAAGCTGGCGCTTAGGAACGTGGAGAGCGTGGAGTTTGCGGAGGATGACATTCACCGGGTAATTGTGAAGTGGGATAATGGGGCGACCGTGTACGTGAACCGCGGAAAGGCGGACTGGCAGGTTGCGGGGCGGACCCTGCCGAGGTACGGGTGCTATGCGAAGGTGGGAGATATCGAGGCGGCCATTGAGCGGCGGGACGGCGTGATCGTGGAGCAGTCGCGAACGGCGGACACGCTGTATGTGGATGCGCGGACGGTGAAAAGGTGGCGAGGTGTAGAGGCCCAGTTGATCGGGGCACGGATTGAGGTGGTCGGGCCGCGGGAATTCAAGCTGATAACGGACTGGCGCGTGGACCAGCCGATCGAGAAGGACCTGGCGATGTTTGTCCACTTCTGCGATCCGAAGGAACCCGGCGAGGGCATCAAGTTCCAGGGCGACTTCACGCCCGCCACGCCGACGAGCAAGTGGCGCGGCACTGTGAGCGTGGGGGCGGAGCGGACGGTGCCGGTGCCCGACGGAATCAAGGCTGGGCGATATGCCGTGCGGGTGGGCTTGTGGATGCCGGGAGGCCCACGCTATCCGGCCCTGGGACCGAAAGACGGCAGCGGGCGATCAATTGTGGGCGAGCTGGTGCTCAAGGGGGAGGGTACCGACATCACCGGGATCGAGTTGATCCCGGCCAAGCAGGAGGCGGTGGAGGAGGAGCCGGTGCGGCTGAACCTGGATAAGAAGCCCGTGGACTTCGGGCCCGTCGTCACGACCGGCGGGTTCCGGCTGGAGGCGAAAGAGGGCACACTGGTGCTGACGCCGCTGCCGGCCGGCGAGGCCTTTGAGGCCACGATCCGCCTGGATCGCGTGCCGGGGAACAGGCTGGCCCAAGTGAAGAGCGTGGAGGCGGTGGACGAAACGGGGCACGTCACGGGTCCAGTGCCGTTTGAGCAGGCGGGACGAGAGGTGAAACTGTCGCTGGACGGGAAGGCGTTCGCGTATCGAATCAGATGAGGGCCAGGTTCGGCCGATGCGCTCCCCGAGCGACTACTCCGCGTAGACGGCCAGCTCGTCAATGGCGGCATCAATCAGGCCGCGGTCGGGGTCGAAGGAGAGAGTAAGGACGAAGTTCTGCGGCGGTTGGCGGTGGTGCCACTGCTCCCAGAGTTGCGTGATGTTCTCCCGCACTTCGGTGAACTGCCCCGGCGGGAGGCCGCGCTCGATGGTGTGGTACTCGCCGTAGCGGGGCTCGAAGGGGCCGCGACGGAACCGGAGCTCGATACAGCGCGTGATGCTGGCTGAATCGCAGAGACGAAGGGCGACGAAGCTGCGCGGGTCGCAGCCCGGCGCGATGCGCACACGGGCGCTGATCCAGAGCTGCTGATCCTTGGCCGGGGAGCAACGGAAGCGCGTCGTCCAGCGAAACTTGTCGGGACCTCCGGGCGTGAGGCGATGGCGGACCGATAGATAGCCCTCCTTGACCCGCGGGCCGAAACCGCTGGGCAGGGCCACCGCACCGCGATGCCAGGTCCAGCCCGAGAAGCTCCACGGATGCTTCAGCTCGGCGTCGAAACTCTCCTGGAAGAAGACCTCCCGCGGCTTGGCGGGGGCAATCGTCTCGGCAGGACCGGCGGGCCGGACGACGATCTGCTTTTCGCCGGCGGGCTGTGCGCGCGCCAGGAGAATGTCGCCCTGGACTGAGGAGTGCTGGATCGGCGTTTGACTGACTTTGCGTTGCAGCGCCCACCGTCGGACCCGATCCCAGACGTGGAAGTTCACCTCGGCGGCAGTGATGCGCCCGTCGTGATCCCGGTCGGCGGCGCCCTCGAGTGCCTCCACCAAGTAGTAGGTAAAGACGCCGTGGCGTTTCTGCTCCCACTCGTATGACTTCTCCCGCGCTCCGCAGGAGGCGAGGGTCACAAGGCCCTCGGCCGCGGAGATGAGCTCGTCCTCCATCGCTTCCGGCATGTGGTCGCCGGCCGCCTTGCCCGCCCCGGCATGGCAACAATCGAGCAGGAGGACCTTCTTCTTCGCCGGGCATTTCTCGATCTGCTCCTTGAGCCAGCCGAAAGAAACAGACGATTCCGCCAGTGCCGCCGCCGTGCCGTCAACCGGAACGAGGTATGTCTTCTCGCCTGCGAGCTGGCCGTGGCCGCTGAAGTAGATCAGCACCGTATCCTGCGGCTGGGGGACGCGGAGGAAGGTGGCGACCTGGGCGATGATCTTGCCGCGAGTGGGACGGAGCTCGGGATCGGAGTCGTCGGTCATGAGCACTACGTTCTCGGGCGGGAAGGATCCGTGAGGACCGACGAGAGCATCGCGCAGCGCCCGGGCATCGTTGACGCAGAAACGCAGGTCGGCAATGCCCTGATCCTCGTAGTCGTTGATGGCAATGATCAAGGCCCAAGACTGGGGAGCCGGAGCGTCGTCCGGGGCGGCACATAGCAGCCCGGCGGCAAGGGAACTGAAGAGCAGGCA
Organism: Candidatus Zipacnadia bacterium; assembly: GCA_029820995.1. GTDB lineage: Bacteria > Armatimonadota > Zipacnadia > JALGUG01 > JALGUG01 > JALGUG01. Next base: position 8,558 of record JALGUG010000199.1, read on the forward strand.
GGTCCAGGAGCGCATGACAGAAGCCTCCGTCGTCACGCACGGCTTTCCCCGCTGAGAGGTTTGTTCCTGCCGGGCCAGTGGAAGGTGTCAGGGATACGCCGCGGTGCCCGGCCGCTGGAAGGCAACCGCGTTCGGGACGTCGGCTCAGCCCTTCGGCTGCTCGGCCGGCTTCGTTGGCTCCGCCTTAGGCGCAGGTTTGGCGGGCGGCTTGGCTTCGGGCTTGGGCTTGGCCGGAGGCTTTGGCGACGGCTTCGTTGGCTCCGCCTTGGGCGCAGGTTTGGCGGGCGGCTTGGCTTCGGGCTTGGGCTTGGCCGGAGGCTTTGGCGCCGCCTTTTTGGCCTCCGCCTTGGGCGCAGGTTTGGCGGGCGGCTTGGCTTCGGGCTTGGGCTT
>JALGUG010000200.1 GCA_029820995.1 Candidatus Zipacnadia bacterium
AGCTGCACGAGATCGACGCAATACTCCCGGTCGTAGTCGGCCGGATCGCCGGGGAGCCACCCCACACCGCCGTAGGGCGCCGGCGTTTCGCGCACCTCATCCACCGCCGGCACCGCGCCCGGGTCGCAGGGCGAGCCGGTCAGCGCCATGCAGATCAGCCGCTCCAGGCCGCGTTCGCTGGTGTCGGTCGGGCTCATGCTTTGCAGGCTACACCGCAACCCAGCCTTTGTCTCGCAACACCGCTGCTGCGAGATCGATCTGCCGTGGCGTAAACTGGCATTTGCGTTTGTTCCATGCGTAGGTTCGCTCCCTTATTTCTTCCGGCGTGCGGGCAGCCTCGCGGGTCATCACCCAGTGCACTGTCGAGAGCAGCTCAAGGCCAAAGGGCGACTCGAAACCTCCGACAAGCGCCGAGACGCGCTCGAAGCGGGCGCGCGTGTCGGGATATTCAGCGAGCACCCGGGCAGCCTCTTGCGCCGCGCCCGGTGCCAGGGTCAACTGCTTGTCGGGGCGGTCGCCGCCGTCAGCGTACCCGACGATCAGGCGGCCCTCGATCGCATGGAGCACGTGACGCAGATTCTCAGCATAGGGACCGTACAGGCCCTTCTGGAACCGCAGCCGCAGCGGCTCGCCCGCTTCCTGCATGAAGTACATCAGCTTGTGCGCCTCCAGCAGCGTGACGAAGGGGTCCAGCAGGCCGGCCAGATAGCAATCTATCAGCCCGACCAGCGCGGCCCGACCCGGCGTTATGAGCGGGACGGCGCGGGTGCGCGCCATCGCGTCCGAAGGCGGAGCGCCATGCGGTTCATAAACCACGATGCGCACATCCGTCAGATTCCCCAGCGCGGCTTCGATGCGCCCGCGCACCTCCCGCCAGTCCAGCCCGCCCAGCCCGCAGCCGAGCGGCGGCAGGGCAATGGAGTGGATCCGCCGCGCGCGGATAAGTTGGGCAAGCGCTTCCAGCCCCGCCTCGATGTCTTCGATGCGGCTCTTGCCGCGCCAGTGACGCTTGGTGGGGAAGTTGATGATGTAGCGCGGTGGCGTCAACCGACCCGTCTCGTACACAAACAGCCGGCCGGGCCGCACCTCCCCGTCTCGGCAGGCCGCGGCATAGGCCTTGAAATTCTCCGTGAAGGCCTTCTTGAACTGCAACGCGATGCCGCGGCCCATCACCCCCACACAGTTGACGCTGTTAACGAGGGCCTCAGCGTCGCTCTCGAGCATATTGCCGCGCGCGTATTCAATCATGTCCGGTCGCCTCCCTTCGATAATACCAATCGGGCTGAATTTCCACGAGCGGGCGGTGATCGCTGGCGTTCAAGGCGGCCAGCGCTTCCTTCCGGACTCGCTCGGAATAGACGCCGATCTCGTCGACCAAATCCCAGGAAAAGCGACGTTCAACCAGGAACTCGGCCTGCTTGCCCTCTTTGCATGTTTGCCACTTTCTCGCCTGGACTGCCCGCCAGTCGATTTCGCCCAGATCCGCCAGGTCGCACCGGTCCTCGAAATAATACGAGCCGGCGTTGGAGAGCGTGAAGGCCCAGCGCAGCCCCTCCGACTCGGCCCATTGGACCGTCTTCCGCAGATCGGCGACGAGGTGGACGATCGGCGCCTGCCCGCCACGGTAGCTTAATTCCTGGTTCTTCCGGTAAATCAGATACAGCATCACCGAACGCGGGCAGAAGTAGAACGGGACGCACTGGCCCACGTAGAGCCCCGGATGACTGCGCAGTTGCAGTTCCCTGAGGCGCCGCTGCTTGATGGAGCTCATCCCGATGCTCGTGCCGGGCGGCCTGCGGCGCTCTACCTCGACATCGCACCAGAGGCAGCCGTCCGCGATGATCGACGGCAGGCGGTCGACGTGGACGATGTGGTAGATCTTCGGATTGGGAGGCACATTCATGCTTCACATTTCTGCAGCGCCGCATCCTGGGCTGTTTCTTACTGGTCTTCCAGCTGGCTGCTCGCGCACCTCATCCGCCGCCGGCGCCGCGCCCGGGTCGCAGGGCGATCCGGTCAACGCGGTGCAGATCAGCCGATCGACGCTGCGTTTCGTCATGTCCGTCGTTACGAGCCCCCCTCACTCGTCACTATTGAACAACCCAGGCGAACGCCGCACGTATCGAATTGGGCACTGTTTTTTTTCCAGTATACCTTGATCATGCAAGGTACGAAGCCAGTCTTCTGCCTGACGCTTGGTGACCCCAAGTTTTTGGGCCACATCGTCCGGCTTCCAGGGCTCTGGCAAGCACTTGGAAATCAATTCGAGAACGGCCGCAAGAAGGATTGTCGCCGCGTCACCCCCCGCAGCGACTGCCGAGGAAAGTGGCTGGACGTCTACAGGCTTTCCTTGGGTGACCCTAGATGAGGCAGCCGAGGATGCGGCGCCGGTGGGCGCATCGAAACTTAACTGGCTCTGCTCCGCAACCTTGGGTTGCGAAGAAACCTCTGCCGTCAGAGCTGCTTCGAGTTCATCTGCACTTCTTGGATTGGGCCATGGCTTTGCGCCTAGCTGCTGAAGTGCTTGCAATCCCTCCGACGGCTGACCGGTCGAGCGCACGTAGACCGGCACGAAGTGATATTTCTTCAGCTGTTCATTGGCCCCAGTCCACGTGCCGCCCTTGTTTAGGTCGGTGTTCACGACCAGAGCCGCGTCCGCGAGCGCGTAGATCAGCTTGTTGCGCTGCATCGCATTGCCCACGTTGAAGCCAGCCGAAGGATCGTAAGGGGAGATGAGAACCAGTTGATCATCGAGCAGGAATCGTCGGTTGCCCGGGTTCATCGCGGCTTTCTCCAGCCCATCGGCCAGGATGCCCGCCACGCTTCCACCGGCTTGTAAGGCCCCACGCATCGCCGCCTGATCGATTCCCTTGGCGCCGCCCGAGACGAGAGTCTTTCGCGATTCTGCGACCAGTCGGCCGATACCCTCGGTATAGGCTATCAATTCGTCATCGACCCTGCGTGAGCCGACGACGGCGAGCCCCCCGGTATTGAGAATCTCGCGGCTTCCGCAGCCGTAGAGGACCGGGGGCGAGTCCTCCTTGAGCCGGGTCTTCAAGCGTTTGGGGTATTCCACGTCTGCGCGCGTGACCACCCAGATGGCGCGTTTCTGCCAACGCTCGATAGCCTGCGTGAGGAGGAAGCCGCGCGACAGTAGAGAGTGAAGCCGCTGTGGTTCGATAGGAGAGTCGGGGTTGTCGATCAGCTCCTTAGCTTGGGAGGAAAGCAGATCCGCTGGTTCGTGCCCTGCAGCACGGAGATAAGCGGCGAATCGGTTGTACTCGCCTGGAGTGAGCAGATGCTCGGACTGCTTCTGGCGGCCGGCGATCAGCGGGGCCGTGAGCAGCAAAATTGCCTGCGCATTGGTCGAAAGATCGATACTCATCATCCACCTCCAGTCTTCGCGAGAGCCAGTGGAAAGACGGCGCTGGCACCGTGGGACAGAAGAAGCCAGGCCCCCACGGTGAAGGTCCATCGAGAATCGACCATATCGTCTACCAGGAGCACTGAGCCCTCTGGGATGCGCCCCTCACGCACCGCGAGCGAGCCGTCAACGTTGCGAGCCTGTTGGACGCTGTTCTTCATGGTCTTCTGCTCGGGACGGTCTTCAGTCCGGACAATGACGGGGTGAAAGGGTAGACCGAGCGTCTGGGCCAAACGCCGGGCGAAGTCGGGCACTAAGTTTGGGTGTCGGTGCGAAGGGATGCACGTGACCCAAGTCGGCGATGGGTCCGGCTTCCAACCTACAACGAGGTCCCTGCAAGCGGCCACCAGTTCGTCCGAGAAGCGCCCGTCCTTATATTTGCCGTCACGCACCAACCCTCCCCACCCGGCATCGCCCCAGTAGCAAAGCGCTCGGCCGGGCTGAGCTTGTAGAGCCGAATCGATATTACCGCGCAGGCCGTACCGGGGCATGCCGCCCGCCGGCCATTGCTTGCGCGGTTCGATCAACAGATGGGTGCGTCGCAGGAACTCGCTTGCGGACTGGCGGAGGACGGGTGAGGACTGCTCCGGTAGCGGCGGCAGATCGGGTTCCTCAATCCCGGCAGGGTCACCATTGAGCGCACAGATCAGAAACTCCATGTGGCCCTTCTTGAGGTCTAGATATTTTTGCATTTCCTCCTGCTCGGCCCGGCGGAGTTTTGTCAAGCGTTCTACCCGATCCCAGAACGAAGGGCTCAACTCGGCAGCCGTGAGTTGCCACTTGCTACCAACCTTCACGACCGGGGCAGGGGACTCGAGTGCCAGTAGGGAGAGCGTTTTCTCGATCCTGCCCATGCTCTCATTGATGGCGCCCATCAATTCCGGGACCGACAAGCCCCCTGGATGTTGCTCAAGCGCTTGCAAGACGGCGCCGACCTCTTCTCGCGTGGGAAAGGCGCTTTCGATGAAATAGTCGTTGATTTCGGTGTCTTCCATGCCACCAAGTAGAATGCCGTAGGCCTTGTCGATCGCCCGTCCTGCCCGTCCGACCTGCTGGTAGTATGCAACGACAGAGCGAGGGCATTGGTAGTGAATCACAAAGGCCAGATCGGGCTTGTCAAAACCCATTCCCAAGGCCGTGGTGGCGACCAAGGCTTTCAGGCGATTGTCGAGCAGCGCTTGTTCGAGTTCCGGTCGGTGATCACTGTCGCTCGTGTAGGCCTCCACCTGCAGGCCGCGTGACCGGAGCCAGTCGGCGACCTGAACCGCGTCGCGTTTGGTCAGGGTATAGATGATCCCGCTACCCTCGATCCGAGGCACATACTCCGCCAGCCAGGCGAGACGTTCCGCCTGGCCTGGGAGCCGGATGGTCTGCAGCTTGAGCGAGGGACGATGCAGTTCTCCCCGCATAACCTTGAGATCCGGGCCTAGAATTTGCTTCAGGTCCGACATCACCCGATCGTTGACCGTGGCCGTCGTGGCCAGCAGGCGGAGATTGTGGGGCAGCGTACGCGCGATGCGTTCGATGAGACGATAATCGGGGCGGAAGTCGTGTCCCCAGTCCGAGATGCAATGGGCTTCATCGATGACCAGCAGTTCAATCCGCTCGGCGATGCGGGCTAACACCTCCGTCCGGAAGCGCTCATTGGCGAGACGTTCGGGAGAAATCAAAAGAATGTCGACATCGTCGGCTGCAAGCCGCGTCTCGACCTGCTCCCACTCTTCCTGGTTCTCCGAATGGATGGTTTTCGCTTGGACTCCCATGCGCTTGGCCGCGGCGATCTGATTGCGCATGAGCGCCAGGAGGGGGGAGATGAGGAGGGCCGGACCGCTTCCCTGCTCACGGAGCAATTTGGTTGCGATGAAGTAGACAAAACTCTTGCCCCAGCCAGTCTTTTGGACGACCAGGAGCCGGCCACGGCCTTCGACCACGTGCCGGATCGCCCCCTCCTGGCCGTCGCGGAACTGTGCGTTCGGCAGACCACAACCCTCTCGCAGCAGACGCAGCGCGCGTTCTCGATCGAAGTTCATCTGGCGTACTTCTCGGGCACGGCATTCGCATCGTCGAAAGAGGAATCGTCGGCTTCGTTATCGGCCTCCATGTCCTCCAGCGGCTCCGATTCGTCGCTCTCCTCCGGCAGACCCGCCGCCGCCTCGCGCACATCCACCTTGCCGGTAACCACGTCGGCAATCAAGCGCTCACGGTATTCGCGCAGAAGCTCGATTTCGTGGCGGGCGGCATCGGCAGCGCGGTCGATGCTGGCGGTTTGCTTGTCGAGGTACTGCGTAAGCCGCTTCTGTTCGTCAATCGGAGGAACCGGCAAGACTACCATTGCTAAGTCATTCGTGCTGACGTTGAATTGAGCAGTCCCGGTCGTTTTGATTAAAACCTGTGCGTAGAATTCTGGCGTCGTTAGCAACTGAAGCAAGAATGCGTTGGTGAGTTGGCCTTCACGGGGCTTTAGTCGAGCCACACGCTGATTAAGCTGTGCAGGGACGTCTTCGCTATTGACGACAGCATAATTCCCGAGGCTTCCTGTGGCACCAATACTACCAGATAGTCCGTAGAGAATATCGTTCGCTTCTAGTGCAAACGCATCTTTGCACAAATCGCGGGGGATCCTGACGATTTGAGTGAAATCCAAACGCCCACGGCGTAGGTTGTTCATCCGGATGACGGGAACTCCAACATCACAGAACGCTTCAGATGGGAAGGCGTATCCGCCCTGAATTCTGGCAACAGTCTTCAACCGCCGAATCTCCCAATGCTCCGGCACTTTGCCCAGCCACTGGACGCCGGAGTCTTTGTATTCGGGGTAGGGCCGGCCGGTGCGGACGTCGATCCGGCCGGTGACGGCCTGGCGGATGAGCGCCTGCTTGTACTCCTCCAGCAGTTTGACCAACCGCTCCCGCGCCCGGATCACCCGCCGCACCCGCCGGTCCACATAGTCCAGAAACCGCACCATGGCGGCTTGTTCGGGGAGGGGGGGGACGGGTAGCGAAACCGACTTGATCGCGGCATGCGAAAGGCCATACCGGGTGACACCCTTGGCCTCGACATGGAACTGGTACTTCGCAGCTGTGCTTTGGAGCGCGCGTAGGAGGTATTCGCCGGATAGTCTCTGCTCGAACGGGCGCAGAAGTGCCAAGTGGTAGCCGCACAGAAGGTTAGAGGCAGCCTCCCTTACCAGCGCAGGGACGCCGATGTCGTTCCAGGCTTCGGAGTCCTTCGTGATGAGCACGTCGCCAACGGCCAGGCGGAAGCGGTCAACCTCATCCTGCGTCGCCGTGGCCTGCATGAACCGCATGCTCGACCGGATGTAGTCGTTCTTGTAAACGTCAACATAGTTGCAGAGGCGAACAGGCAGCTCGCCTTCTTTGCTGTGCTTGTCTACATTGCCGGCGCGCATTTCGGCCAAGTTGCGAAGCCGCCGCACCTCCCAATGCGCCGGCACCTCCCCCAGCCACTCGACGCCGGAATCTTTGTAGGCGGGATAGGGTTTGAGCCCGTCTATCATGGCACCCCCTCCCCATTGCCCATCTGCCTTTCGAAGGCCTGGCGAACCAGGCCCATGACGTAGGGCAAATCCTCCTGACGGCTAAGATGGACTTCCACGTCGCCATTGCCCCAGCGGCCAAGGTTGGACACGTCCCTGCACAGGCCGCGCGGGTCGTGGACTTCGTGGAACTTCATTTTGAGCGAGAGGCGCAGGCGACTCTTCTGCGGCACCACGTCCACAAAGTTGGTCTCGGCCTTGTAGGCCACATACAGCTTGAGGAACTCCTCGGTGACGCAGGGGTCGAGGGCCAGCACCTGTTTACGGAACGCCTGAAAAAGTTCGGCCACGGGACCGGAAACCAAGTACGGATGGTCCTCAATGGTGTATCCTTCTCTCTTGTTGGGCTGGGTGCGGTAGCGCTCCAGTACGTCCTCGGGCAGCGCGGGTTCCGGCCAGACCTCGAGGGCGAGTTTCGCCAGCCGGTCGGCGCGCGCGGCAATCGCTTCTTCGTTCCACACTTCCACCTGGCTCAGTCCCTGGTTCAGGCGCAGCGGACTCTCGCGAAAGCCGCCGGGCATATCGCGCTTCTCGGGAAAAGGTCGATCGCTGTACTCCGCGTTGTAGCCGGTCAACGTCAGGTTCCCGAGGATATGCAGCCAGGTTTCCTGGACGCGCTTCCAATCGGGGCCAAGCACCTCTTGCCAGGCATGAGACAGGTTTTCGTTCTGCGGCAGGATGTGCTCAATGGTGTACTCGTCCACCGGCACCGGTTCCTTGCGCCCGTGGTTCTCAAGACGGCGCAGCCAATAGGAGCGGCTGCGGAAGTTGTAGAGATCGCGGACCTTCAGCTCGCGCACGAACTCGGCGTTGCGCGGGAAACGTCGGTAGGAAGGCAGGAGCAAGAAGTGCGCCTTGACGCTTTCGAGGTAGCGTTGCTTGTCGAGCGCACGGTGGAACGTGGCAAAGGTCTTGTTGAGCGAATTGGTCGGAATGCCGCAGACCGCGCGGCGGAAGACGTAGCTCTCGACCAGGCGCACTGCCTCAAGCAAATCGGCGTGAGACAGCATCTGCTGTTTGTAGTCGTCGTAAAGCTCCAGCAGGAAGGGCCAGGCCACGTCCACCTTGAGCTCACGCAAGTCGCGGAAAGCGGCCGCCAGCGCCTTGTCCCGCTCCTTGCCGAGGGCCATGGCGCAGTAGTGGTTCGCGAATCGTTGGATCCGGGCGACCAGGGCGTCGACACCGTTGGCGGCCACGTCAGGGCGTCGCGCGTAGGCCTTGAACGCCTGGTAAACCTCGTTCACTTTGGGGATCTCGTCGGTCTCGATGGTCAGGAAGTGGCGCATGAAGGCGTCAAACTCGCGCCCGTACGCTTCCTGGCCGAAGGACTCCTCCATCGGTCGCCAGTGCTCGGTGTAGAGCCGGTTCTGATGCTCGGGCTCCAGGCCCATCAGAATGAAGTTGCGGATCAGGTCGGCCTGGGTGAGTGCGAGCCCCGTCGAGTTCATGCTCTCGAAAATGAGTTGGGGGTTGTCCTGGTCGCGGCTGAGTGCGATGTCCACGATCACGAGCTTGGCAAGCCCATGACAGAGGGCGGTGAGGTCATCGCCCAGCCCGGCCACCTGCTTCTTGAAGAAGGCGAAGTTCTCCGCTATGCGGATCGAGCGCTCGGCGGGCAGATCCTTCTGCCGCACCAAGGCAAGCAGGGTGTCTCGGTCGGTCTGGGTCAGGAGCAGCTTGTAGGCGCGATCGCCCTCCTCCAATGAGTTCAGCAGATAGTAATTGCGGATCTTTTTGGCCGAAAACCCATCAACCGGTTCGCTCTGGCCGACTCGACGGGCCAACGCCTCGAGCAAGAGGGAGATCGTAGTGAGCCGCTGCTGCCCGTCAATCACGAGCAGCGGTGACTGGCTGGTAACGTGGTAGATGCCCTTCTCGATATACACGATTGAGCCCAGGAAATGGGCTGTAATGTCTTGGTTTGCCCCGGTGCGCAGGA
>JALGUG010000201.1 GCA_029820995.1 Candidatus Zipacnadia bacterium
TGCTCGACTCGCGCACCGGAGACATCCAGCTTCACGTTCTCCCCGGCCTTGACCCCGAGTTCGAGCTCCAGCTTCGCGCGCTGGAAACCGCCGGGCGTGTCCGCACTCGCGCCGCGCCCCAAGTGACCGTCGTCAACCACGAACCTGCAGAGGTCTTTGTCGGACAGCGCAAGTACTTCGCGGCCAAGAGGGGCTGGCGGCGCCAGGAGGTCTTTCTCAGTTACGTGGACGTCGGCGTCCGTCTGCAGGTTACCCCCTGGACCGGCGACGGGCGCGAGATCACGGTTCCGTTTCGGACCGAGGCCGGAAACATTATCGGCGTGGATCAAAGCGGCCTGCCGCTGCTGGCCGCGCGCCGGACGAGGGGCACGGTCCGGGTTGCCAACGGCGAGACTATCCTGATCGCGGGCCTGCGCTTGGCCTCCGACGAGGTCACACACCGACGAGCGCCGGGCCTGGCCGAGTTGCCGCTGATTGGGTCGCTGTTTGGCAGCCGCCGGCGGACGCAGCAGGATACCGACCTGGCGATCTTCTTGACCCCCCGAGCCCACGTGACGATCGGCAGTGCCGCTTGGGAAGAACCGCCGCACCCGCAGGGAGGCTGACGCCATGCTTCAAACTCATCACGCTCACAACTCCGCCCGAGGCTCGGCAGCGCAAGTGATGCTGCTTGCGCTCTGGCTGGCGGCCCTCGCGTCCCTGCCGGCCGGGGGGCAGGCCTACTGCAACATCACCAAGATCGAAGCCAAGGAGTTGACCAACGGCGTCCAGATCATGGTCAAGGCCGACGGCGTGCTCGACTGGGAGCCGGAGGGCCGCGACTGGGACGCCTTCTGGAGTCGTGAGAAGCGCACGAAGCTCGCCATTCGATTCACCAATGCGCGCTCCAAAATCGGGAAGAACTTCATCCCCGTGGACATCACCCCGGTCAGCCACGTCCAGGTCAGTATCCCGCAGGATGCCCGCGACGGCATCGGCGTTACGGTTACGGTGTTCCTGAGCGAGCCGACCAGCATCGGTCGGCGCCGGCTGAGCGATGACCAGATGACCTACCTGATCACCATTGACCGCAAGCGGACCATCGAGCGCCGCGAGAAGAGAACCAACAACGAAGGGAAGAAGAAAACCAAGCCTGAACTCAAAGTCGAGTTCGCCGACGGCCTGCTCTCAATCCACGCCGTCAAGGCCGACATCCACAAGCTGATGGGCGAGATCGCCCGCCTGGCGCGCGTCAACCTCGCCGTGGACAGCGAGGTCACGCACGACGTTAGCATGACCCTCAAGCGCCAGCCCCCGGCCCAGGTACTCAAGGCCATCGCCAGCGCCTACGGCCTCGCGCTCTCCGAGGTGGACGGCCTGTACATGTTCAGCGAGGGCATTCCCACGGACCTGGCCAGCTACAATCGCAGCGGCACCGCCTCCTTCCGCATGAAACACATGCACGCGCAGACCGCCCCCGGCCTGCTCCCTACCTTCCTATTCAGCTACTTGCACGTCAACAAAGAGCAGAACGCCGTCGTAGTTACGGCGCCGACCCAAATGCTCGACAAGATCGGCCGCGACCTGGACGCCACCGACGAGGCCCCGCCCCAAATTCTAATCGAGGCGATGGCCGTTGAGCTCACCTCCACGAAGGACCTCGACCTCGAATCGCATTGGCTGCGCCGCGGCCGGACCACCGAGATCGGCGCCGACAACGCCACCGGCGACCTGTCCTACCGCCTGTTCGACGCCCTTGAGGACGAGACCGGCGTCGTACCGACGCGCGAACTGGCCGCCACCCTCACGGCCCTGCTGCAATCCGGTAAGGCGGAGATCAAGGCCAATCCGCGCATGGCCGCGGTGAACGGCCAGAAGGCCGAGATCTTCGTCGGCGCCCAGCGGTTCATTCTGGTCAGCTACCTCCAGTACGGCCAGCAGCAGGAGCGCATCCAGCCCGTTCCCGTCGGCGTTCGACTCGACGTCACCCCCTGGACCGGCGGCAATGGCGAGATCACGACCAAGATCCTCGCCGAGGTCAGCAACATCAGCAGCCTCGACCCCGAAACCGGCCTCCCGCTCTTGTCCACTCGTCGCGCCGAGAGCACGGTCCGCGTCCACGATGGGGAGACCGTCGTCATCGGCGGCCTACTGCAGCGCCAGCAGGAGGTCACCCACCGCGAGGTGCCGGTCCTGGGCAAGATCCCAATCATCGGCCCGGCCTTTTTCCGCAGCAAGACCTCCTCCACGGTCAATTCCGAGCTCGTCATCTTCGTCACGCCGCGCGTCCTGACGGAAACCGGCCATCTGCAGGACAAATCACGCGAGCAGCAGGTCCGCCAACAGTTCCTCGAGAACACCGCTCAAGACTAGCGGCACTGCGACGGTTCGCGGGGATTGGCCGGAGACTGCCGTGGAGGAGCCGAGGGTGAGGCAGATCCGTTCGGCTGGTCGTCGGTGATCCCTGTGCGCGTGACGGCCATCGTCAATCCGGCGGCCGCTCGCGGGCGAGCGGAGCAAGTGGTCCCGGCTGCCCGGGCAATGTGGGAGCGTGCGGGCCACGACTTCGCAGTCGCTCGACCGAGCGACCCGGAGGAAGTTCGCGCTGTCGCAAGACAGGCGGTCGAGGCCGGCCACGACGCAGTGTTGGCCTTCTCGGGCGACGGGATGCTGTCGGACCTCGTACCGGCACTGCTCGGCAGCCGGAGCGCGCTGGCGCCGGTTCCCTGTGGCACCGGGAACGACTTCGCGGCCCACCTGGGCCTGCCGCGGCGTCCACTGCCCGCACTCCGCGCCCTGCTGCAATCCCGGCCCCTGGCGGCGGATGTCCTGGAGGTGACGGAAGCGGCCGATGCGCCCACGAGCAGCTCACCGGGCCCGGCTCGCCGCTACTGCCTGAATATCGCCGGCACCGGCTTCGACGCCCGTGTTGCGGCCTGGCTGAACGAAACTCGGGGCCATCGCCGGCTGAGCGGCAAGGCGGCTTACATCTGGGGCGTGGCGGCAACGCTCCGCCGCCTGACCCCGCAGCGAACGCGCCTCGTCTGGGATGGCGATCAGACCGAGGAGCTGGAAACCATGATGGTCGCCGTCTGCAATGCGCGGCAATATGGCGGCGGCATGAAGATCGCTCCGATGGCGGATATTACCGACGGCCTCCTGGACGTCTGTGTGGTGGAACGCCTCAGCCGCGCGGCCTTCGTCTGGGCCTTCCCTCGCGTGTTTTGGGGCCGCCACTTGTCCCACCCGAGTTTCCGCCAGCGCCGGGCCCGTCGCGTGCGCATCGAGACCGAGCCACCGCAGCCGGTCCTTATTGACGGCGACGTCGTCGCCCAAACGCCCATCGAGTTCGTCGTGCGACCGGGCGCCCTGCGGGTCCTGGCGCCCCAAGACATTTGAGGAACGATCCCTCTCGGCAGCCTGTCCGGTGACCGCAATGACGGCCCCTAAGGAGGCTCAACACACCGATGGCTAACGCTCCCATGGTTCTGGATTGGGCAACCATTAGCCGCTACCTCGAGGATGTTCCGCTTTTGGTGCAGCACATCGTGCAGTTTCTCATCATCCTGGCGCTCTCCGGCGTCGCCTATGCCCTACTCAGAGCGTGGCTGGAACGCCGCAGCGAAGCCGTAGGCTGGGACGACCGCCGCCTCCAGGCCCACTGCGCCCTGGCGCGCGCTATCGTCCTCATCGCCGGCCTGGCTGTGGCCGCGGCCGGCGTCGGGCTGTTCGGCGCCGAGTCAACCTTGCGCTTCTTTGAGGCTATCTTGATCGCGATCTTCCGCTTCGTCGGCACCATTGTCACGGCCGCCCTGTGGGCCGTCGCCCTGGGGTTGGCGGCTCTGGCAGTGGGTCTCGTGCTGGGGGCTCGCGACGCGGTACTCGGTCTGGTCGGGGGGCTGATACTGAAGAGCAGGCGGGCCGGAGCCGAGCATTTGCCCCGCGCCGGGGATCAAGTGCAGATTGGGGACGCGCGGGGGACCATTGACGGCTTCGGTCTGCTGAAGACCAGACTTAAACTTGAGGACGGTAGCCTGCTCTTGGTGTCGAACGCCTGGGTCCTGGATGGGCAGGCGACGATCCTCGGCGCGGGCGCTATATCCGAGTAGCCGTCCCTAGAATGCGTCACCGGCGTACGTGCCGGCTGACCCGGGCCGGACGCTGCCGGGCACGGGGACCCTAACGCCGCCCGCGCATTAGTCGTACAGATCCTCGTAGATTGGGAAATCAGCGCACAGGTCAATGACCTGCTGCTTCACGTCGGCGAGCACGGTCCCATCCTGCGGCGCTCGGATCACCCTCGCCATCAGCTTGCCGATCACCTGCATCTGCTCTTCCTTCATCCCGCGCGTCGTGAGCGCCGGCGTCCCGGGGCGGATCCCGCTGGTCTCCGCGGCCGACCGCTCGTCGCCCGGGATCAGGTTCTTGTTGACGATAATGTTCGCCTCTTCCAGCGCGTTCGCCGCCTCCAGCCCCGAGATCCCCTCCGACCGCAGGTCCACCAGCATCAGGTGATTGTCCGTCCCGCCCGTCACCAGCCGAAAGCCCTCCTCGATCAGCGATTGCGCCAGCGCCTGAGCGTTGCGGATGATCTGCCGTTGGTACTCCCGGAACCCGTACGACTGCGCCTCCTTGAAGGCCACCGCCTTGGCCGCAATGATGTGCATCAGGGGCCCGGCCTGAATGCCGGGGAACACTGCGTTGTCAATCTTCTCCGCCCACTTCGCCTTGCACAGGATGAGCGCCCCTCGCGGGCCGCGCAGCGTCTTGTGCGTCGTCGAGGTAACCACATCGCAAAACGGCACCGGGTCCGGGTGCGAACCGGCGGCGGTCAGCCCGACGATGTGCGCGATGTCGGCCATCAGCAGCGCCCCGACTTCGTCCGCAATCTCTCTGAACCGCTGGAAATCCAGAATCCGCGGATAGGCGCTGGCCCCGACCACAATCAGCCGCGGCCGACACTCTTTCGCGATGTCCAGCACCTGATCGTACTCAATCCGGTCCGTCTCAGCGTCCAGACCGTAGCTGACAAAGTGGTAGTACGTCCCCGAAAAGTTGATTGACTTCCCGTGGGTCAGGTGGCCGCCATGCTCCACCTTCATCCCCATAATCGTATCGCCCGGCTCACAGAGCGCGAAGTACGCCGCCATGTTTGCCTGTGATCCCGTGTGGAGCTGAACGTTCGCGTGGTCGCAGCGGAACAGCTCCTTGGCCCGGTCAATGGCGAGTTGCTCGGCCCGGTCGCAGAACTCGCACCCGTTATAGTATCTGGCGCCCGGATAGCCCTCCGCATACTTGTTGGTAAGAATCGAGCCCATCGTCTGCAAAACAGCCTTGCTGGCGTAGTTCTCCGAAGGAATCATCACCAGCGTGTGTTGTTGCCGATCGAGCTCGCCCGCCAGAATGCGCGCCATCTCGACGTCCGCCTGGGCCAGCGTTCGATTCATCATCGCGGCTCGCTCGCTTCCTGAAGTTGCCGTGGACATTCCGCTTTCCTTGCCCTCTTTCCTTTCCCGGTAGCGGCCCGGTGTTTCACCGCAGAGACACAGAGAACACAAAGACGGCTTAGGGATGGTTTCACAACCCCGTCCTGGAGCGCATTTGTGCGCGACAGTCGTTCGTCGTTAGGATTGTGAAATCGTCTCTGCGCCGTCGGCCGTTCGGTCCCGGCTCGATGGACCGAGCGGTGACTTGACGGGAACTCCCGCTTCCCTGTGTCTGTTGTTGCGCTCTAGCGTACGTCCTCTTCTTCCTTCTCCGTGCTCTCCGTGGCTCCGTGATAGACAGAGCCGTCCGCTTCAGTGCCAGAAGTGCCTGGTCTTCGTCAGCACCATTGCGATCCCGTGTTCATTCGCCGCCGCGATTACTTCCTCGTCGCGCTTGGATCCGCCCGGCTGGATTATCGCCACCGCACCCGTCTTTGCCGCCTCGTCCAGTCCATCGCGCGCCGGGAACATCGCGTCCGACGCCAGCACCGAGCCGGCCGCCCGCTGCCCCGCCCGCCGGGCCGCGATCCGCGCAGAATCGATCCGGCTCATCTGACCTGCGCCGATCCCCACCGTCTTGGTGCCCTGACACAGCACGATCACATTCGACTTCACGAACTTGGCAATCTTATCCGCAAAGGCCAGCGCCTTCATCTGCTCGGCCGTGGGACGCTTCTCCGTCACGACCTGCCACTCTGCCGGCGGCTTGAAGTACAGGTCCGGCTTCTGCAGCACCAACCCCCCCGGCACCTGCCGGAAATCCCACGCCGCCTGCCTCCCCGGAGGATCGAAGTCCTCCAGCAGCATGATCCGCAGGTTCTTCTGCCTCTTGAGAATCTCCAGGGCCTCGTCCGTATAGCCCGGTGCGATGACGCATTCCGCAAAGGCCGGCAGGATGATGCTCTCCGTGTCACCCGATGCCTCGCGATACTGGGGCTCGATCACCGCACGCAAATGCTCTTCCGAACCCATCCGGCTGGCCGTGTCGGCATCCACCACCCGGTTCAGCCCGATCACCGAGCCAAACGCCGACTGCGGATCGCTCAGCAGCGCGTCCTCATATGCCTGCGCCAGCGTCTCGGCGCTGGCCGCACCGCAGGGATTGATGTGCTTGATGATGATCGCCGTCGGCTCGTCAAAGCTACGCACTGCGTTCAGCGCGTTGGACAGGTCCAGCAAATTGTTAAAGGACAGCTCCTTCCCGTGAAGCTGCACCGCCCCGGCCAATCCCGGCTCCGCGCCGCCGATCTCCTCAAAGAACGCGCCAGGCTGGTGCGGGTTCTCACCGTATCGCGTGATCTTCCGGCGCTTGAAGCTCGGGCAGAAGATCGCCGGAAAGCCCGTGTCATCGGGGCCAATGCGCGCGGTCAGGAAGTTCGTGATCGCAGCGTCGTACTGCGCCGTGTGCTGGAAAGCTTTGAGTGCCAGCCTCGCGCGTGTGTCGTACGTCACCGCTCCGTCATGGGCCTTCAGGTCGGCCAGCACGGTCTCGTAGTCGGCGGCGTCGGTGACGATCGTGACGTCTCGGAAGTTCTTCGCCGCGGCGCGCACCATGCAGGGCCCGCCGATGTCAATCATCTCCACTGCCTCGGCCAGATCAACATCCGGGTCCGCCACGGTTCTCTCGAAGGGATATAAATTCGACACTACCAGATCAATCAGCCCGATGCCCTGCTCCGCCAGCTCCTGCATGTGCTGCTCGTTCTCGCGCACGGCCAGCAGGCCACCATGGATCTTCGGATGCAGCGTTTTCACGCGCCCGTCCAGCATCTCGGGGAAGCCCGTCACGTCGGAGACAGCCCTCACCGGTACGCCCGCCGCGGCGATTGCCTTGAGGGTGTTTCCTGTGGAGATGATCTCTACACCGAACTCGTGCAGCGCCTTGGCGAAGGCAGCAATACCCGTCTTGTCCCACACGCTTACCAGGGCGCGTTTGATCTTGCGCAGCTCACCGGATTCGCTCAACGCGGTCACTCCCCCGGGTACACCATTTTCGGCCCGCGGCCACACCTGCGCCACGGGCCGACCGCGCGGTATTATACGTGGCCCTCGTGTGTTTGTCAAAACGCCCCGCTAACACCCCCCGCATCACTTCACCGTACCCCCTCCGCGCCACCCATAAGCCGCGAAACCCCAGGCGCGCCTGCTCTGCGCTCCCCTGCCAAGGGCCATCGCCCTCCTATTGCTCCAGTCTGGACGAGAGCACCCGAGAAGCCGTCTAGCTCGCAGCGAAACCGAATCGGAACACGAGACCGAAAGCAATCAGCGGGGTCTCACTTGGTGGACGCAGCACACGTCGGCAACGTTGGCCGTTGTTCCGCAAGGTGCATCAGGGCCGTCCCTGTCACTGCCCGAAGCGCAAGGACGAGTTTGGGCACTCACGGGTCATCAGCAACCGGCGGACTGGGTGGAACCCAGAATGCCTTGCAGCGCCGAGCATCAAGGTCAGCGCGGGGTAACCTCCCCGGTGGTGGCTTGGATGTGACGGAAGCTGGATTGGTGGGCGGTGCATTCGCACCGAGGTGGCAGCGTGGAATACGTTGGTGTGGTGCCGAGGCGCTGTGGCGATTGTGGTGGCCCGAGGCGAAGTGGCCGCAGTTAGCCAGCACGGCGCAATCACCACAACACTCGTACTGAGGACGAGCGCGGTCTCACTGGCCCGGTGGTGGTTTGGATGTGGCGGAAGCTGGGTTGGTCTGTGGTGGACTGGCTCAGGGGTGGCAGCGCGGCACACGTCGCTGTGGCGACGAGGCGCTGGGGCGATTGTGGCGGCCCGAGGGGAGGTGGCCTTGTGCGGACGTGTGGCACTGTCAGCGAAGCCGCCAGTGCCTGCTGCTGGTGCTGAGGTGACTGCAGTTGCCTAGCAGGCCGGAACCGCTATGGCACCGAGACTGAGGACCAGCGCCGCGCAACTGTCCCGGTGGTGGTGCGGATGTGGCGGAAGCTGGATTGGATTGTGGTGGATTGGCGCTGAGGTGGCAGCGGGGAATACGTGGCTGTGGCGCCGAGGCGCTGTGGCGATTGCGGTGGGCCGAGGCGAGGTGGGCTCGTGCACAGCTGTCGCACTGTCGGGGAAGCCAGCAGTGGGCTGCGATGTGCATGGCTCAACATGAGCCGTACGACAGGATTCGGACTGTGGTTTGCCCTTGTGTCGTTGGCGTGGCGCCGGTGGTGGAGCCGGCAGTGGGCTGCCGATTGTACCCAGAATCAAGCTGAGCCCGCGGCAACTTCTCCGGTGGTGGTTCGGATCTGGCGGAAGCTGGATTGGTCTGTGGTGGACTGGCTCAGGGGCGGCAGCGGGGAATACGTCGCTGTGGCGCCGAGGGGCTGTGGCGATTGGGGTCGGCCGAGGCGAGGGTGAGGCGGCCGCGGCTTATCGCCCCTCCGTTCGATATGCGAAGGCGCCAGTCCGTGCCCTTGTGACCTGGAGTGATGTGAGCGCCGCGCAACTTCGCCGGTGGTGGCTTGGATGTGGCGGAAGCTGGATTGGGTTGTGGTGTATTGGCCCAGAGGTGGCAGCGAGGAATACGTCGCTGTGGCGCCAAGGGGCTGTGGCGATTGGGGTCGGCCGAGGCGAGGGTGAGGCGGCCGCGGCTTATCGCCCCTCCGTTCGATATAGCCTCTGTATCTCCTTTCTCCACGATCGGCCTTGGCTGGCCGTGGCAGCGGCTTGGGCTCTTCGCGTAATTCAATAGAAAACAGTTTCTTCTCCCTCTTGACAATCGAACAGAGATGCGCTATTATAGTCACGTTCGCCTTCCGTAGCGCTGCGGAGGGCGAACCGGCAGCCGAAACGCCGAAATCGCGTGCATGCAGCGAACGTCGTCG
>JALGUG010000022.1 GCA_029820995.1 Candidatus Zipacnadia bacterium
AGGTCGTTGTAGACCTCCGCCTTGGCGGGCTGTTTGGCGAACAGGACCCAGCCGGCCCCTCCGAATACTTCGACGTAGCAGGTGTGCTCGGGCAGCAGGGCCACGATGGTCTTTGCCAGGGCTCTCTTGCCTCCGACCCATCCCATGAAAGACTGCATGGTTGCGTCCGTTTCCAGCGTTCCGGTTGTTGACATCGTTGCTTTCAGAGGTAAGCTAACGGCTATTCCTGGCTGGCCCCCTCGGTGAAGCTGTTCGAGCAGCTTCGCGGGCAGGTGCTTGCGTTCCGACCTGCCTGGGGCCGGCCTTCCTGTCTATGCGGTCCACGGGCTGGCCGGCTTTGTAGACGATCTCGAAGCGGCCGGGGAGGGCTGCCTCTATCACTTCGGGGCGGCGGGGGGCGTTGGGGTCCGGGCTTCCTCGATATGTCGGCGTGAGCCTGTCCTGTCTGCTGTGGAGCAGCATGCGCAGGGCGAGGGCGTGGATCTCCTCCTCTGTCATCTCCCCGATCGGGGAGGCGTGCTTCTTGCCGGCGTAGACCCGCAGGCCGTCAGGACGATCGGGGGCGCGCAGGTAGTCTCGCATCCGCTGGCGCTCCACCAGCCTCCGGTCGGGCTTGACTCCCTTGATGTGGAACAGCAGCGGACCGGGGCCGTTCTTGGAGACGATGGCCCGTTCGCGGCCCTCTCCCTCCGGCCGGGCACAGGTGCCGCCGGTCCAGAAGAAGTCACTGAACGCGCGGCGGTTGACGTAGACGTGGCAGCGATCGTAGTGGCGCAGGCGCTGGGTGGTGTGGTGGAAGTCGCCCCACATCTCGCACAACGGCAAGCGGGTCACAGCCGAGGGCGACTGTGCCACACGCTCCAAGAGGTCGGCGTTGTATTCGCAGAGCACGTCGTCTGAGTCCAGCCAGAACAGGTGGTCCGCGTCGGTCAGCGTGGCCAGCCGGTTGCGGGCTTCGATCCATCCGAGCTGGCGTCCCTCGTGGCGGACGTATCGCACGTTCTTGTGCCGGCGCGCGAAGTCGGCGGCGACGTCGGGCGTGTGGTCGGTGGAGGCGTCGTCCAGGACGATGATCTGGTCGAAGCGGTCGACGATGGAAGCCAGACAGAAGCGCAGGGCGTAGTCGTCATTGTAGGCTGGGATGAGGGCGGTCAGGTTCATGGCGTTCTCCCCTCCGCTTCGTAGAGGTCGAACAGCACGCCCGCGATCCGGTTCGCCAGGAGTTCCCACGCCGCGAAGTGCTTGTCGTCCGGATCGAGATCCCCGGCCGTGTCCGCTGTGAGCAGGTGGGCGACCTCATGACACACGATCCACCGCGGGTCGCGGGTCCCGCTGATGTCTGCCTCGCGGCACTGCGTGAGGTTGACGGCGATGACGGCATGCATCGTCGGCGCGTAGTGGGTCACTCCCCCGAACTGCTGGTCGAAGGCGGTCATGCCGGCCGTCCGCGCCGTGGCTGCGTCCGTGGTGAGCGCCAGCGTCCAGTCGCGCAGCGAGAGCTTCCTCTGCGCCCAGCGCATGATCCGGGGGAGTTCAGCGGGATCACATTCGATGTATGGGGGGATCCTCACGCGGGGGCCTCCTCGGGAACGGCAGGACTATCCGCAGGATCACGTCGGGCGCGCGCGCCCTTAGCGCCAATCGAAGATTGGCTCGCAGATGCCGCAGATGGAATGAGAGACCAGTAGGGCTCCAGGTCGCCGGGGGTGAGGGGTTCGCCGTTGCCGAAGTCCTGGTTGACCTGGCGGAATCGCTCGGCGGCGTCGGGCTTGTTGCCGATGCTGGATATGTGGCCGACGTTCTGGCCCCAGCGGTAGACGTATGAAGGCAAGTTCGGACCCTTGTCATCGGTGATGTGCCGGTCGCCGATCTTGTGGAGTCGGCCGGCCTTGCGGAAGGCGGTCAGGAGCGCCTTGGCCTGGCCGCTGTGTTTGGGCGGATAGCCGCCGAGATCGAGGGCTTCCTGGCGGCGGAAGACCATCGATCCCTCGAACACGTTGTGGCGGGCGCCCTTGAACTGGAGGGCTTCGCGCGGCCCGGTGAGATACCAGGCGCCCCTTGCCTTCACGCAGCCCGTGTCGCGCGCCAGGAGGGCCGCTACGCTCCGTGATAGGTGCCAGGGCAGGTATAGGTCATCGTCGTCCCAGTGTGCCACCAGCGGCGTTTCTGCGAGTTCCAAGAGCGCCTGGCGCTTGTGGCCCAGGTTCGGACAATGCCCGTCCGGCACGTTCTGGATGGTGACTGGCATAGGGGGACAGGACCCTGAACGGCCTAAGGGTCCAGTCCCCTCCTCTACGCGGATCGGCACGGGCGCGTCATTCAGGATCAGCAGATGCTTGTTCGGGTAGTCCTGGGCCAGGAAACAGGCCAGAGCCTCGCGCAGGCGGGCGAACCGGCCGTAGGTCGGGCACAGGCACGTCACGGCCGGAAGTGCGGATTGCGGATCGCGGATTGCGGATTCAGTCATGGGAAAGCCTCCGTTCAAGCTCGGCGTGGTCGGCGGGGCGCATCCGGGGCCGGGTGTCGCGGATGATCGTGTCCCACATCGGGCGCAGGTCGGCGGGCGTGAGCGGCTCGCCGTTGCCGAAGTCGGTGTTGGCCGCGCGGAACGCTTCGGCGCTCTTCAGCGCGACGTTGTGCGCGCCCTCCGTGCGGCGCACCACGACGCCGTGGATGCCGTGCTGGTCCATCGGGGCATAGAGCCCGGCCTCCTGGAAGGCGTGAAGGAGTTTGATGTTCTGGCCGACCTGGGCATCGGGGTAGCCGCCGAGCGCCAGGGCGGTCTCGCGGTTGAAGACCATCGAGCCATCGTTGCCGCCAAACTCTCGGCCGGTGATCGCCCATCGGCCATCGACGAGGCGCATCCTCCAGGCCCTGCGCACCTTCGTGCATTCGAGGCCACTCTCCAGCGTGCGGACGGCCTCCGAGAGGTGCCAGGGCAGGTAGAGGTCGTCATCGTCCCAGTGGGCTACTATAGGCGTTCCTGCGCATTCCAAGAGCCTCTGGCGCTTGAGGCCGAGGTTCTGGAACGGGGGATAATGGTTGACGACGAATACTTCTTCAAGTCTCGGGCCGCTGGCCGGAATGGGTTGTACTCCATCATTGAGCACCAGGAGGCGCTTCTCGCCAGGGTAGTCCTGCGCCAGGAAGCAGGCCACAGCCCGGCGCAGAAGTTGAAACCGCCCGTAGGTCGGGCACAGACACGTCACGGCCGGCCAGTGGGGTGTCATTGGTCGGTTCTCCTGTACGGGAAGACGTAGTTGTTGTGCGCCTCGTGGTGGATGACGCCGTGGGGTTCGCCCTCGAAGCTGATCTGTTCCTGCCCCCACCAGTCGGTGTCCTGGTCTCGCACGCCGGCCACGGCCAGGGCCAGCGCGAAGGCCGCCTGGGCGTGATGGTAGGCCCGCGAGAGCCGCTGCCCGCGCGCGTCGATCCATTCCCGCCAGTATCCGACGCGGGGCAGCATCGCGTTGGCGAGTTCCCCTCGCAGCAGGAAGGCGCAGGTTGTGCCGAGCGGGCGGTAGGCGAGGCCGGCGTCATTGAACAGCCCCTCGTATAGGTCCTGGCGCCAGCCGTTCCGCGCCTGGACCTGAAGGGGCGAGGCGCGCAGGGCGGCGGTCGCGCCCCGGCCCAGCGCACGGTGCACAAGCTCGCGGACGTGGCCGTAGACGAGGGAGTCCGCGTCTATGGACAACAGCCAGTCGGTCTGGACGCCGCCCAGAACCTCGTATCCCGTGGCGATCCGGAGCCACTCGGGCGCCTCGGCGCTATATCGGTGGATCTCCACCCGGTCGGGGCAGGCGTGCTCGTAGAGCATGAGGGCGGCGGCGGCCGCGCGCCGGCCCCATATCGAGTCCGTCACTCGGAACACGACGGTCAGGCTTTCAGACTTGGCCATGCCTCATCTCCAAAGGGGTCGGCGTCCGAGCCGAGGTGATGGACGATGCCGGGCGGCTCGTCCTTCCAATGGAAGCTGTGTTCGCGCGAGGTCAGCTCCCCGACCTGCCAGCCATCGTTCGCGACGAGGGCGGCCAGCGCGAACTGGTCGCGCATCCACCACTCGGGCTTGCCGCGGAAGCGCATGAGGGGGTCGGGCAGGCCGCACGCGCGTATGGCGGCGGACCAGCCAGACAGCTCATCACGCAGCACACTGGAGACCCTCGGCCGGCACAGGATCAGACCGCAGTTGTATACGGGCAGGTGAGGCAGGCGGAACCGATCGAGGATGGCATACCATTTCTGCCGGTCGATCTTCCCGCCCGTCCAGGCCGAGCCGACGCGCAGGTAGATATCGGCGTCGCACACGAACAGGCCGTTCAGGTTCGAGTTGGCCCAGGTGTCGGCGTCGAGCGTCAGCACCCATTCTGTGGCGCATTCCTCGCCTGGCATCACGGAGGCCCGCACACCCCAGGGGTGCTCGCCGCCGTCTACCTCGGCGATCCGCACGCGGACGCCGGGGTTGGCGCGGGCGACGCTGTATGCGCTGGCGGCCGCGCGGCGCTGCCACTGGGCGTCATGCGTCACGGCATAGCAGACGGTTATGTCAGTCATGGCCCCCCCCGCTTCTCCGCCCACCACACGTCGTGCAGTTCTGTGTGGGCGCGATCGGCGAACGCCTCGCGGACGGCACGGACCACTCCCCAGTCTTCGCCCTTCGGCGACGTGGCCCGATAATCGTGTCCGCTCACGAACCCGCCGGCGCGGACCTTCGGGGTCCACAGCGCGATGTCCTGCCGCACGTAGTCGTAGAAATGGTTCCCGTCGATGAACACGAAGTCGAGGCTGGCCTCCGGGATCATCCCTGCGGCCTCGACACTGAAGGCGCGCATGACGAACACGCGCGCTGCGAAGGGCTGGGCGCGCCGCAGGTAGTCGAGGTAGTCCCGGTCGAAAGTTTCTTGAGTGCGCTGCTTGGTGGGGGCCAGGCTCTTGTCATACTCAGAGTAGGCCCGCCAGGGATCCACTGCATAGATCAACTCCAGGTCCGGCAGATGCTCAAGGAGTTGGATCTGCGTCGTGCCGTGGTTCACGCCGATCTCCGCGCCGATGCGGTGGGGCCGGTCGCGCAGCAGCTTCACCAACACGGCGGCGTGCTTGGTCGGTTTATGCGGCATGTGCTTCCCTCCTCCTGTCGATCTCGGCCTCGATGGCGCCCTCGCGCTCCAGGTCCCGGTAGATCCGGCCGTTGAAGTGGTGGATGACGCCGAGTTCTTCCGGCCTCGAATGCCATGAGAAGGCGTGGGGGCCGGCCCAGCAGGTATCGGCGTCGAGAATGCCAGCCTCCGCCAGGGCGAGCGTGATGCTGTGCTGATCGGGTTTCTTGTGCGGGCGGGTGAAGATGTCCTCGTCGTAAGCCAGGTAGCGTTTCCGCCACACCGGGATGCGGGGCACCCATTCGGAGGCCGCCCGGCAGTCCACGAGCATGGCGCCGTTCCAGACGATGTCGCGTTGCATGGATTCGTAGCGGTCGAGGAGGTGGAGCCAGCGGCCCTCGTGCCATTGCGGATGGTCGTGCAGATTCGAGCGGCGGGCCATGATCAGGCAGCCCACGGAACGTGCCTGGGACACCAGCGGGCGCACGTCGCCCGTGCACAGCACGTCGGCGTCCAGGAACAGGACCCAGCGCGTCTGCGCGTCGAGGATGCCCTCGAACCGGTTCTGCGATGTCCCGTAGGGATACAGGAGCGTGTCCACGTCGGGGGAGTGTTCTCTGACCGAGTTCAGGGCGCGCTTGGCGCGCTCCATCCAGACGCCGGGCGTGGCGGCGCAGACGACCGTCATCTCCCGCTGCCGCCACTTCCTGGCCGTGTGTGATCTCTCAGACATAGCCCAGCGCCTCCAGTTTCTGCATGGTGGTGGCCTGTTCAGCGCCGGCGATCTCCGCGCCCGTGGCCTCCAGCCAGGGGACCTCGAACAACTCGTCGTTGCGCCAGTTGCACTCGTGGCCGAACTTCCCGCCGTCCTCGCCCAGCATCTCGCCGTGGTCGCTGGTGACGACGAACCGCTTGTCGGGCAGCGCGCCCGCCAGCATCCGCACGGCCTCCCAGACCAGGGACAGGTTCGCCAGGTATGCATCGCGCACTTCGGGCCACGTGAGCCGGCCAGCCTCCACCTCGTGGTCCGGACGCGCCAGCGCGTGGCAGCCTGAGATGAGGGGATGCTTGCCCCGGCCCCACCGACAGAGATTCAGCGGCACGGCGCCGATGTAGGGGCTGTGCGGCTGCAGGTAGTGCACGACGCAGCGGCAGCCGGCACTCGGCAGTGGGCAGCAGGCATCAACGGCTACGGCTGTCACGCTCAGCGGGTGGACGCTGGGGATCTGCAGATCGGTGAACCGGCCCCAGAGCTTGTCCCAGATCGGCTCGGTGCACAGCATCATCGACCGCGCCTGCACCGTGCGCTCCACTACGGGGTTGGCGCTGAAGTAGGTCACGTCCAGCCCGGCCAGGTGCGGCCCCACGCGGGAGATCCACGCCTCGGTGCACGGGGCGGGGGAACGGACGGCCTCCACAGCCGGGGGCGGCTGTGCCACATTGCGGAACGCGTCGGCGCGGCAGGCGTCCAGGATTACCAGGACGTCCCAGTCGGTGTCTCTCAGCAGTGTGAGTTGCTCTCTCATGGGGTTGCGCTCTCTGTGGCCGGAGGGGGGAGGGGGTGTAAGGGGACAGGGACCTTAACGTCTTTAGGGTCCCTGTCCCCCTGGGTCCCCTGGCCGTCCAGTGTTTCGCGCAGGCGTTCCCGCGCGGCCTCGACCTCCTCGCCGGTAGGCTCGGCGCGCAGACCACGGCGGGCCCGCGCGTGGAACTTCGCCTGGCGCCTCGCGCGCGCCTCGAACGCGTCCGGATCCTCACGCAGGCGCCGCAGTGTTTCCGCCTCGCGCCGCAGGGCGTCTCGTTCCATCTCCACCAACAGGCGCTCGGAGCGATCGGCCCGCCGCTTCTCGGCTTCCTGCCGTTTGACTTTGGCCGGCTTCTCGGCCTCGAACACCGTCTCGAACATGCCCGCGCTCATCAGGCTGGACAGCGAACAGTTCTGCCCGAGGAACTCCTGACCCGCCTCCCACAGTTGCCGCGACTTGTGGATCACGCAGGCAACGGGGTTGGCCTGCCCACGGTCCTTGTACTCCCGCGCCCGGTTGGCCATGCGGCTGAGGGTCTCGGCCCGCGCGGTGGAGAAGGGCTTGTGCCAGACCTCCCGGTAGAGCCGGACCATCCTCAGCAGCCACTCACGCTGCTGAGGTGTGTGGCCCATATAGGCCATCGGGTCCTCCGGGACTGTGATCAGTTCGTCACTCATGGTTCAGCCGCAGATGAACGCAGATTCACGCAGACAACTATCTGCCGGGATCTCCGGGAGCGGGCGCGGGGACAATGTCCTCGATGTCCAGTTCTCCCGGCTCCACGGTGATTGTCGCGTTGCCGTAGATCGGCACGTCGGCCTCGATCTTCGCCCCGCCGAAGCGGCAGCTTGTGAGGCACGCAACCAGCACCAGCCCCACCAGGATTCCGACCAGAACAGCGACGATATCCCACTCCTTCATCGTTCTTCCCTCCTCCGATCTGTGTTCATCTGCGTCCATCTGCGGCTACCCGTCGAGTCTCACATAGTCCCGCTTGCCGTTCGTCCACGTGCCGCTGTTGAACACGTCCACATGCTCCTCGCTCACGCGACGCATCCAGTAGTCCCACTGGTGGGTGTGGCCGAACACGGCGGTCTGACATCCCATCGCTCGCGCCCGCAGCGCCACCAGGGGCACGTAGCGTTCATTCCCGCCGTGCCGGCCCGTCCCGCCGATCCACCGCGCCAGCCGTTCACCCCAGAGGTCAACGTCCCGGTGGACGCGCCGTTCCAGCCAGCCCGCCACCCACGTGATCACGCGGGAGGTGCGGGGGAAGCGGCTGATGAGGGGATCGTGCGCGTGTCCGTGCTCGATCCACACGCACGGGGGCTGACGTGAGGGGACAGGACCCTTAGGCTGTTGGGGGTCCTGTCCGCTTCTCCCCGTGCGCGCGGGGACATGCGGAGGGGGACAGGACCCTGAACGGATCAGGGGCCCAGTCCCCAGCGCCACCCGAGCGTGAGGCAGCACGCGCACGCCCTGGATCGTGTGTCCCACCAGGTCCCAGTCGTGGTTCCCGGCGACGTAGACGTCCACCAGCTCGAACAGCGCCCGGATGACCGGCCCGTGCGCGGCGAGGATCGATCTGTAGTCGGCCTGCCACAGATCGAACACGTCGCCGGCCAGCACAACGCGGTCGCCGTTGCGCTTCCACTGGTCGATCTTGTCCATCAGCTCCCAGTCGGCCAGGCCGTCAGCCGGCCCGAAGTCATCGGCCTTTGAGCCGTCTGAGAAGTGCAGGTCACTCAATGCGATCCTTGCCATAGTCGCTCCGCTCCAGTAGTCAGCAGTCAGTGGTCAGCAGTGAGCCGGTCTGCGCCCATCTGCCGGCCAATCTCCGATTGGCCCGTAAGGTCGCCTGAGCGACCGACGTCATCCTGCGGCTGCCTTTGTCCGTAGTAGTCCAGCAACCGGCGCACCATCTTGTCCCGCACCTTGTAGTGGCCCGGCCGCAGGGAGTTGGAGCGGGCGTCCTCCTTCCCCACCTGCTGCCATCGGCCGGACAGGCAGCCGGGGAGCAGGTGCCCCCCGAGCTTGCCCCGGCTGATCGAGAGGCTCACATAGAGGTCGTCCTCCGCCTGTAGCACGCCGGGGATGGCGCCGGGCACATCGCGGAGCTGCTCGCGTCGAAACAGCATGAAGCGTCCCTTGACGATGTCCACTGGCGTATCGTGCTTCACGCGGCCGTTGTAGTGGCGGGCGTCCTTGTAGGTCTTGCCTTCCTGGAGGCGCACGCCGAACATGCCCACGATGCCGTCGGGGCACAGCGTGCGGTGCGCGGTGACGGCGTCCGCCAGGACGCGCGGATCCTTGAACATCAGGTCATCGTCCAGGGAGCAGACGTATTCCGTCTGGCAGTGCGTCGCCAGTTGCCAGCGGGGGAAGCACCCGAGGTTGCGGCTGGAGTAGACGGCGAGGTCCACCAGCGGGTGCGCCTCGATGGGCATCATCGGCCCGTTCGCCGGCCTGATCTTCAGCCCACCCTCCTCGCCGAACCCGTTGTCCCAGACCACGACGCGCGGCCTCGCGGTCTGCTGTTGGAGGCAGTTCAGCAGGAGCATGATGTTCTCGGCCCGCTGCCAGTTGAGGAGAACGACGGTGACGGACGATTGCGGATTGCGGATTGCGGATTGCGGATTAGCGGCAGGGCGGCGCGCCTGCTTACTGCTCACTGCTGACTGCTTACTGCCTGCTGCCTTGAGCCGTTCCCCGGCCTTCCTGCGTTCGGCGTCCTCGATCTGGAGGGCGTCGGCCGTGGGGTTGACGACGATCCGGCCTCCTTGGGCGAGGAGCCCCTTGGCAGCGGCCCGACACTCCTCCGCCAACTCGCCGCCGATCGTGATCAGGTCGAAGGGCGCCTGCCCTTTCAGGAAGCCTGCTTGAACGGGGTTCGTCCAGGCTTCGAGGGTGGTTTGATGCAGCTTCACGCGGAGGCGTTTGCACAGGCCGCGCCAGTTCTGCGTGCGGTGCGGGAACCACTCCAGGGCGGTGATCTCGGCGTTGGGCAGGGCTTCGCGCAGCATGAGCGTGCTCTCGCCAGGACGCCATTGCAGAATGCGTAAGGGGGCAGGGACCTTAACGTCTTTAGGGTCCCTGTCCCCCTCGCTGGGCGCGGGGCCGGTTGAAGGGGACAGGACCCTGGACGGACTTAAGGGTCCAGTCCCCAACTCCGCGAGCCAGGCGTGGTCGGGGTGGGGCTCTGTGATTGGGGCGCTACGGCCCAGCAGGTGGGTCCAGATCATGTCCTCGCGCGGGGGATCGCAGGGCCGGTATGACCCAGCCTGGGCTGCAGCATCCCGCGCCTGCGCGGTGATCCGGCGGGCCTGCTCTCTGCCCAGACGCGCGTCGCAGAAGTCCCGGAAGCGGAGGTCGAACGCCTCGTCGCTGAGCAGCGCCGCCATCGACCAGCAGACGTTCTTCCAGGTCTCCACGCCGGCGTTCGGCACGGGGTTGGCGTTGCGGTAGTGGTGATGGGTGGCCAGGTCGCGGCTGACCAGGACGGGGATGTCCAGCAGAAACGCCTTCACGGCGATGGCCTGTTCGCTGAACCCCCACCTGCCGGCCACGTCATCCCACAGCCGCCCGGTCGGCGCCATGAGACGCTCGATGGCCCGGCGCCCGAACACGTAGCAGGCGCCCATCGGGCAGGGGACGCGCGCCCATTCTGGGGACTGGACCCTTAGGCCGTTGGGGTCCTGTCCCCTTGCGTGTCCAGGATCCGCATCGGTTGACGGGGATAGGACCGGGGGGGACAGGGACCCTAAAGGAGTTGAGGTCCCTGTCCCCTTACGGGGTCCAGTCCCCGGCTTGGCGTAGATGCGATACTTCGGCTGGAGGCCGTAGCCGCTGTTCCAGTGCATGTCCGCCCCCCAGGCGCGGAAGGGGCGCTCGTCGCCGGCCTTCACCTTCCCCGCCTTCACCTGGGGGTGGTCCTCGCCAAACCACCAGCCCTTGGCCTTGCTGGTGACGATGGCGGGCGATTCCAGGGCCTTGGCCGCCAGGGCTTCCATCACACCCTCGGGGAAGCGCATGTGTCCATCGTGGAAGGACACCACGTCCGCGCCCCACTGAAGGGCCACGGCCAGGCCGGCGTTGCGCGCGCGGCCCACGCCCTGGGGTTTGTCGTGACGCACGACGCGCAAGGTGTAAGGGGACAGGCCCCCTGACGGACTTAAGGGGCCAGTCCCCAGCCCTTCACACGATCCGTCCGTCGAGCCGTCGTCCACCACCACGATGAGCAGCTCGGAGGGGGACAGGGACGAGGGGGACAGGGACCCTAAAGGAGTTGAGGTCCCTGTCCCCTTACAGGTCCCGGTCCCCTTTCCCCGCATGGATTCCGCCATGCTGGCGACGGTGGCCGCCACCTCCGCCCCTTCGTTGTACGCTGTGATAACGGTTGCGATCTTCACACGCCTGGCTCCCTGGTCGTCTATCTGCGTTCTCCGCGTCCATCCGCGGCTCGCCGTCTCTTTGCCCGCATCTTCGCCAGCATCTTCTTGCGGCAGCCCGAGCAGCCGCGCAGGTCCCGGCGCACGGGTTGCGTGACGGGGACTGGACCCTTAGGCAGTTCAGGGTCCTGTCCCTCTGTGTGCGCGGAAGGGGACAGGACCCCAGACGGATTAAGGGTCCTGTCCCCCTCGGCCCTGCGACGTCCGCCCGCCGCTTCCATGATCCGTTCGCGCAGTGTCGTCATGGCTCGTCGGCCTCCATCTGTGCGTCCGCCGATAGCTGGAGAGAATTGACATCAGAGCGTTGTCTGGCTATCATCGAAGTGAGTGCTTCAATCATGGGCAACATGGGTCTGGTTCTTCGTGCCTGAGCCAGGTGGTTCGGGAAACTCGTCTTCGCAAGCCTGCCAGTAAAGAGTCATGCCTTGCTGTCGTGCTGCGCTGTCGAGGCATGTGGGGCAGAGCACACCGCCGCCATCACTTCGCCCGGTTATGCGCTCCCACAAGTGGTTCTGGACACGGTAGACCGTCGCATAGGGTTGTCCGCACCTTTGGCAGACTTCGCATCCTTGCGTCGTCATGGCTCCGCAACCTCCAGGTCTACGTCAATGCCCAGGGCGGTCAGGGAATCTATGGCCTGCTGGGCGGTGATCTTGCCATCCGCCACGCGCTGAACGGTCCTCTCGGCGCAGGCCTCGCGCGCGCCATCGAAGGTCTCCCCCCAGGGACACCGACGCAACGGCGGCGGCGTGAAGCTGTTCTCAAGCCCCGGCTTCACCAGCGTCCCGTCCTCCTTGCAATACACGTCCTTGATGGGGAACAGCCACTCCACGTCGGCATACTCCACCGGCCGGGCGAACACGTAGGGGCAGTAGGCGCAGTGGACGGGCCGGTCCCGGCACGCCGCGCCGTCGGTCCAGGGCCGCTTCTCCATGCCGGGCAGTTCTGTTTCTGCTATTGCCATGTGTCTAATCCCATGAGAGGCTCATGCTCGCAGCACCGACGTCGCACGTGCTGTAGCCCGCGTCTGCGGTCCACGCCCCTGCCGCAGTCGGCGGGCAGCCGTTACCCAGGGGCGCGGCGGTGAACCGCACGCAGGTGTTCGCAGCGTGAATGTCCAGATACCACACGTTGTCAGAGCAGTAGAGATCGAACAGCACCAGGGCCTGCGTTGCATACCAGCGGCAATCAGTGCCGACGTCGCGCACCAGGGGCACGACCTGGTTTCCGCGCCAGCACTGGCCCTTCTTGAAGCCGCCGCAGGTGCCCGCAAGGTTCGTGACGGTGACGGTGACCGTGTTGTCATCGTCGCAGACGCTGCAGTCATCCGGGCACGCGGGCGGCGCTTCCGTCGTGGTGCTCGTGGTGGGCGCGGCTGTGGTGGTCGGCGGGGGCGCGGCCGTCGTGGTGGTCGGGGCCGCCGTGGTGGTCGTAGTCACGCCGGGGCAGAGGGCCTGCGTCACTGTCACCGTGCCGCCGCCGTCGCCGGCGCAGCTATAGGCCCCCTCCGGATCGCAGAAGTCGAACGGATCGTCGTCCTTGGTCCAGACGGCCTCGCCCACCAGGATCATCCAGCCCATCGCCGGGTGATACGTCAGGTCGGCCAGGCCCATCCAGGGGAGGCCCGAGTAGACGGTGCAACGGGCCCCCGTCGAATACGCGCAGCTCCAGTTGTCCGCACAGGCGTCGTTCCAGCAATGATCCAGCCGGAACTCCCCCACAACGGCGCACGCCTCCGCTGGCGCGGGGTAGCTCTCCCACCGGATCGCGCAGGCATCGCCCGGCGTGGTGCTGGTCGTGCCGCTCACCGGTGGAATGGACCCTGACAGCACCAGTTCGACAAACCAACTGCTGGCGTCGTCGTCCCAATACACCCTCAGGGTCGTGCCGTCCGCGAGGGTAGCGGCCCACTCGCACGGGCCCGTCTCCCGCACGCAGTGCTCCCCGTTGTAGGGGGCGAAGTCCCGCTCCAGGTCCCTGAGGCTCACAATTATGATCTGCCGCATGGGATCGTAGCCGAGGGGGCCGCAAGCGGCGCCGTGGCAGTCCGAATCCTGCGCCTCCACCAGCCCCTGCCACAGGCACATGAACCCTTCCGGCTGGGACTCGCTTCTGCTCCATTCCACCAGGGCGGAAAGGCCGTCCCAATTGCCGTTCGCGCACGCGCCTCCTTCGCCGTCGCCGCACTCCCCGGCGAAGTCCAGCCGGTAACAATTCTCCCACAACGCCCGGCAGTCCTCGCACCACTCCGTCGTGGTGGATGTGGTGGGGCAGGAGGCGCCCGCGTCGCTCACCTCGCAGGTGGCGCCGATGCTGTCCTCGCAGCTCTCATGGTCGGCGCAGGTGTCGTCCAGGCAGTCAAGCTCCACATAGAAGGCGCTCTGCGGCGTGCAGCCGGGGATGTCTCCCTGTATCCATCTCTTGCGGCAGGAAGTGCCGCGAGTCACGTTCAGCGTCACGATCCAGCTCGCGCCCGAGTAGGCCAGCTCGATCCACGCATCCTCAAGCTCCAGCCGCCACAGGCAGTAGCTGACGTAGGTCAGCGTGTGATCGCCGTTGTAGGGGGCGAGGTCGCCGGCCAGGCCGCACAGCGTCACGTGCAGCGTGTCCGGGATCGCCGGGTCGCAGGCGTTGCAGTCGCCCAAGGTAGTAGTGGTCGTCGTGGGCAGGGCTACCGTGGTAGTGGAGGGACACTCAACCTCAGCGACCACAACGATACCGTCGCCTCCCACGCTGCAGTTGTAGGTTCCTACTGGCCCCACGCCCTCGGCCTTTACCCACTTCGCTGCGAACCCGGTGGCGGTAAGCCCGTACACGACAAACCACTCGTTGTCTACTGGGTCGAACCCCAGCTTGAAAGCCCCCGTTCCGTTCTCCCAGAGGCACCAGTAACTTCCGGATTCCGGCCCGGACGCTCCGCTTACGACAACTGCGTCCATCGCCGTGTAGTCAGTGCCACCACACGAGTCCGTGAAATCAAGGCTGTAGCAGTTGCCCGTGTGGGGCCGGCAATCCTCCACTTCGTCGTCTTCCGACCCGCTGCCCGGCCCCACCTGGCAGTCGACGATGTCCTCGCTGAAGCCGAACTCCCTCTCGGCGAACAGGTTCAGGCGCAGCCGCTCCTTGATGGCGCTGTAGCCTTCCAGCATGAAGAACGTGTTGGCCAGCGTCAGCTCCACGGTGTTCAGTGAGAAATCCCACGTCACTTCCACGGCGTTCAGCGCCAGGCGGCCCCAGTCCAGGGGATCGGGCCAGCAGGCCTCGGTGGTGCTCGTGGTCGTGGGTGGCGCGGGGGTGCTGGTGGGCGGCGCCTCGGTTGTGAACGGCGCCAGGCGCGTGACGTTGTAGCGCCTCTGCAGCGTGAGGGAGGCGTCCACACCGTCGCACTCGATCCGCCCCTGCACGCGCACGTCCTTGAGCTGCTCAAGCAACCGCCCGGCGAGGATGCCCATCGCCGTCTCATCGTCCGGCTGACCCTCCTGGGGCCAGCTCGTGGTGTGCCTGTAGGCGGGGTCGAAGACCTTCAGGGTCCGCTGGTAGCCCAGGCACACGTAGGCATTGCCCGAAGGGCCGGCCGTCACGGTGAACGGCTGCCTCGCCCAATACCAGCCCCACAGCTTCTCGCCCGGATCCAGGTCGGCCGCCACGTCCCAGTAGAACATCACGATCCCGGTGCGCAGGTTCACCCGCCAGTTGAAGCCGCCCATCGGCGGGTTCACGATGCCCTTCGCGCCGGCGTCCGTGCCGCGGTAGATCCGCGCGCCGCTGTAGACGCCGCCCAGGCCGGCCGGGATGCCGCACTCGCATTCGTCCCGCCAGTTCTCGCACGACCCACTGAAGCCCACGGGCTTCCAGGTCCACGGCCGGTAGGGCTGCTCTAAGGCGCGGTAGGCGCAGTCCCAGTCCTTCCACGGCTGGTTGACCAACTCCAGCTCACCCCCGCCGTTCAGCGCGGCGTTGGCGCACCCGTCCAGGTTCGCCGGCTTGACCTCCACCGTCCGGTCGGTGCCCTGCACCATCACCTCGGAGTAGACGCCGTCCAGGCTCCAGTCCAGGCGGTTGTCCAGCAGCGAGTAGGCCGTGCCGCCGGCGTCCTGCCACTGGCCCAGTTCCCCCGCCTCGACGTCCGTCTCGGGCAGCGAGTTCAGGTTGTGCAGCCGCAGCACGCCGTAGGGGTCGATATACCAGCCGTAGAAGCCGCCGTTCATGCTGAGCAGCTCGGAGATCGCCACGGCAACGGGCGTGTTGTCCACACTGAACTCGCCGATCACGCTGTCCAGGGCGAGCCAGTCGGAGGCGTCGTATGAGAGGATGTCGTCAGTGGTCAAGTAGGTGTCTGTGACGCAGCCCGCGCAGGAATGGTGGCCGGGGATATCGCTGCCCGCATCCGGTAGGCCGAGGGCGTGCTCGAGGATGTCGATGATGATCTCGCCGGCCGTCCACTTGCCGCCGTCGCGGCCGGGGGAGTCCTCGCCGCTGCCGTGACTGCACAGGTGGCCTCGCGGGTTCCAGACGTAGACGCCCGAGCCGTTGATGTTGACCGGCTCGTTCTCAAGTCTGAACCGCCGCCCCTGGGCGATGAAGTCGATCCCCTCGTCGGCCACGCCGCCTGGGGAGATCTGCACGATGTTGCCCCGGAAGATAAGCTGCCCCGAGTCGGCGTCGCGCACGTGGACCCAATCATTGACGCTGCACGGCTGCGGCTGCACGTCATGCCGACCCACGTAAGCCAGCTCACAGGCCCAGGGCGCAACGTAGGACTGCACGATCCGCCGGACCGTGAGGTCCGTCCGCGCAACAGCGTCGATGGTTATCGTCGTGTCCGTCGCTTCGCTCCAGTGGTCAGGAGTTGGCAGTAAGCAGTGAGCAGTGAGCAGTGAGCAGTAAGCAGTGAGCAGTGAGCAGTCGCCTACTCCGCCGAAGTAGCTTCGGCTACGAAGGCGGGAAGCGGTCAGCAGACAGCAGTTAGGGGTCAGGGGTTAGCATTGAGCACGTAGCAATCTGCCGTGAGTAGCATCCAGAAGGGAATCGCGAGTCATCAGAGGCTTCCAGGGCCGCCACGCACACGGCGGCCAGCTTCACCACGGCGCGGTACCACGGCTTCTCGTCCCGATTGTTGAGTGCGCTGTCGGCCGCGCAGCCAAGTTCATGGGTGAAGATCGCCACCCACTCCTTGGGGCTGTGATCCCTGTCATGCTCGAAGGTCCAGCCCTTCTGATGGATCTGATACTGCCGCTCGTCGTGTATCACCGCCATTACTTCTTTCCGAGTCATCTTGGCTCCTCTCTCCGTTCTCTGTGTCCTCTGTGCCTCTGTGGTGAATCACGGCGTTGTTGTCGTGGTGGTCGTCGGCGCCGCCGTGGTCGTCGTGCCGCTCCATGCACCCGCGCCGCCCGCCGACAGGTCCTTGACGAAGCTGAACTGCACCATCGTGAACTTCCGGTCCGTATGACTCGGCCGCATCCGCTCCAGCAGAACGTCGGTGAACGTGTTCCCATTAGCCGTCAGGTTGACCAACCCGGAGATCGACCGGGCCAGGTCCTCCAGGTCGGTGGCCAGGCTCTCCGTGCCGGCCACGCGGGCGGCGTCAATGATGAAGCGGATCACAGCGCGGGCCTGCGGCACGGTCGCCCGCGCGCCGCGCGCCCTGGGGATCTCCCGCAGCGGATAGTCGCGGGACATCTCGATCCGCATCCGCCCGCCCACGCCGAGCGTGACGCCGCCGGCCGCGTAGTCCTGAAGCGTGTCCGTGCCGGCGTAGACGCCGGGCGCGGCCGGCGCGCCGACCCAGGCCGGCTCGGCCGACTTCTCGGGGCAGGCGAAGTCCAGGCGCATGTCGGCAAACTCGCATGCTTCCACCACGCCGCTTCCACCCACGCAGACGGCGTCGCCGAACACGTGCCGGTGTCCCCGGTTGTCCTCGTAGGCCAGGTTGCCGGGGCCGCTGTCGGACAGGGCCAGGAGCTGCTCGTAGATATATCGTTCGGCGTCGCCCAGGTTGGTGCGGACGCGCTGTGCGGTGACCTCCAACTCCAGGATCCCGCCGCCGGAGTCCAGCACAGCGGCCGGCGCGGAGTGCGGGTCGAGCGTAACGATCCGACGCCGGGCCGAGGGCGAGGCGAACACGTGCTCCCCCAGCTCGATGTCGACCGTCCCGTCGTTGAAGTAACCCACAGCCATGAGAACCCTTATCGTGCTCGCGCAGTGCCGATGTTCTTGAGTTTGTTCCCGTGCCGGCGCAGGGTGTCGCCCATCTCTTTCTGCTTCTCGTCCAGGCGCTCGAACGCGTCCTCGGCCTTGTCCAAATACGCGTCCAGGTAGAGCTGCAACTGGTCGGCCTCGGCGACCAAGCGCTCGGCGTCCTCGATGTAGCCGGCCGCGCGCGCGTAGCCGGCCGTCTTCCGCTTCTTGGCGATCTGGGCGGCGCGGCCCTTGTACCCTGGAGTCTGACGCAGGGCCGCCTGGCGCTCGGCGGCGACGTCTGCCGGCGACTTCACCGGGAACGTCTCGCGGATGACCCGGCCGGCCTTCTGCCAGACGCCCCCCAATTCGGCCTTCAATGGTCGCTCCTTCTCCGCAGCGTCCAGCCTCCTGTTGAGTGCATCGATCTCGGCGTTGAGGTCCGCGATTCGGCCGGCTGAATCACTCGCGTTCTCGCCGGCCTTGTGCGCCGCCGTCGCCATGTCGCTCATGCCGTCAGCCGCAGCCTTGAACGCCTTGACCTGTTCCCCTTCTGCTATGGACACGAACTCGGAGGCCGGGGTCGCCCCAACAAGCCGGATCATCTCCTCGTTTGATGTGAACGGCGCCCTCGCCCTGAGGCCCTTCGGATAGTCCCAGATCGCGGTCTGTTGATTGGGATCACGGAGCTGGCGAAGCAGCGCCTGCTTGTCCCGCTCCCCGACTTGATTCGCCATCCTGTTGAAGACGCCGCTCAGCTTGTTGAACACGTCGCGAGTGGTCTCCATCGCGCGCTGGCCGATGGCGCCCCACAGCCCCTCGAGGATCTTCAGGGCTTCCAGCTTCAGCCGCTCGAGACCGCCCAGGATCTTCTCGCTGACCGGCCCCATCACCCAGCCTTCCGCCGTCTTCTCCGCGAACAGCTTTCCGATATCGGGGATCACCTCATCCCACATCCGCTGGGGGAAGGACAGCATGCCCTTCCACGCCGCCGCCCAGTCGGTATCGATCAGATTGCGAACGAACCTATCCACCGCGTCCGCCGCAGCCTCGCTCCCGGCCATGATGGCCCGCCACGCGCCGGTGTCCTTCAGACTGAGCAGCCAGCCGTTCATGTCCTTCAAGGCATTGTTGAAGCGCTCATACCAGGGGCCAGACAGCTCCATGCGGAGGTCCTGGATCACGCCGACGAAGGTCGACCACGGCCCGCTGCCGACCTCGGCCGCCTGCCGGGCCATGTTAGCGAAGCGGCTGCGGATCACCTTCGCGATGCCGCGCAACGCCTCATCCGGCGTGCCCATGAACTGGCCGGCCTTGCTGAACGTCAGGCCCGCCGCCTCCAGTTCCGGCCGGGAGATCGTCATCTCGCGCAGCCGCTCGAAGGCCTCGCCGAAGCTCCCCGAGCGGACCCGCGCGAAGACCCGAGCCACGTCCTCCAGCCGGATGCCCAGACCCTTGGTGGCGGCGGCCAGGTCCAGCACGTCGCCGATATACTTCTTCACCTCCACCCGCGCAGCGCCCAGCGTGGTGACCGTGCGCAATACTTCCATCGGCGTGAAGGGCGTTGCCAGGGATAGCGTGCGCGCGAGCTTCTCCATCTCGGCCGCCAGGGGGCCGAACGTCTTCTGCATGACCGCCCGGATGTCCGCAAGCTGCATGTTCTCGCGGATGCCCTTTATCATCTGCCAGCCGAGCACGGCCCCGACCGCGAGCCCAATGCCGGCCGCCACCTTGACCAGCTTGCCGAGGATGCGGCCCGCCACAGCCACCATCCGCGTGAATATCCGGGCGGCTGCGGCGACCAGCTTGCCCAGGGCGTTGACGATCCCGCCCACCACGTTGGCCGCAATGCCGACGAGGCCCTGGAGGATGTTCGCTCCGGTGGAGACCACGCCGCCGAGGATGCCCCCGATGCCGGGGATCAACTTGGCGAATCCGGCCAGGATGCGGACCGGCGCCATCGCCAGGCCGGTCGCGCCCTGCACCAGGCCGGAAAGGATCCCGCCCGCGCCGCCCGGCCGGAACCTGCCGCCGATGCCGGCGAAGCCTGCGCCGAGGCCGGCGCTGCGTGTCATGCCCTGGACGGACCGCGTGAAGCCACGGGCGAACCGGCGCAGCCCGCGCATCGCTGCGCGCCCGTCGAAGAACGCCTTCAGGCTGAACGCCATGTCTCGGTCAGGCATACGTCACTCCAGTGCGTCAGGTGTCAGTGAAGGGGACAGGATCAAGGGGGACAGGACCCTTAAAGGCGTTAGGGGTCCTGTCCCCTTACAGCGTCCTGTCCCCTTACGCCGTCCTGTCCCCTTTCCGCGT
Source organism: Candidatus Zipacnadia bacterium (assembly GCA_029820995.1). Classification (GTDB taxonomy): domain Bacteria; phylum Armatimonadota; class Zipacnadia; order JALGUG01; family JALGUG01; genus JALGUG01. The sequence continues at coordinate 19,561 of JALGUG010000022.1, forward strand.
CCAGCGCCTCCCTCAGCGCGACCGCGATCGTGTATGGTTCGCCGAGCTGGTCGGCCACGAAGCACAGGGCGGGCCGAAGTTCCGGCCGCACCGGTTGGCCCCATTTCGCCCATCGGTATAGCTCCAGCAGTTCGCAGGAGGCCGAGCCGCTCAGGCCGGCTTCGACCTCCGAAGTGAGTTTTTTGCCAACCACATGCTGCCGATCAGGACCGCGCCGATCACGGACAGCGGCAGGCCCTTCAGTATCTCCATGCGGTCGGCGACCGGCAGGGTGGCGTTCGGCACGGGCAGCGTCATGCCAGGGAAGTAGAGTGCCTGGAGCCCGGGGACGTTCCATTCGTGGAGGCAGCAGGCGAACACCTCGTCAATGAGATCCCACAGTTGCTGCTGGCCTTCCTCGCCCAGCGTCTCTTCGAGTATCTCCACGACCTGGGCGGGATCGCCGTCGGAGCGCCCAGCCCCCAGGCGGAGTAGCTTGGCGAAGTGCCCGCGCAGGAAGGTGACGGCCTTCTGTGCGACGCCGGCGGGGGCCACGCGCAGTGTGAGGGTGTCGCTGTCCAGGGTGATTGTCGCCCGGTAGGCGTCGTCTCGCTCGATCCAGTCGATGGAATCGAGGAAGTCGTTCAGCCCCTGCTCGGCAACGGTATCGGCGGAAGATTCGTCCATCTCTCAGTCCTCCTGGCTCCAAGAGGAGGATGTATGCCGGGGGGCCGTTGGAGCCGGCCCCGTTCAGGGCGCGGCCCCCCGGCGGGGCGAACCCGTCCATTGGCGGATTCGCCTTACGCTCCTACGGCGCGGCCGTGGTGGTCGTCGTCGTCGCAGCGGCGGTTGTGGTGAACGGCGCAAAGGTTGTGGTGCCTCCGGTTGCGAGGTCCACGTCGTAAACGATGTCCTGACCCTCGTAGTCCTGGCCCTCCGGCGCCTCCAGCGCCCGCATCCGGGGGCTCTCCTTGGCCTGCTGGCTCGGCGTGCCGTCGTTGTCGGACTCCTCGACGGCGAGCCACGGCAGGAAGATGGCCATGTAGTGGCCGGCCGGGTGCCAGAACTCCGCAGAGAACGTCATGTGAGCGCCGTCCCGCACGGCCGCGTCGAAGTCGTCCGAGTTGTGCAACTCGGTCAGGTCAAGGGTGATCTGCCGCTTGTTGCCGTGCGTGAAGGCGATCGCGCTCACGCCGGCGGCCTGCCGCGTGAGCGGGCCGCGCCCGACGTTGTTCGTGACGTTGATCGCCCACCGCTCCACGTCCGTGATGAGGATGGTGTTGACCCGCAGCTCGGCGTGCCCGTGCATAAACGGGACGACCTCTAAGGCGTCGTAGGCCGCCTCGAACGTAGCTTCCGACAGACTGTCCTCCTTGGCCTCGTCGCGGGCGATGAGCCCGAGCGCCACCTGGATCTCCCCGTCCCCCTCGCCCGTCCCCTCGATCCGCAGCGTGTCGGCCACGACGCCCGTGTAGCGGCGCGGATCCTCGGGGTTGTATTCGTCCATCACGTGCTGGTAGATGTCCTGGTAGTCGTCGCCGACGGTGGCGACGCGCGCCAGGGCCATGTCCAGCAGGAACTGGGCGCTGCCTGGATAGAGGAGCGTCCGGAACTCGCCCTCCACCGTGAGGCGGTGGTGGATGGCGACACGCTCCCGGAAGCCACCGATCTCCGTGTCAGGCACATAGCGGGGGGCGCTCGCCTTCAGCCCCTGCCCGTCGCCGAGGCGTGGGATGTAGACCCAGGCCGGCGCGCCGGGCACCGTGCCGTAAGCCGAGTGCGCGGCCACCCGGCAGAACCTCTGCATGCGGCGCCACCCGCCGTGGCTTCTTACTCCTGGCATTGTCCTTCCTCCTCTAAGCGAATCTGCGGCGTATCCATCTCAGGCCAACGGTCACCGTGGCCTGCCACATCAGCCATTTCTCTTCCTCATTGCGCCAGGCCTGCATCGCCACGGTCGGCACGATGTTCGCCAGGCCGTCGCCCGACAGGCCGAGCATGTCGGCCCGAGCCAGCCGGCAGCGATCCAGCGTCAGCGCCACCAGGTTCTCGCACGGCTCCGGATCGTCCCCCTCCGTGGTGATCTGAATCGCGATGCGCTGCTCGATGTCGTAGGCGATCTCCTTGCGCAGTTCCGGCTCGACGATCGGGCCGGGATACAGCGCGTAGACCGGGCAGTCAGCCGGCACTATCTCGTATGGCTGCAGCAGGCCTCCCTTGAACGCGTACCACTTCTTGACGAGGGGGTTGATCGCCGCGTCCGCCTCGATGGCGGTGCGCAGCGCGACGCGGCCGTCCGTGAGGAAGTTAGCCACGGCCAAATGCCTCCCTGTCGAATTGGCGTTCGAGCGCCTCGCCGAGATATTCCTCGTCGGAGTCGGTGATGCCCAGCCACGGGCGCGGCTCGATAGTCACCGCCGTGCGCAGCGCAAAGAGCGGCACGACGGAATCGCCCGAGCCGGCGATGGCCAGGATCCCGACGTCCTCCGGCTCCGACCCCGGCCCGGCCGGCACGCGGAAGATGCCGGCGAAGTCGCGCGCCCTCTTGCCCCGCGCCCTCGGGCTGATCGGGATGGTGAGGGCCTTCGCGTTCTTCGGCCGGATCGGCCCGCCCAGCGCTTCTTGTGTGCCGCGATGCAGGACCTCGCCATGCGTCAGGGGCGTGCCGATCTCCACGCCCTCGCCATTCGGCAGAACGTTGAAGGTGACACTGCCGGCCAGGCCGCGTCCGCCCCGATGCGTGGCCGGGACCTCTCCGGGCGCGCTGGCCTCGCCCTGGCGCTGGAACGAGTCCTTGATCCGGCGCACCACGTGCCCGCCGAAATCGCGGGCGACGGGTGTCAGATCCTTCACGGCGCGGACGAGACGCTTGATGCGCTTCTCGAACTGCCGAAGATCAGCTTCCAGCCTCACGGTATAGACACCCTTCGAATAGACACAGATTCACACTGATCAAACTGATCAAACCATAACAATGGACTTGTCTGTTGCCGTATCAGTGTCGATCAGTGTCCTGTTAGAGCGGTTCGTCGCGTCCGAAGACGCGGTCCTTCACGCTGTGTCTCACCCCGCCGGCGCCGGCGCTCTCGCTGGGTTTCGGCAGGATGCCAAGTCCCGCCTTGCCGGCGACGATGTCCTTGAGCCAGGCGATGCAGGCCTTGTAGTTGTCCTTGATGTCCTCGCTGAGCGCCCGCCGCCCCTTGTAGAGGAAGTAACAGGCCATCGTCACGGCCTTCTGCTGGAGCACTTTCGGCACGGGCGCGGGGATCGGCACGACGTAGACCTTGCCCAGGTAGGAGTCGATCTCTCCCTCGGCGTCCTCGATGGCCTGGCTGACCACGGCCGCGTCGGCCGTCCCGTCCTCGTCGTGGTCCGCCAGGCGCACCAGGTCGGCGGGCGAGATCCGCCGCTCGATGTCGGCCAGCGCGATGTAATTCCCCATCGCTCGCCTCGCGTTATCGGAAGGGCGACAGAACCCTGTAGGGGGACAGGACCCTTAAGGCGTTAGGGGTCCTGTCCCCTTCTCACGTGGGCTCATGGCCCTGTTGTGGTTTATCCTCCTGCCGTTGTGGTGGTCTCGCCCTCAGCGCCCCACTGCGAAGCCTCAATGAGGTGCGGGAGCACGATGGCGCGGCCATAACGCCGGGCCGTCTTGAACTCGTAGATCTCCTGGTAGAACACGTTGGCGTCGCTCGGATCGGTCTTTGCGGTGAGGGCCGGGGCATCGCGGTTCTGCACGATGATCGGCTTCTCGTCGCTCGTGTCCACGAGGAACCAGTAGTTGGCAGAGGCGCCGGTCAGCGCGCCCCAGACCACAATCTTGACAGCCTCGTCCCGGTCGGGGTTGGTGACTCCCGGCGCGCTGTTTTCCGCGCGCAGGATGGCCTTCGCGACCGTCTCATTGCTCGGGCCGCAGATGAGGTGCGTGGGCCTCAGTTCCAGCGCTTGGCCATCCGGGCCCGGGCGCGTCCGAAGCTTCAGCCGGGCCGCGCGATAGTTGACGACGTTCAGCGGCCCGTTCGTGATGTTGCTCCAACCCGCCCCGCCAGGCCATTGGTGGTTGGCCGAAAAGACGTTTGCGCCGTCCGGCCCCCAGGGCGTCGCGAACCCGTTGATGAAGAGCTGCGGCAGCCGGCGATAGGGGTGCGTGGCGGCCAGCCGCCCGAACCGCTGCATCGCGAGATTGTAGACGCCCATGTCCTCATCCTCGATGTTGCCCCGAGGAACCCTGAGGATCCTGCCGAAGAACCGGTTCGGGATCTCCTGGACGAACTTGCCGAGATCCAGCGTCGTGTACTGATCGAGCAACTCCTCGAGATCGCCCAGCAGGGCGCCCGTCGGATACTCCTCCTTGGACTTCGAGGACGGGACTTCGACAACGAAGTCCACCACATCCTCAGGAAGCTTCGCTTCCTTGACTGCGGCCAGCAACAGGGCTTTGAAGCCCGTGAAGAGCCGCACCAGATTACCTTGCGTGATGTCCATCTCTTCGCATCCTCCTGTAGTTGGCGTTCCAAGGGGGACAGGCCCCCTAATGGCGTTAGGGGTCCTGTCCCCTTACGGGGTCGCTACGCCTGCGCCGTCGTCGTGGTTGTGGTCGGCGCCGCGGTGGTCGTGCCGAGCAGCCACTCATACGGCGTGCCGCCGAACTCGATCTCGACCTCATTCGACCCGATGTCCGTTTCCGGATGGGCAGCGAGTGTCGTGCCCGGCAGGCGCATGATCTGCCCGCACCAGATGTCGTTCGTCACGTCCTCGCGGCAGACGGCAACGGTCTGATCGTCGGCGATATAGACCTTCGCGAAGAGCATGTTCTGCAGCGGGGTCCGGTCCGCCAGGTAGAACCTGACGCGCCCCTTATAGAGCACGATGACTTCCTTGGCGCCGGCGTCGCCGCCGTAGTTGTCATACTTGCTGTTCGGGTGCGTGGCCGTGGGATCCTGCGGGTCCGCCATCGCGAGACCGGCGAACTTGTGGCCGGCGGTGTCGGACGCAGGGACCGCATAGCCGTCGCTGTCGACGTTCACCAGCCCGCCGACGAAGATGATGGCGTCGGCTGCCATCGGGATCCGCAGAAGATCGCCCGACCGCACGCGCATGGTGACCGTGCTTCGCGCTACTGTGAGAGCTGTCATTTAGGTCTCCTCCGTTTCTGCTTCTGGTCTGTGGCGCCGGCCCTTATCGAGCGGCCAGGTATGCCTCCTTGGAGATGTCGAGCATCTCGCAGACCGCCTTGTCGTCGGCGTCGAACTTCGCCGTCCCGCCGCCGTCCGCCGGGCGGTCGTGGGCCTGGCCGGCAGTGACGACCGGCAGCGAGTTGATCGCCTCGCGGGCCACGCCGATGTTGTCCTTCGCCGCCATGAGGAAGAACTCCCGTTGCGCGGGCGGGATCTTGCCCGCCTCGATGGCGCCGTCCACCAGGGCTTCGGCTTCGTCCTTGCGGTGCGAGGCCTGCAGCTCGCCGATGGCGTTCAAGATCAGGCCGCTGTCGGCGTCGTCGGCCAAACCGAGCTTGCGCTGCACGGCCCGCACGTCCGACCCCGCCTGGAGCTTGAGGATCGCAGCCCGGACGGCCGTCTCGTCACTGCCGGCGGCCACGCCGAGCATGCCGGCGATGGCCGCGTTCACAGCCTGCGCCGGCTGGGCTGCGAGCTGTGCCTCCAGGTCCGTGATCTTTGCCTCCAGGTCCGTGATCTTCGCGGCGTTGGCGACGTTGCCGACGCACGCCTCCGCCACGACCTTGACCTCCGCGTCGACGGCCAGCCCGAGCTTGGAGGCCAAGTCCTCGGGCGTGATACCGAGCGCGGTTGCGATGAGCTTGAGTAGATCCATGCTCTCGCCTCCTTGTGATGAAGTGCCCGCCTCATGTTCGGGCGGATCGATCTCGCCGGCATCCGTGCCGGCCAGCTTGTCCTCGTTGAGCGCTTGCAGTTCCGTCATGAATGGCGTGTTCGTCAGCGCTACGCTGTGGATCAGCATCGGCACCGGATCGCCCGTCACGCGATCGGGCGCGTTCCACCTCAGCACGGGGGAGATGTAGCGGAACGCCCGAGCGGCGACCTCGCGCGCGGCCTCGGCTACCCACAGGACCTTGCCCCACAGCTCCGTCCCGTTCGCCCGCAGATCCATCGCCTGTATCCACCCGGCAGCCGGGGCCTTCCCGATCCGGCCGGGCACCGCCAGGCTGGCGTGGTGGTAGTCCAGGGTCAGGTCCGCGTTGTTGGCCTTGTAGTGCCGGCCGAAGTAGTCCAGGGCGCTGGCCAGGTGGGCCGTGGTCACCACCTCCGGCCCCGAAGGATGTCCCGCCCACGCGCCCGTCCGGGCGAGCATGATCCATTCGGGCACGCCGCCGTCCTGCGCGATCGGGATCTCTGAGTTGAGTGCCTGGCGTCTCTTCTTCATTACATCCTCCGTAGCGGTCCAGGGGGACAGGACCCTTAAAGTCGTTAGGGGTCCTGTCCCCTTACTTGTCATGTCCCAGGAGCGCCGCCGGCAGCGACAGCCCGGCGAGCAGCTCCGCGTCGGCGCGGCCCTCCTCGGTGGCCGGCTGCTGCCCGCCCGCCTCCAGGTAGTAGGCGTCGTTTCGGTTGAACATCCAGTCCGGGTTCGGCGGCACGGTGGGCTGCCCCTCTGTGACGGACCGTCCCTCCGCCTGCATTTCGGACGGGCTGATGGTGGTGGTCCAGCAGCGGCAGTTGAACTCCCACGGCGGCAGGAAGCTGCCCCAGAACGGGTCGTCAATCGGTTTGATCGTGCCGTCCAGCGCAGCGTGGGTCGGCCGCGCATCGGCGACCGCGTGGTATTGCATGAAGGGCCGTTCGGCCATGCCCTCGACGGCCTTGATCCAGGCGTCGGCCGCGTTCAGGGTCGCGACGTTCTGGCCGTAGAGGAGGCGGGCGCGGTAGTGGGGGAGCTGCCCCTCGCCGGGTTCCTGCGAGCCGGGCACGGAGATCCCCAACCCCTCCAGGCGGCCGAGGAAGTCGGACTCGCCCTCGCCCGCGTTGACTACCCCGCTGAACGCCTCGGCGATCCGCGCGATATCGAGGAGGTCCACGCCGCTCGAGTACCACACGCGCTGCCGGCCGGCGGGGCTGAGCGCCTCCCACGCATCGGGTGTGGCGACCCGCCGTTCGGCGAGCCAGTCCATACCCCTCTCTAACTCCACCGACTGCGGCGCCTCCGCCTGGTTAGTTGCACCGGCGGGGGCAGCGTGCGTGCGCGCGCCCCGTAAGGGGACAGGACCCCGTAAGGGGACAGGGACCTTAACGACTTTAGGGTCCCTGTCCCCTTCAGGCAGCGGAGCATTCGCAAAAGCGCCTGCGCCGAACCCGGCCGTCGCTGGGACGAGCACCGGCTCGTCGCCCTCGGGCTCGGGGATGTTGAATTTCCTCCGGGCGTGGCTGACGGGGATCGGCATCCCCGCCTCGGCCAGCGTCTTGAAAGTGGTGGCCAGTTGCGGCAGGTCCTCCGGCTCCTGGAACGCGGTGTGCCAGAACGGCACCGGCGCGTTCGGGCCCTTGTTCAGGTGGATGATGGGCGCCAGAAGCTGCTGCGTCAGCGTCTCGTCCAGGCCCAACGCGTCCGTCTCGGTCAGATCGCCGCGGACCTCGTTGTGCACCTTGCCAAGGGCGTAGCTCCCGCCGCCCTCGCCGCCGCTGGTGAGCGTCTGCCCCAGGATCGCCTTCGTCATTTCCCGGTCGGCATGGTCCATGAGGCGCTCGAATATCTGCCCCTCGCCGGCCGCCGCCGTGTTGAGGACCTCGATCACGTTGCCCTCGCGCACGACGGCTGCCATGTCCACGCCCATTGCCTGGACGGCCGCGTAGAGATGCTGCGCCTCGTCGCTGTCCCAGGCCACACCTTCCCGGAGGTGGCCGATCCGGGGCGGCATGCCGTAGACCTCGGCGAACGCCAGCCAGTCCTTCACTCCATACTGGCGCATCACGAACGGCCGGACGCACGATTTCAACAGCGACCAGTTCCACAGGAACCCGCTGCGCGCCTGGGCGCGGTGGATGATGAAACTCAGCGGGTTGATCTCCTGATCGTCGCCGTAGTTCTCCCCCTTCAGCAGCAGCGTCATGCCGTCCGCAGCGAGCGTGAACCATCTTTGAGGGCGGTAGTGTAGGCGCGCCGGCGTCCACTCGCTCTTCGTTGTCAGCCACTCGATCTCCAGGATGGCGACGCCCTTCCCGACGGCGTCGAGCAGGTCCATTTTTGCTTCGCGCATGCCCGAGATCCCCGCCACCACGTCGCGGGCGTATTCGGCCATCGCATCCGCCTCGGGGCTGTCGTCGGCCGGCAGGATCTCGTGGGCGAGGGACGCGACCGCGTTCTTCCGGGTCCGGAGGTGGGTGTCAAGGAGGGAATCGCGGCGCTCCATCTCCTCGAACAACTCGCACTGCGCCGACATGTCCCCGCCCTGTGCGTCCAGCAGATACTGCCGGATCTGCGTGGGCGTGAGGTTGATCTGTGTCAGAGACGATTCAACGGTCCGCGACCCCCACTGGGTGGCCGTCGCCACCAGCTTCTTCTCGGGCTTCTTCGCCGGCCGCCCGTACTGGTCAAGGATCGTTGACTCTTTCATCTTCTCCGTCCAAGAGGGACAGGGCTCCGTAAGGGGACAGGGACCTTAAGGCCTTTAGGGTCCCAGTCCCCCTGACTTTGTCCCTTTCTGCCTTAGACACATGCAAAATCTGTGCGCTTCTGCAACGTCCTGTAGGGCGTCCCCCCGCCGCGCGGGGCGAACCAGCCGGGCAGCATCGCGTCAGCGCTGGCCAGGGCGTCGGGGCCGTCCACGAACCCGTCCGGGTAGTTCAACAACTGCTCGATGAGCGCGCGCACGCCGGGGCCGGCGTCCTTGGGGAACTTCCATTTCCCCTGTTCCATCGGCGCCTGCAGCGCCATGATCCGCACGTCCTTGTTCTCCGTCTGGTTCACGTAGCGGACGGGCAGACCGCCGCGCCTGCTCCCCTGGACGTTGAGCAGATCCCGCAGCAGCGCGTAGCCGCCGTTCGATTCGATGCCCATCAGGTAGGGCTGCCAGCGCTCGAAGAACTCGTAGAGCTTGTCCAGCATCGAGTCGGGCGTGCCGCGGGCGATCCAGGCGTCCAGCACGTAGCGGTCGCCCGTCTGCCGGTGCGCGCCCACGGCGACCAGGGCGCGGGGGCAGCCCTTCGGCGACTCGCTCAGGGCGGGGTCCAGGAAGCACACCTTCAGGAGCGATCCGACATCGAGATTGGCGGGGTCGTATTCACCCATCCAGTCCGCCTGAAACGGCTTGTCGGGATCCTCAGCGACCAGGGCGAAGTTGCGGTTCCAGTTGCGGAGGCCGATCTGCGCGCGGACCCGACCTAAGGCGGCGTCGCTGAACCGCTCGGGCCAGACGCTGTGGCCGTTCTCGTCGGTCGCCGCCTGCATGAACCGGCGCCCGAGGGCGCGGCCCGTGGCGTCCGTCTTGGCCGCGAGTTCCTTCGCCCGTTCCATCATGCAGCCGGGGCCGAAGATCGTGCCCAGCACGGTGAAGACGTAGGCTTCAGGCTCCATCGCCGGCATGACCTCGTCCATCATCCAGTCCCACAGGTTCTTCTCGCGCTGCGGGTTGCGGGCGAGCTCGGCGTCCTCCAGGTCATCGCCCACAAACTCCAGGGGCCGGTAGTGTCCGAAGCGCCGGCCGCGCGGCGACATGCCGATGCCGAACGCCTCGAACTTGCAGCTCTGCCGTGACCAGCGCCCCTTGTCGCGCACGCGCGGCAGCTCCACCGTCCACACCTCTCCCGGGCCGTCGACCGACAGCGCCCCGTAGTCACACAGCAGGCGTGGGTTGTGCTCCAGCTCGAGCCGCACGTAGTCCATGTTCTGCGCGGCCAACACCTGCACCCGGCTGCCGTAGATGAAATACGGGACCTTGCCGGTAAGCGCGCGGTAGAGCGGCCGGGCCAGGGCAAGCAGGACGCTCTTGCCCGCGCCACGGAAGGCACTGACGAACGTCGGCATTCCGGGCTCGCCGGCCGCCTCGGTCATGCGGTGGTGGAAGCGCGCGAAGGGTGCGCTGAAGTAGTGGGGGAGGTAGGCCTGGCACCACTCCATGAAGGGTAACCCGCGGCGGGCCTTGATAGCGGCGTCACTGAGATCCTCGAACGGCGCCGCCTCACGCTGCTGGCGCTCGATGATCTGCTGCCTGAGCCGTTCGTGTTCCCGTCCCCAGTCCGACGCCACGGTGAATCCCCTACATCAAGAGTTCCCGCACCTTCCGGGCGAAGTCGGCCAGTAGTTGCAGTTCACGGACAGCGGCCGCGTAGTCGTCGGCCGCGCCTTCGATCTGCTGGGGGTCCTGCTCATCCAGCGGCGTCAGCAAGCTTGCCGTCCGCACAAGTCCCTCGGCCGCCTTCGTCGCGCGGGCCTCGGCCTCTTCGCGGCGACGCTGGATCTCCACCAGGAGCTTCTCGATCTTCTCGCGTTCAGCCATCAGTCATGTCTCCTGTCGCATGCGTCCTTTGTCACGACCCCCTTGAAGTCCTCGCGGAGTTCCTTCCGCAGCCCGCGGAACTCCTCGATCAGCACGTTCAGGCGCGCCTCGAGTACGGGCACCGCGTCGACCGCCGGGTTGCCCTTCTGCAGGCGGGCCTCGTGCACGGCGAGTTGGTCCTCCACCTTCTGCCGCCATCGGCCCATGCGATAGGCCACGAACCAGCCGCCCGCGAACCCGCCCGGCACAGCGCCGAGTCCCGTCACCAAGACCTGTAGCCAGCTCACGGGGAGTCCTCCTTCATTTCGGCCATGCACCCATTCACGGCGCCCCGCAGGATGCGCAGTTCCTCGCCCGTGTAGCGCGCCTCGAACCACGCCGAGAACCAATCCATCGCGATCATCTTCTGGAGGTTGTCGCCGAACAGATCGAGCGTCTTCTCCAGGCTGTTGATGAGCTTGATGGTGATATCGGCCCACTTGCCCGGCGGCATCGCCGTGTCCTCGACGTGCACGCGCAGACGCACGACGAGCGCGCCGATTACGTCGCGGAGATCAGAGAAGTCGGAGATCTGCTGCTGGGCATCCCAGTCGCGGCCGGCCTTGCTGTCGGCCGCCATCCAGCGGTAGATCGTGGAGGCGGAGACGCCGAGAGACTCGGCGATCTCATCGGCCGACTGCCCCTGCGCGTATAGACGCCGAGCGCGTGGCAGTGCCTCTTGTTTCGATGCAGGCATAAGCGACTCTCGCGCGCAATCCGGTTTTCGACCGGCTGCAGCCGGTTCAGAGACCGTGACGCACGAAAGCCTTTATGCGGGGCACTTGAGGAGGAAGTCAAGCCGATTGCGCGCCGTGCACGCGGTGCACAAAGAAATAGGGAAATGGCACAAAAAAGGCCCCGCGAGGCAACCTCGCGAGGCCTCAAAAGGCGGTTCAGTGATTGCGATCAGCCCGCCATGAACACCGGGCACCCCAAACACAGGCCGCCGCAGGCGGCGCCGCAGCGAACCCTGATCGCGCCCTTCCGGTCGTCCCACATCTGTTCGGTCGGAAGCAACTGCGACCCGTCCCCCCAGGGCGGGGGATCGCCCTGCTCGATCAGGCCGAGCGAGACGGCGGACCGATAGGCGTCCTCGGCCGAGACCACGCCCTTCAGCACACGCTCCTTCAAGCGCGCCAACGTGGCATCGCGCGCAGCCTGGAACGTAATGCCGAAGGGGCAGACATTCCCAGGAGGGGGCGTCCACCTCGACAAGTCCTCGGCCTTCCACATGTGGCCCTCGCCGAGCCGCGTCTCATATCGGTCGATCACAAATGGACACCAGCCGCAGTGTACCGGCCGGTCTCTGCATGCTGCCGACGTGGCGGTCCACAGAGGCTTGTCCCCTCCGTCCAGCGCGCGGGTTTGCGGCGCCACGTCCGGGGGGGCAGGCCCGGGTCGTTTCAGCTCCCCATTCTCCTTGGGCAAAGCGGGAGGCGCAGGCAGGGGCGCCCCCACAGCCTCGAGCTTCTCGACACGGGGCTTCAACTGCCTCATGCGGACCTTGAGCAGCGCCACGTCCGCGCTCAGGCCGCGCACGCGCTCTGCCAGCGCGTCGAACTCGCGCCGCGTAACCTGGGCCGCCGCACCCAGTGCGCACAGCCCGACCAGCAGAGCCAGTCCGGTTCCCACCAATCGCTTGCGCCTCATCTTGCGCCTCCTTCCGTTATTGGGTGTCGACGCCGCCTCCCCCCGTCGCAACTCAGTCGAGCCCCTCGGCGGCCTCCGTCCACTGGAGCGTTGCCCCACAATGGGGGCACTGACGCAGGCGCGGCGCCACCTCGCCGTGGCACTGGCCACAGTGGTAGCCGAGCCTCCGGATGACCTCCGCCACCGGTGGCTTGGGGTCCGGGCGGCTCAGGGGACCCGTGACGTAGACCGGGCTTTCCTCAGCCATGCTGAACGGTCCCGTGCCTGTCAACAGCCATTCTGCACAGATCTTGAAACATTGCTCGAATCGCCATGCCGTCTGCTTTGTCAAGGGCGCCCGCCCACGCTTGATCTCCGAAAGGTGGGAGGCCGACATTTGTAACGCCTCCGCGATCTGCTTTTGAGTGCCGCGAATGTGATTGAGCGCGAATTCGATGCGTTTTCTGTGATCTTCTGCCGATTCGGGAAGAATAGGGCTTGACATGCGTTAGATATCCCGTGTATAATTCGGGTGGTCGAATCTTCTACTATCATATTGTAGGGCACTGATGGGAAAAGTCAAGAGAAAAACGGGGGCGGACGCGACGGTCATCACGGCAGCGAACCTCCGGGCTTTCATGGGCAGACACATGATTTCATACAGCGAGATCGGCCGGCGCAGGGGGGTGACGTGCGACGCGGTGAGCCAAGCGCTGAGGTCGGACCAAACAGGCAGACCGGTGAGTGGGGCGCTCCTCCGGGCGCTCTGGCAGGTAGCAAACGATGTCTTGATCGAGAGGGAGTGTCAAAATGAGAAGCTCTCGGGAGGAGGAACGTAGGTGTTCAGTGTGTGGCGGCCCGACAACGCACTGGCTCCGGGCGCAGGAGGTGGCCGACGCCCTCGGTTGTTCTGTGAGGAAGGCGTATTACCTGCTCGATAGGGGAGAACTGCGGGGCATCCGGGTGGGCAGGTCGCGCAGGTTCGAACACAAGAGCATTGACGGATACGTGAATGCCCAGCTTCGGGTGGAGGCCGCCTGAATGCCAAGCGAAACGGTGCTCGAATGCCGGAGCCTGATCGATACGGCCTTCGGGCTGATCGCGCAGGCCAGCCACGATCTGAAGGACGCGCGCGGACTGATCGCCATCATGGAGGCGGAGATCGCCCAGGCCGAGCATCCGGCCCTGGAGCGACTCGATCCCGCTGAGGTCGTCGCCCTGCGCGACACCCTCGATTGGGACAATGGGCAGGTCTACCTCGTCGTCGGGGAGCCGGGCCAGGGCCAACAGGAGGGCACATGAGCGCCGAGATACTCCCCTACGGACAGGTCGCCGAGGAGATGGGCGTGTCCCTCCGGTGGGTCCGATCGCTGGTGCGACGGGGCACGCTCCCGACCGCGCCGCTGGGCTATCACAGCAACGGCAAGGTGGAATACGGCGTCCCCCGCGCCGCCCTGGTCGCCCAGGCCAACGCCGCCCCGCTCACGCCCGAACGATGCACGCTGAAGTTCGAGGGCCGCGTGCCGCTGACCCGGGACGGCATCCC
>JALGUG010000202.1 GCA_029820995.1 Candidatus Zipacnadia bacterium
GCGCGCCTGCGGGATGTCCACCGGCGGCTTGGCCTTCAGTCCGTCCTCGCGGCGCAGGAAGCCGTTGGGTCCGCCGGGCTGATGCACCCCCAGCGTCTCCGCGTACCACCGGAAATACGGATTGTGATACAGCCGCGAGAAGGTGTATAGCAGCGTGCCGTCCCCGCGTCCAGAGCCGCCTTCGTGGCCGTCGCCGAAGGGCCGTTGCTGGGCGAACGGGCAGACGTCGTAGAAGCCGAACCACCCGGTGTTCTGCAGGAACGGTTTGTCCTTGTACGGGACGCCGATGTCGTCGAGCAGCCCGATGAATTGGAAGATCATGCTCATGTACGCATTCCAGTAGCCCGGCCCCTCGTGCCAGCCGCCGTCGTCGCTGCCCCAGGCGGGATAGACGGCCCAGAGCACCTTCAGGATGTAGTCCAGCCACTCCCGAGCCTCCGGCTCCTCGTGAGCAAACACAATGGCGCCCTCGCCCGAAAAGCCGATCATCCGTCCCGGGTGGCTGGAGTACGGCTTACTGTGGAAGGGCATTCGGAGGTGGAGTTGATGGATCTGCGCCAGCCGCGCACGCAGCATCTCCTGGCAGGTCTTGCGCTCTTGCTCCGTCAGTGTGTCGTAGATCCAGTCGAAGGTCCGCGGCCCGCGCATGGCAATGTCCATGGCGGCCTCGTCGTTGTGGAACACGCTGGTGGGGCCGTCCACGTCCCAGGTGGCGAAGTGCAGCAGCCGGCGCTTGGCCTCTTGTGCGAACCGCACGTCGCCCGTCAGCACGTACGCGCGGGCGCAGTTCTCCATCCCGCGGGTCCACGGTCGCATGGTCCGGAAGCTCTCCAGATACTGCTTGCTGCGCTCCTCGCGGTCGCTCGCAAGGGGCTTCGGTTCGGGGTACAGGTCCTGGCCCAGGTAGCGTTCCGCGCCCCGGGCGGCCGACTCCCGGTCCTTGGCGTACTTGGGGTCGGTCCGGATCTTCTCCAGCTCGGCGCGCGAGAAGTACACGCGCGGCCGGTCCTTGCTGATGCGCGCGAGGACCTGGTCGGTTCGCGGCCGCGGGAAGTCCTGTGCCTCCGCGGGCACTTCGACCCGCCAGGTGCGGCTGAACACCGGCTTTCCCGGCTCATACTCAAAGCCGTAGCGCCAGTAGTAGGTGCCCGGCTGCCAGACCTCGTGCGGCGTGTAAATGCTGAGCTTGATGTCGCGGACGGTCACCGTCTGCCGGTCATCGAAGTCCTCGCTCCGCGAATACTGCAAGATGTAGCTCTGCGTCCCCTCGACCGGCACCCACACGAAGGAGGGCGGGTTCACGCTGGACTTCGCTCCATCCGCCGGGCGCCGCGGCAATTGGTTCGCCGCGGGTTCCGCGTCCAGGGCTTTTGCGGCCTGCTCGCGAATCTCGTCTTCCGACGCCGGCCGAACCTCCATGTCGTCCCACCAGACCTTTCCCGGCACGAAGAAGTTGAACAGCTCGATCACCACAACTTTGGCCTCCGGCGGTGCGCGAAACAGCGCCCGTACCGGCGCCCAGTCCTCGCTGGGCGGCAGATAGGCCCGCTGGTCGCGGATGAAGTCCCATCCCGCGGTCTCCCGCAAGTACGTCATCCGCACCGTGGCCCCATTGCCGCGGCTCGGCTTGAGCCCCTCCGTCCGATACCATCCCTGCACCATCAGCACGCGGCCGGCCTTCAGCTCCAGCCGCTGCTGCCAGGCGCCCCGCTGCTTTTCGTCGGCGCTCTCGATGCCGACCGCGGCACTTCCGCCTCGGCCGGCCTGTCGGCTATATAGCGCCTTCCCACCCGTGCGGAAATCAGTGTAGCCCCAATCTTGCGGCGCCGTCGCACTCTTGGCCGCCTCGAAGCCCGGGTTCTTGAGCCAATTGGTCTCCTGCGCCAACAGAGCGCCGGGCACCAGAGCCACTACCAGAGCAACCCATCGCATCGTGCATACTCCCTTTCGTGCCGAGGTCAAGCTCGCGCCAGGACCGCGGATAAGCGGACCCCAAATTAGTCTGCTCCTACGAGGGTGGAAGCCGTCTTAAAACCCGGATAGGAGCGCGTTTACGCGCGATTGCCGTTGGTCGCTTTACGCCTTGGCGGCTTCCACCAGCACCACCTCATACGGCTCCAGCCTGAGCTGAAGCCGGTGCGGCAGCTTGACAGCTTCCGCCAAGACCTTCTTCTGCGGCTCGACGCCCCGGTACTCGATCAGCTTGCGCGGGCCCGCTTCCAATCCGTACGCCTGCAGCGACAGCTCCAGGGTCCGCGCCTCGTCGGAGACGTTGGCAAACACATAACCTAGCCCGCCGTCCGCCGAGGCGAAGGCACTGCTGGGTACCGAGGGCAGCGCCCACCGTCCCACCTTGCTCTTGTACTCCAGCGGCGGCGAATCTGCCAGGTCGAAGTCCCTCATCGTCCCGAACAGCAGGTACTTCTGCAAACCGGCGCGCAGCAGCGCACAGTGCCCGCGCGTGATCTGGGCCAGTGAGGGCTCCAGCTCCGACGCTTCGATCCTCCGCCCCCAGACGCACCCGCCCGGCGTCTTGCCGCAGACCAGATTCATCGCCTGGTAGAAGATCAGCAACGGCGCCTTGGTGGTGGCCAGGCTGGCCGAATCGCCGCCGTACCCCAGACAATACTCGTGGTAGACATAGGTGAACAGCGGCGCGGGATAGGCGTTGCCCGGCCCCGAGCGCGGCCAGCGGCCCACGGCGTAATCGCGGGCATGGTAGCAGTCCAGCAGCGGGATGTACAGCTCGCCCGGCTCCTCGATGGCGAAGGCGTATTCGCTGCTCCGCGCCCGGCCTCGCTTCACCACCTCACTGAAGTCGTCGTACAGGGCCTCATAGATCCACTTCCCCGGTCCGGGCGCGTGTCCGTGCTGCGTCGAATAGCAGGGCGGCTGACCGCCCCCCACGATCTGATCCACCTGCACGCCCATGAGCCCCAGGTCCAGGCAGCCCAGTGTCGCATCCACCAGGATCCTCTTCGCCAACGGCGTCGCGGCGCAGATGGTCGCCGCTCGCCCGACGCCCCTCTCAGGCTTGCCGAACAGCCGCGGCTCGCCGTTCGGCTCCGCAATCGCTGAGGCCTTTCCCTCCCGCTTGAAATCCTCCCAGTCGTTGTACTTGATCTTGGTCTTCTCCAGCGTCCAGTGCAGCCCGGATAGGAAGCAGAACGTCGCGTTGCCCTGGCGGCGAATCTTGCTTGTCACCGACTTGAACAGCTCCGCGCCCCGATAGGGCGGGAAGTAGTCCGGCGTGACCCAGGCATCGTGCTTCTCCCAGGCCATCATCATGGCGCAGATCGGCCAGTTCAGCAGCTTCCGATACCCGGCGATGTACTCGGGCATCTGCGGCAGGAAGTCCGCCCCGTCATGCTGCCGACACGAGACCGCGTGGAAGAACGGCCCCTGCCTGAGCCACTCCGGCAGCGGGCGCTCGGTCAGCCTCTTGGCGCACCAGGGCTGCTGCGTCGCCCAGGACTTGTACAGGTCCGCCGCGCGCATCCAGCCGCCGTCGTACGTGCTCAGCGCCACCGCATAGGGCTGCGCATATTGCGTCCCCCTCTGCGGCGACATCCGGTGCACCGGCGCCAGCGTCATCCCGCTCTGCGTGCGCCAGATCCGGAACTCCTTGTACCAGCCCTCCCCGTCGTGGCAGGCGCAATAGAGGCCGCTGTCCTTGTCGCCGCAGGCCATCCACTGCATGGACATTCCGCCGGGATAGCTCCCCTGCTGCACCGCGCCCGGCTTGAACAGCGCACTCGGGTTCTTAAACAGGCTCCCGTCGCACTTGGCGAAGGCGATTTCGTCATCCTCCGCCGTCGCGCCGCACGGGAGCGTCACCGACAACACTGGAAACCGAATGCTGGTGAGCGTGCAGTTCGGCTGACAGGTCACGCTCACCCGGGCTTCGATAAACGGCGAGCCGGCGGGCGCGGTGAAGGAGCAAACGACGGTCGCCGGATGGTGCGGACTCGACGCAAAGGTCAGCCGCAGGCCGTCCGTGGTTCTCTCTTGCTTCGGCGGCGCGGTCTCCTTCGGCGAGGCGTAGATCTCCTTCCCGTCGGGGGTGACGATGTACGCCTGGTACATCGTCTCTGCCCCCGATAGCAGGTTGGCCTCGGGCTTTCCGGCCGGAGCCAGCGCCGCGAGGCTTCGGCCGTCCTCGCTGAACGCCAGCCGGCAGCGTGCATTCGAGAGCTCGGCCCCGTAGACGCCGGAGCAGGCCAGCAAGCAGACAACGAGTACCAGGCGCATCGGCTGGACCTCCCAATTGAGCGGTGTTGGCCTCTTCGCCCTCGGCGGGCATGTCGCCTCCCGGCCCTGACGCCGCAAGCCGCGAGCCCGGCCGCATTTGCAGCCGGGCCCCTGTGCCGCCTCGCGCTTCTCCTGGCCGACGCGCTATTCCCGGTCGAAGAACCTGTCGGTCGGGCTTTGCCCGTAGAAGAACGCATCGGTCTTCAGCCACTTGGCGTGACCGTCCACCCAGGCGACGTTGCAGCCCTCGTTGTGCAGGCCGCGCGGGCGGGGGTGATAGATCTGGGATTCGTCCCCGGGCGGCGGGTCCGGATCCTCGTCGTTGGCCGGCTTCGAGGGCGGATTGCCGAAGGTCGAGGGCGGGAACACACTCAAGTCCCAGCTCAGCCCCCCGCCGGAGTTCCAGCAGCGCTTCACGTCACAGATCATCACCGTCTCGGCCGGCGCTTTGATCACGGCCAGCATGCACCAGTTCAGATACTGCTGATTGTACCCGTACGAGTACTGCTTGGTGCTGGGACACTTGGTGATCTCCAGATTCTTCACGTACGGTTGAACGAGATGATAACACCAGTTTGGGCCGCCCGGCACCGCTGGATTGATCCGATAGTAGCGCGGCATCATTCGCTCATCGTAGTCCTGCGCATACATCAGTGCTCCCAGCGCCAGTTGCTTGAGGTTGCTCAAGCAGCTCGTCTGCCGGGCCTTCTCTCGCGCCCGCGCAAACACCGGAAAGAGAATCGCCGCCAGGATCGCGATGATGGCGATCACCACCAACAACTCAATCAGCGTGAATCCAAAACACCGCCGTGCCATAGCTATGTCCTCCTTTGCTAGTGAGCTAGACTTGCTCAATTCTTCTGTCTCTCCATCCGCGGTTCCTGCTCCATTCCTCAAATTTCCCCCGTACCGGCCCCCGCTGCCCTCGAAGGAATGCGTCCGGCCCGGAGCGAACAGAGCCTTCACTCAAGGCACTTGGAGGCCCCCGATGATACCCCGCTGTTTGCTGATTGCGATACTCTGTGCCCTCGCCGTGGTCCACCCCTGCGCTGCTCAGGAGCCGAAGGGCCTTGTGCTCGAAGATTTTGAGGATGTGTCCGACTGGACGAACCTCGAGCCCAAGGCACCGGAGGCCAAGGTCGGACACGCGGCCGTCTGGCGGAATATGACCGAGCGCCCCGGCGTCGCGCGCGAAGACATCCCCCACGACTGGTCGGCCTACGACGCCCTGTCCCTGTGGGTCTACAACGCCCGCAAGCTGGACCAGACCGCCTTCATGATGATTCTGCCCTCCGAGAACGAGAAGCTCGAGGGCCCCGACTATTATGCCTTCCGCTTCGACCTCAGCCGTTTCGAAGGCTGGAAGCACTTCGTGCTCCCCTTCGCGGAGTTGGGTGCAGCCCGCTCGCCGATTGGCTGGGGCAAGATTGACGCCGTCCGGTTCACCGCCAGCGGCTGGGGCAACACGCCCAATCCCGAGGCCCTAGTCTACTTCGACGAGTTCAAGCTGCTCAAACTGGGGAAAGTGAGGGGGCCGCGCATGACCGACGAGGAGTTCTTCCACGCGCTGAACCTCGATTATCCCGGCCTGGAGCAGGTCAAGGCCGCGGTGCAGCAACAGGATTGGCCCGCCGCCAAAGCGGCCTTCAAGAAGCACTTGCAGAACCGCAAGCGGCCCGTCTGGCACTTCGATTGGCGCGCCCGGCCCAAGAGTTCCGGCAAGCCCGAGGGCGGCAGCGAAGGCTGGGACTACTACTCGCGCAGCCTGAAGATTGACTGGGAAGGCTGGAAGCAGTTCACCTTCACCAAGCAGGACTTCGGCGCCGTTCGTAAGCCCATCGGCTGGCACTGGATCACCTACGTCGAGTTCTCCGCTACCTACAGCAACCGACCGCGCTTCCCGGAGACCATTCTCCACTTCGACGATTTCGTACTGAAGGGCCCCGCGGGCGAGTACAAAGACGGCCTCGAGACTGTGGAGGGCTGGCGCGGCCTGGAGCGGTCGGCGGACCAGGTCCACGGCGGCGAGTACTCGGGCAAGTGGCGCAGCACCCTCCTGGTCGGTAGCGTCCGGGCCGAGAACTTCCCGCGCGATTGGACCGGGTACGAAACATTCAGCTTCTGGGTCCATTCCGCCAAGGCCACCGGCCAGGTGATTCAGCTCATTCTGAACTCCGACACGGCAACCTTCACGCGCGCCGACGAGGTCTGCCGCCACATTATCAGCGGCCACGACTTCGGCCCCGATCCCGACTGGGCGACCAACATCTACGAGGGCTACCGAGAGTGGACCTACGGCATTAACCGCTTTTACCACTGGAACTACCTGGGCGACGCCTACTGGCAGAGCGGCGACGAGAAGTACGCGAAGGAGTTCGACTGGCAGGTGAAGCACTGGGTCGCCCAGCAGCCCGTGCCGCTGTACTCCTCCGGCAACGGCACCTATACCTGGCGCACCATCGAGTGCGGCATCCGCATGTCCACCACCTGGCCCACTGCGCTCTATCGCTTTCTCGGCTCCGAGAACTTCACTCCCGAAGGCGTCGTCACGATGGTCAAATCCATGGTCGAGCACGCCCGGCACCTGAGCGAGTGGCTCTCGCGCGGAGGCAACTGGGTCACCATGGAGTGCAACGGCCTGGGTCATGTGGGGATTCTGTTCCCCGAGTTCAAGGAGGCTGAGAAGTGGCGCCAGACCGCCTTCGAGCGGCTGGACCGTGAGCTGGACGCCCAGGTCTATCCCGACGGGGCGCAAAAGGAGCTCACCACCGGCTATCACCAGGTCGCGCTGCGCAACTTCCTGGGCCTGGCCGGCATCGCCAAACTCAACGATGTGTCCTTCCCCGGGGACTACTACGACAAGCTGGAGCGCATGTTCTGGTACGACCTATGGGTCATGATGCCCGACGGCCGCACGCCCGGTCTGAACGACGGCGGCATGGGCAACGTCCGCGGTATACTCAAAGAAGGCTATGACCTGTACGAGCGGCCGGAGTTCCTCTGGGCCGCGACCTCGGGCGCCGAGGGAACCCCGCCCGACCACACCTCGCACGCCTTCCCCTGGGCCGGCCAATTCGTGATGCGCAGCGCCTGGGACGGGAATGCTCGCTATCTGATCCTCGACGCCGGCCCCTTCGGCCTGGGCCACCAGCACGAGGACAAGCTGAGCGTCGTCAGCTACGGGTACGGCAAGGTCCACCTCGTGGACCCCGGCAACTACCGCTACGATTCCTCGCCCTGGCGCCGCTACACCATTGACACTCCGGCCCACAACACCATCATGATTGACGGCCAACCCCAGCGCCGCCGCGGCCAACGCGGAACTTACGTAGTCGAAAAGCCTCTGCCCAATCAGTGGATTACCACCGACGCCTTCGACTACGTCCGGGGCCGGTACGCCGACGGTTACGGCGACAAGCGGGACAAGTCCGTCACCCACCAGCGCGAGATCCTGTTCGTCAAGCCGGACTACTGGCTGATCCTGGATACCATCCAGGGGACGGGCAAGCATCGCGTTGACTCGCTGTTCCACTTCGACGCCCAGGAAGCCGAAATTGACCCGCAGTCGCTCATGTTTCGCACTATTGACCCCGGGGTCCCGAACAGCTTCTTGCTGCCGCTGGATCCGACCGGGTGGCAGGTGCGCGACGCCAAGGGGCAGACCGAGCCGACCATCCAGGGCTTCATTGCCGGACAGAAGTGGCGCCCGAGCTGGAAGAACCCGCAGGCCGAGCCGCCCGAACACGGCAAGCGCGAGATCCCCACGGCCGTGTACTCCGCCGAGCTCGAGCTCCCGGCGAAGTTCGCGCTGATCCACCTCGTCTATCCCGACGACAAGCCACCCGACTTCCGCGTGGAGCGCCTGGAGGCCGGCCCCGATGCCGTGGCCTTCCGCGCACAGCGCGCCGACGGCTCAACGGACATCGTAATGCTGGCGGAAGCCAAGCGCGAGGGGCGCACCTTCGGCGGCTGGACCACCGATGCGCGCGCCGCCCTGGTGCGTGTGTCGGCCACCGGCGAGGCGAAGGTCCTGGGGATGATCGAGGGCAGCTACGTCCAACCGCAGCCGTAGCACGCTTGAGCGATTTGCACCGCTGCACTCAGGAGGGCGAAGCAGATGACCCACGCTGCCACTATCTGCCTGCTGCTCGCCGCACTAAGCCTTGCCGGCGCCCGGAACGCACCGCGCCCGCTCCTGGAGCTCAAGTTCGATTACTCGCTCGACAACACCGGCTCACTCGGCGGCCAGGCGCGCTTCGAGGACTATGCTCCCGGCGAAGAGGCCCTCTTCGCCTCCGGCCCCTGGGGCGGCTGCCTGGACACCACTGCGGCCTCCCGTCACGGCGGCACCAGCCCCGACGACCCGCCCTCGGGCAGCGCAGTGGCGGTCGAGGCGCCGGAGCTAGATGACCTCGGCAGCTTCACGCTCGTTTGCTGGTTTCGCCGGAATCCCACTGTCTCGGGCCACATCGCCCGGCTGTTCTACAAGCCCGGCCTCCTCGATCTGATGCCGGCACCGGACGGCTTCCACCTGGGCCTCGGCGACGGCGACCAGAAGGCGTGGTATGT
>JALGUG010000023.1 GCA_029820995.1 Candidatus Zipacnadia bacterium
GCGCCCGTTCGAGACCCGGACCAAGCACGTCAACGTCGCCGACACGAAACACGGGATCGGCGTGGCCGACCTGAAGCGGATCGAGCTAATCAAGCTGGGGTGGGCGGAGGACGTGCTGATTTGAGGAGGCGGGCGGGTCATTGGGCCTTGGAGGCGGACGATCTTGGGCCGGGTAACCTCAGCGACCAAGGACAATCGCGCCTGAAGGCGCTCTATGGTTATCCTACGAGGGTTATGAAACAACATCTGGTCCGCCCGTTCCGCCGCCGGGCCCGCTTCGCCTACTGCAAATCAAGCCGCATGACGCGGCCTGCGGACGTGCCGAGATAAACGGCCTCGGCCATTGCCGAATCGGTGAGGTCGCCCAGGTCCGTGTACCAGGCCGTGACGTTCCCCTTGGCATCGAGGCGGTAAATGCCGTTCTCGGTGGTCGCCAGGAGCTGCCTATTTGCACCTGCGGTCGGTACCGGCTCAAGCTTCAAGACCCGTCCGCCGAGCGGCGTGGCCCAGCGGAGCTTTCCCTCGCCGCTCAGGCAGTACGCGTACTCGCTGGCCGAGCCGGCGGCCACGAAGTCCGTTCCCGTACCCTCGAAGTCAACCCCGCACAGTGCCGTCACCGTGTCGCCCAGCGCGAACTTCCAGCGCAGGGATAGCTCGCCATGGTCGTTGTGGAGTGCGTACACGTGGTTGAAGTTGGTGCCGCAGAGGACCGCGGGCTTGCCGGGGCCGTCGAGGTCGGCCGTGGCCACGGCGGTGAGGGCGGAGGCCCAGCCGTCATTGCCAAAGCGGCCCAGGCGCTTGCCGCCGGCGTCCAGCACTGAGACCTCGCTGGTGCAGGTGATCTTGGCCGGGCCGCCGATTACCTCCGGCACACCGTCTCCGGTCAGGTCATGGGCGATGAGCGAAGTGATGACGCCGTACTTGGTGAACCGCCACAGCAGCTTGCCGTCGTGACTTAGAGCGTGCAGGTGCATGTTGGCCGCACCGAAGATCACTTCGTCCCGGCCGTCGCCGTCCAGGTCGGCGGCGATCACCTTCTCCACCTCGCCGGCTTTCCAGTAGCGGCGCCAGTACGGGTTGTCGGTGGCGGCGCCCTCGTAGCTCCAGCGCTCGGAGCCGTCGCGATTGAGGCAGTAGCACTTGCGGTCGTCCGAGCCGGCGATGACCTCCAGCTTGTGGTCGCCGTCGGTGTCCGCGGTGCAGACTGAGTTGATCTTGCCCTGCGCTTCGAAGTCCCAGAGCTGCTTGCCCTGGTCGCTTAGCAGGCGCACCTTGTTATCGCCGCAACCGACCGCGACCTCGCGCCGCCCATCGCCGTCCAGGTCGGCGACAGCCAAGGAATGCACGGGCGCGCCGAGGTCCACGCTCCAGCGCTGCGCCATGGCCCTGCTGCCGGGGAACCGGGTCTGCCGGGCGACGAGCCGCTCCTGCCTGGGTAGGCGCCCGAGCAAGGACCGGATGTCCTTGTCGAGGCTGGGGAGCTTGGGGCCTTTGATGTCGCTGCGCTCGGCCTCCCGGTCTGTCTGTGCGGCAAGGACGAGGCCGCGCCCGTCGGGGGCGCTGTACTCGAAGCTGACCGGGGTCTCGAAGCTCAAGTCCAGGCCGGCGAACCTGAAGTGGCGGCAGGCTCGCGCAGCCACTGTGTGCCGGCCGATGACTACACAGGCGGCGTCGGTATCGAGCCCGGGCAGTCGGTTGCCGGGGCGCAGCGCGAACAGCGTCGGTCCGTTCCCAGGCCCCTGAATGACCCAGGCTCCCTGGAAGGCCGACAACTGGTAGGCCCTCGGCCTCTGGTCGTTGGAGACGGTAATCAGGTTGGCGAAGCTGCGCCGCTCGCCGGCCTTCATGGGGCCGACGCCGGCTTGCTGCAGGATGTTCACCACCGGCTTCGCGTACTGATAGCGCTTCCACCACTTGCCGAAGTTGTCCGTGTCGCGGACGAGGCTGAGCTTCTGGGCTCCCGCCGACTGGATCGTCAGCGTGTCCACCCGCGGCGGGCTTTCCGGCGGCCGTTCGCAGCTCTCGGCCTCGATGACGATGGGCCGGCCCTTGTCCGGCCCGGTAAGTTGCAATCGGTCAGCGACGGCGCCGGGCCCCTCGCGCAGCGTGAGGAGGAACTCATGCTCGCCGGCCTGTTCGACCTTGACGGTCGCGGCGGCGGGGGCCAGCTTGCTGCGAGACAGGTGGATGTCGGCCACTCGCTTGCCGTCCAGGTCCAAGTGGAAGGAGTCATCGCCCGGCGTGTGCCCGCGTGCCGTGACCGCGAACTGCCAGGTCCCGGCGGACAGGTTCACCTTCCACTTGAGGTACCCGTCCGAGCCCACGAACTTCACGACCTTGCCGCCGCTCGCGCCCTCCAGCTCCATCACGCGGGTGCCTGCACCGCCGCCTTCGGAGCGCTGAGTGACCATCAGGTCCGGGCCCTGCAATGTGGGCTCGCCCAGGCTGCGCCAGTAGCAGCGCGTGTTGAAGTCACCGTCCTCGCGCGCCTGCAGTTCGTCCACGACGAAGAAGTACTCGCCCTTGCGCCACAGCACATGGCGCCGCCAGTCGAGCCCGTTGTAGTCGGGGACCGAGGTTTGCGTGAGGCCGAGGGTCTCCAGGTCCGCCACGCCATCGAGTCCGGCCAAGGGAGGCACTCTCCCGCCCAGGCCGTCGCGGATCACTGTGACCGCGTTGTGGTCGCGCATGTTCGGCCCCTCGGCGTACGACATGTCAATGAGCCAGATGCGGTCGTGGGCCGTGAGGCGCGTGATGCAATTGGTGTCGAAGTGACCGTGGCTGCCCATGCCGATGCCGTCAATGAGCATGTACTCGTCCTCGGGGTCGAAGCTGCGCCGGAAGGACAGCTTGTCGAAGCACTGTTCCAGCGGCAGGTTGGGCTCCGGTTCGCCGGTGGTCTCATGGAGGCGGTAGAAGCCCTGGTCCATAGGCGCGACGGCGAGGCCCAACAGGTCGGCGGGCCGGACGGGCTTCAGACCGCGCACCCAGTCCTCCACGCCGCGCTGGTTGGCGCCATAATGCTTGTCAATCATCCACTGGTAGCGTCCGTCGCGGTAGTACCAGGCGGCCTGGCGCATCGTGGTGAGCGGGAAGGACCAGGCGGTCCAGCAATCGCCGCTGCAGGCGCTCCAGCCGAGGTTGTCAACCTCGATGATGGCCCGGTCGGCGGCCACGCGGTACTGCCCGTTGTCGAAGATCGTGGTGTCACCACTCGCCAGGGCCCAATATGCGGTTTGGTACAGGGTCGTCCACTCGTACTGATTACAGTCACACATCGGCTTGTGGAACTGTGATTGTGTGACGAAGAGCTTGCGCGCCCACCCGATGAGCCGGTCGCCCTCTTCAGCCAGGCCCCAGGTCTTGAAGTAGCGCCCGCCGAAGTACGCGTCCAAGCCGGGCAGGGTTTGGTGATTGTGCCGCACGCCACCGACCTTGAGGCCGGACTGGAAGAAGCCGTAGTTGGCGCCCTCCTTCGAGCGCAGAAGATAGAGCAGGTGGTTGGCGATGCGAAGGCGTTGCGCGTCCGTGAACAGCGGGCTCTCCTCGATGCGGTCCCAAGCCACGATCGCGTTCCAGAGGTTCATGTGCGTGCCGCTGCCGGGGCCCTGCAGCGACTCGTGCTTGCGCATGTAGAGCTTGAAGGCTTCCGCGTACCCGGGGGCGCCGGTGCGGTAGAAGTTGTCGGCCATTGCCGCGGCGCCCGAGATCAGCCCGCGCCCGTTGTTGAAGCCGACCATCTCGTCGGTCTTCCGGTCATAGGTGTCCAGCGTCTGCTGGGACAGCTTCGGGATCTGCCGTTCGGGCTCGAAGGCGATCAGGAAGCCCGGAACCTCAAGGCTGCGCCCCTCGTGCTTCAGGTGCTTGAGCAGGACCTCAATCGCCACGCCGATAGTTGCCGCACTCTCCGCTCCGACGAAGACCACGTTGCGGCCCGTGTTGTAGGGATTGTGGATCGAGCGCACCGCGACGCGCAGATCGCCGGGCCGCCAGGTGTCGGTGAGGAAGCGCTCAAGATACAAGCGCTCGACGAACTTGTTGTCGGGGACATTGCCCAGGGCAATGAGATTGAAGCTCTGCAGGTCCGTATCGGTCACGCTCCGGGGCTCGCGTCGCGGGAGGGTGACGCCGGCCAGCTCCTTGAAGCGGGCCTGCAGCTTCTCCACGGCCGGCGCATAGGACGGATCGCCAGGCGCGACCAGCAGAGCGCGGGGAGCGCCGTCCGTGATCAGCTCGGTCCGCAGAAACAGGGGCTTGACCTTCGTGAGCGATGGCGAGGCCTCTTCTTGGGCCCAGACGCTCTGGACCAGGACCACTGCCAGGCAACCTGTGATTAGGGGTGCGTGTGACATTGCCGGCCTCCTTGGTTGGGCTATGCGGCGATCACCGTGGGGGTACGCTTCTGTCTAGCGCAGGAGCCATGACCGGACCACAGGCGCTCCGGCCAGGGAGCACCTGTTCATAGCCCGGCCGGCGGGTCGGACCGCTGGTGTTACTCGGTTTCCTCGGACATCTCCAAGCCGCTGATGATCGGCGCCTTCCCCTGCCGTCGGATCAGCTCCAGAACCAGCGAATCGCGCGCCCGAAGGCCCTTGATCTCCTTGATAAGCGCGATGTTCCGCCCGCCGGCCTCCCGCACGATGTCCAGGCCCTCGATGACGGTTCGCCCCTGGACCGCGACGTCAAACACGCGCCGGCCGGCTGCTGTGCCGGCGGTCTCCGCAAAGTGGAGACGAAGGGTGAACGAACGCTCCTCCGGCGGCTTGGGTGAACGTGATGCGACGTTCCGGAACTTGACGCAACGCTTGAAGTCGGCGCCGTAGACGGGGTCGGTCAGGAAGATCGCCTCGAGCCCGGAGCTCGTCAGGCTCCGGGACATGCAGTTCAGTCTGAGGTTTCCGGCGTCCAGGCCGGACTGGGTCAAGGTTGACACGGGCACGGCGACTTCGGCCGTCCACTCGTCGGGGCTGTGTCGCACCGCAAATTGCCATTCGCCCTTCCACGACGGATCGGTCTTGCGGTAGCGGTCCACCGTGCCGAAGGTCGCAAAGCCCTTGCCGTTCCGCTTCAGCGCCAGGCGAATGCCGTGCCGCCTCTTGCGATCCGTGAGGTAGATCTCGAAGGCGTCGCTCCGGCCCAGCGTCTCCTCGTCCGCCTCGGTGGGCGGGTTCGAGAGACGTTTGCGGTGGTACGCGAAGTACAGATACTTCGCATCCCGTAAGATACGCAGGTCCACACTTGCGCCCAGGAGCGTGAACGGCGTGTTCTCGAAGGGAACGCCTCCGGCCGCCTGCCAGCAGGCCTCGTCGAGGTTGCCGTCTACGGTCGGGCCGGCCTCGGCAGGAGGGATGAAGATCTCAGGCTGGAGCGTCAGCGGGATACTGATCCGCCCTTCACCTTGTAGACCGGAACTATACACCCACGGGGCGTCGGTGCTCTTGATTGAGTCCGTAGCGCGCGCGTGGTAGTAGCAGGAGGCTTCCTGCATCAGCACGGTGACGGGCGCGGGGCAGGCGTTCGCCATCATGGGTCGGGGAAAGCCGAGCCAGGCGGTGCCACGGCCATCCCGTCGGTCTCCGGGGGCACCGAAGTTGACGGCGATGTGCTTGATGGGTCCAGTCATGGCGCCGCCGGGGAATACGTACCAGGTGTCGCGCGGCTCTGAGGCGGGCACCATGGCCAGGGAGGTCTGGTAGTTGTACGAGCAACAGCAGCCGCTGTAGCCTTCGGGATGAATGAGCAATCCCTCGGCGGCGATGATGCTCCGGGCGCAATTAGGCCGCACGCCCCCGAAGTTCGTGGTGCCCTGGGCGTCGAGGTCGAAGAAACCGTCGGCCCCGGAGCGGAAGAACAGCAGGTGCTGACAGCCGTTGACCGGACCGCATCCGTAGGCCCGCGTGTAGCGCCAGGGGATCTCTTGGCCGGTCAGAGTGTCCACGGTCATGCGCTGCCGGCCGGTGCGCAGGTCATATGCGTAGGGGTGAGAGATCAGCCAGTCGCCGAGCACGATCGGCAGCTTCTGGGGGCGGACGTTGCTCTGCCAGAGCTTCTTTCCCGTCGCAGCGTCGTATGCGGCGTTCGCACCGACTACGACCACGCCCCTGGCGTAGACGAGGTGGCCCCAGTTGGGCAGGCCCATGAACAGGTGCGTGGGGTTCGACTTGATCCGGGTCGGCTGCCTCCGGTCCGGCAAGATCGGGACATCGTCCTGCCGCCACAGGGTCCTTCCGTCCTCCAGGTTAAGCGCCACCAGCGTCGCCTTCGCGTCAAGGTGTTTGCCGCGGCGTCTGGCCCGGACGCAGTCGGCCTTTGACGTGGCGTCCAACAGGAATAATCTGCCGTCGCCGAAGGCGATTTCGATGTTGGAGACCGTGCGACCGGGGCTCGGGCGAAAGACCCACCGGAGCGATCCGTCGCCCTTGTTGAGCGCGAACACGGCCTCGCTTTCAGAGCGCCAGATCAGATGCGATTCGGGCGGCTGCCCCGGAGCGATGGGAACAGTGTAGCTGCCGAGCACCAGGTCGTCGGCGACCGAAAGATAGCCCCATACCAGGTGCTCCAAGTCCGGCAGGTTCTCGTCGTCGGAGACGACCGACATCACCTTGTCGGCGTCTTTGCCCATGCTGGCTGAGGCCAGGCTCCACCCTCTGCTGCCCGACTTGACCATGACTGCCAGGACATGCTCACCGGCGGTGACATCCAGGTCGAACAGGTAATCAGTCGTGGAGCAGGTCCTCCGGCTGAAGTAGTTGTGCTGCGCCGGCTCGTTTCCGCCCTTCAGCGTGTCGAACACAGGTCGGCCGTCCAGATACCACTGCATCCACCAATCGGCTCCCGCGCCGATCAGGAGTTTCCCGGCCCGTGGGCAGTTGATCTTGGCGAAGGCGTAGGCGATCTGTCCCGCCAGGGCGAGGTTGGGTCTCTTGCCCTGCCGCGGGCGGGCGGCCGGCTGCTCATCGGGCGCCAGGGGCTTGAAGCCATAGCCTCCGTACAGATTGGTGAAGTCGAGCACATGGCCCGTGACCTTCACCGGAACTGCCCTGTACTCTCGCCCGTTGACCGTGAATCGGTCGGAGACCCGCTTGAGATCGTCCGGTGAAAGCGGGGGCTTTCCCTTCGGGAACGGGCCGATGACCTGCCAGGTCTCCGGCCAGGCCACATCCATGTATCGCGGCACGCGGGGCGGCGGCGTGCCTGCGGTCACCGGCTCGGGGATCTTGTATACCCGGAGCGTCTTGCCGGTGAGTTGGTCGAGACACTGGCACTGGTCGCCGTAGGCAATGTAGACCCTGTGGTCATCCGCGACCAGGCCGCTGGAGTAGTACTGGGAGTACTTGCGGCCGACGTTGGGCATGTGACGGGTCCAGAGCTCGCGGCCGTTGTAGGCGTCGAAGGCGAGAACATCGTGCTGGCCGGTCATGAACACGCGACCGTTGGCCGCAACCGGAGGCGAGGTCATCAGGTGCCGGTCCATCAGCCGATCCGGCCCCGGTCCGCCGAACCACAACAGCTCGAGCGGAAGGCGGACGCGACGCTCGTTGCCGACGCCGCTGCGCCCGCCGTCGGCCCACGGGTAACGCCATTGACCGGCGCCCGGCAGTTTGCCACGGGTGATTATGCCGCCGGCCTCCGACACCTCGTCCGGCGGGATGCCGGCCTCCCTGATGAACCTCGCCCTCTGCGCCTCGCTGAGGCCCACGAAGCAGAGCACGCCGCCGCACGGATGAAGCACGCGATAACACTCGCCCGGTGCCAGGTTCTCGACCGGGCCCGAGACGACCACGAGGTCAGCCCAGTACGGCGGATCGGGGAGATGGGCCAAGTCGGCCGGGACCTGGAGCCAAACGCGCGAGCCGTAGAGCCCGGCTTTGAGCAGGCGCTCTCGGTCGGCGGGGAGGTTCGAGGCTTGGGGCAGCACGTTGATGACCTGCAGGTCCGTCTGAGCCGCGATGGCCGCGGCCAGGCGGCTGTCGGGTTCGCCGATGACCAGGGCATAGCCCTTCGACTTGCCCGACTGCTCCACGAGGCGAGCCGCCGTCCGCTTCTGCTCACTCGAGGCCGAGATCGAGGAGACCGCCTCCGCGATTTGCTTGGCCCCGGTGGACGGCGCACCATGTTCAAAACACAGGAGCCGGCCCTTGTTCGTGGAGGCGACCAGTCGGCCGTCGCTGACCGCCAGGCCGCGCACCTGTCCGTCCGCCTTCGCGTGCCACACGCGCTTGCCGGTCGCGGCGTCGAAGGCCGCAATTGAATCAACGCTGCCCACCAGCAGCGTCCCGCCGGCCAGGGCCAGGCAATAGACGCGAGGCGCGTATGCGGTGGTCCACTTGACGCTCCTCTGTGTGATACGCTTGCTCTTGCGCACTGCGTCGAGGTCCAGCGCCTGGATGTTGCCTCCGCCAACGGCGTAGACCGTACCGTCGGAAATCAGCACGCGGTATTTCCCCGGCAGCGTGAACTCCCGCTCGCCGGAGGCGAACGAGTACGCGAACATCCCGTCAGCGCCCACCGGCTGGGCCTCGCCTACGAAGGCCTGCGAGGGATTCTGAAATCGGTTCTTCGGATTGAAGTACAGATCGCCCCCCGACGTGACCCAGGCGCCGCCGTGATACAGCGCCTCGGCCGGCTTGTAGTACAGCAGGCGGCCGGTGCGCCGGTCGAAGGCGGCGGGCACGCAGCGCCCGGTG
The DNA here is from genome assembly GCA_029820995.1 of Candidatus Zipacnadia bacterium. GTDB lineage: Bacteria > Armatimonadota > Zipacnadia > JALGUG01 > JALGUG01 > JALGUG01. The sequence goes on from JALGUG010000023.1 coordinate 8,688, forward strand.
GTCACCAGCAGCGTGTCCCCGTGGACGAGCAGATACCCTTGCGGCGCGACCCCGCTGAAGCCCGAGGCGCCGGGATGAGGCAGATCAACGTAGATGGCCCCGCTACCGTCGTTGCACCAGACCTCGCGTCCCGTCGCCGCATTGAGCGCATAGACGTACACGCCCTCGGCCGGCCACATCCCCGCAGTGCAGTAGACGATGTCATCAACCACCGCCGGACCGCTGCGACAGGGCCAACGGGAGATGAGGCGGCCGTTGCCCAGGATCCGATCGTCGCCCGGCGCCGCGCGGAAGCGCCAGACCAGCCGGCCGGTCCGGGCAGCGATGCAGGACACCCAGCCGTCGTCGGCGGCGAGGTAGACGTTTCCGTGAGCGATTGCCGGCGCGAACCGAATCGGACCGCCGGCCGTGAACCGCCACACCAGGCTCCCGGTCGCCGCGTCCAGTGCTCGGAGAGTGTCGTCGGCGGACGAGCCAAAGTAGACGAGCCCCTCGGACACGACCGGCTGGAAGGCGTAGTCGAAGTCCATCCGGTGCAGTTCCTTGCCCGGCTCCGGCCAAGCAGGCCTGGGCCCCCGGCTCGGCTGGTAAACCCACTTTTCGACCAGCGGAAACGTCAGGCGCTCCGGCGTCGCGCCCGTTCGCTCCGCATCCATCTTGTACGTGGGCCAGTCGTCCGCAAGGAGGGGGCCAATCAGCCCCGCTGCCACCACACAGGCGATGCTAATCGCGAGACGGGCTCTGCGCGTCATAGCTGTTCGCCTCCAATCCGCGTTCGAGCGGGCCTATCGCCTCAGGCCGCGGCAGTGAACGCCCTCGCGGGCGTTCACTCGTCCCAGAGGGCGTTGAGCATCTCCACCGTGCGGTCCACCAGCACCTGGCCCGCCGTGGGGCCGACCACGTTATCGGCTACCTCCGCGCCGTAGCTCTTCGCGGCCACGGCTCGGGCCGTCGGCAGATAGCCGGACATCGTGTTGCGGCCCGTGCCCGTGAGTTGAACCACGAACGTCTGCAGGGCGCGGCAGCGTGCCTTGATGCGCAGGCCGAAGTCCAGGAAGAGCTCAAAGGGGTTCGTGGCCATCGCCACTTCGCCCAGGCGCAGGGCATGCACCTCGGTCTCGTAGACGGGATTGTCCTGCTGTGCGGCATACCGGGCGACGACTTTCCCGTAGCGTCGGAGCATGACGTACCGACGGGAGAAGGCGACCACGTCTTGTGGGTCGGGCTGCTTGGCTTCCCACTCGTCACACTGGCGGCGCGCTTCCTCGTATTCGGCGGCAGTGACCATACGGACGGGAAGGCGGAGGCTCTCAACCGTATGGCGGAAGGGAGGGTCGGTGTGGACCTCCTTGCGGGCCAGGGGCAGCACGTCGTCCACCGCAGTGGCGATCCGGCGGCCGATCTCCTCCCGTTCCGTCAGGCCCCGACGGCGCCTCATCTCTTCCTCCGCCCGCTGGTGCAGGAGCAAGTGCGGGGACTGGTCCCCGGCCGCGCCGCACTGAGGGAGGATGAACACGTCGTCGCCCAGTCGCTTCCGTACCTCCTGCCGGGCCTCGTGCCAGAAATCGGCGGAGACGTAGCTCTCCCCTTCGGTCACCTGGGACGGACAGGCCAGGTTGATGACGATCCCGGTGAGCCGTTGCCGAAGGTCCCACGTGAAGAGCAGGTCCACGCCATGGTCCTCGTAGCCCTCCACGCACTCGAAGTCGGCCTGGTCGGTCCGGCCGTACATCTTCGAGACGCCGCCTGCGTAGGTAATCCGCCGGTTGTGGCCCACGACGGCCTGCCCGTACCCCCAGCTTAGTCCGCCCTCAGTTCGCCCCTCCCAGGCCTCGACCACCGCCTCGGCCACGCGCTCCACGAACAGGTCCGCGTACTCGGTGGGCGTCATGACCTCCGGCCCCTGGGGCGGGTAGATGCCTTCCTCGATCTCAGGAGCCGTGTGGGTATGGGTCGCGTTCAGGAACAGCTTGTCCGGCTCAAACCCGGACAGCCGGGGCGCCAGTTCGGCGGTCAGGCGTTCCTGGATGCAGCTCGGAACGTTGACGCGGTCGCAGGAAACCATGATCGCCTGCTCATTGTCGCCGTCGGGGCCGGGGCTCTCCAGTGCCAGCGCGGTGGCGGTCAAGGGGTCCTGCACGTGCTGCGAGATCCGAGCATGAAACTGCCCCCGGAGTACGACCGGGCGGGGCGGGGTGACGTCGGCAACGGACCATCCGATCAGCATGTTGACCTCCCGTTGGCCTGCGATTTGGCAGCCACTGCCGGCAGGCCGGCAGTACCGCACGTGCTTCCGCTTCCAAGCCGAGTACGAGAGGACTTGCCTGTCGCCAGGCTTGATTCCTCCCCGGTCGTTGGAAAGAAAAAGAGGAGGCTTCCCTACCGACGTAGAATAACAATGAATAAGTGCATATGATGCCGACTGTGTAGCCGGAGAAGATCGCAACCTGAGCTGTGATCACGTTCAGAGGATCTAAGCCGAGGACGTGGAAATGGTGGGTTTGCGTGGCTCCGAGCAGCAGCCGATACTGACCAGCCACACGCCGACGGTTGACACTCGCCTGCGATAGTATTGCACGGAGACGCGGATGGGCCTGCCGATTCCCCGATGCGTGTCCCTGGAGCCCTTCGCCAATCCTCACTGCCTGGACATCTGGGAGAGGCTGCGCCAGGCGGACCCGACGGAATACCTTGATTTCATCACGAACGGCGCCTGCCTGACGGAGGAGGTCGTCGCTCGGCTGGCTCGCTTGCGGCCGCTGTTCGCCGAAGGCCTGACATTGAGCTGCGGCTCCTGCGGTGCGGCATTATGGACCTCTAGAAGCCGTTTTGTGAGGCCTGCAGGAGCGTCTACCGGCGCGGTCGCAGTTGATTATTCAGGTTATGGAATCACTTCCAGGCCGCCAGGGGCCCGGCCAGGCGGTGCCTGGACAACGGATCCCGGCCCCGGGCTACTGGGGGACGGGGGTCGCCGAGAATGGCGTGGGCGGCCCCGCGGCCACTCCACAGGAGGTCAGCAATGGCAGACCAGGACGGCCCCTGGACGCCCCCACCGGACCCCGACCCGAGAGCGACTAGGGGCTTCTGCTCCCGGGTCGAGCGTTCCGGCGCGATTTTGGCCGGCTGGACGGCCCTCGCGGGCTTTGAGCCGGCGGCTGACAGTCAGGAGAGACCATGAACCCGTCCGCGATAGTGGGTTTGATTTTGCTCTGTTCTGTGGCGGCCTCCGCGACCGGCCAGGCGGCGGAGAAGCTGTATGTGGCGCCGGAGGGGAAGGACACGAACCCGGGCACGCAGCGGGCGCCGCTGGCGACGCTGCAGCGGGCGCGCGACGTGCTCCGGGAGCGACGGAAGACAGGCGACCTGACGGGCGGAGTGACCGTGGTAGTCAAGGCGGGCTCGTACCGTCTGACTGAGCCGCTGGTGTTCACGCCGCAGGATTCGGGCACTGAGCAGGGGCGGATCGCGTACGTTGCCACGCCGCCGGGTGCAGCCGTGCTGGTGGGCAGTGTGCCGATCACTGGCTGGAAGCCCTTCCGCAACGGGATCTACCAGGCCGACCTGAGCGGCGTGGACCTGAGGGGGAAGCGGTTCTGGCAACTCTACTACCGGGGGCAGTGGCAGATCCTGGCCCGATACCCCAACTTCGACCCGGAGCATCCGCGCAGCGGCGGGTTCCTGTACATGGGGCCGGTGGTCGCCAAGGACAGCAAGGTTCTGCTGCGCTACAAGCCGGGCAAGTTGGACCCGACGCGGTGGGCGAAGCCGACCGCAGTGCGGGTGCACATCTGGCCGTGGCTCAACTGGAACCGCAACATCCTACCCGTGAAGTCCATTGATGCCGCCAATCACGTTATCACGCTGGCCCGGCCTGCCAGCTACAAGCTGATCGAGGGTAATCGGTTCTTCATCGAAAACGCCCTGGAGGAGCTTGATGCTCCGGGGGAGTGGTTCCTCGACGAGGACGCGAAGACGCTGTACTTCCGGCCGCCGGACGGGCAGAGACCCGAGGGCCGGGTCTCGGTGCCCGTGCTCGATGGCTTAATCCAGTTCCACGGAGACGCGGCGAAGGCCCACTTCGTGGGCCACCTCGAGCTCCGCGGCTTTCGGCTGGCGGAGACGCGCCGGCACCTCGTTGAGCTGAACGGTGCGGCACACTGCACCGTGGCGGCTTGCACGATAGAGCATTGCGGTGGCACGGCGGTCTCGATACGGAGCCGCTCGCATCACAACCGGGTGATTGGTTGTGACATCGCTCATGTGGGCGGCTCCGCGGTGATAATCAGCGGGACCGTGGACTGGGAGCACAAGCTGGAGGGGCAGCCGGCGCACAACCTCATCTCGAACAACCACGTGCACGACGTGGGCGAGCAGGGGAATGCGTGGGGCGCGATCATGATCAACCCCGGCTGCGGCGGCAACTGCACTCACGACAATGTCATCTCGCACAATCTCGTCCACGACACGCCGCGCCAGGGGATCACCTTCAACGGCTTCCGAAACATCGTGGAGTACAACCACGTACATCACACAAACCAGGAGCAGTCGGACACGGGCGCGATTGGGATGGGGAGCCGGGACATCTACGAGCGGGGCAGCGTCGTGCGCTACAACTACGTGCATGACACCGGCGGCTACAACATGCTCAAGCCGGGAGTCTGGGAGTACCCGCACTACTGCTGGGGCATTTACCTGGACGACTACACCAGTGGCGTGCATGTCTACGGGAACGTCGTCGTGCGCACGTATCGAGGCGGCGTGATGGTGCACGGTGGTCAGGACAATGTGATTGAGAATAACATCATCGTAGACGGACTGAGCCAGCAGATCCAGTATGCGCCGATTGACCACCTGACCTCGGGGCGCACGCCGGGTCATCCCGACAAGAGTCTGTGGCTGATGACGGGGACCAAGCTGATTGGGAATGTGTTCTCGTTCGATGGAAAGAAGTCCGCGTGGGTGTGGGGGCGCAAGTGGGAACAGATCCTGGCCGAGTCGGACCGCAATCTGATCTGGCCGCGGGGCGGCACGGTGCGGATGAACCTCGGCGGCGTAACGGACGGCGACTACTGGGCGGCGTGGAGGAAGCTGGGGTTCGACGCGCACTCGGTGATCGCCGATCCGCAGTTCGTGAACCCGGCCCGGGACGACTACCGACTAAAGCCGACTTCGCCGGCCTTCAAGTTGGGCTTCAAGCCGATTCCGGTGGAGAAGATCGGCCCCTATCAGTCACCGGACCGGGCGAGCTGGCCGCTGAAGGATGAGGTCCAGCGCGAGCAGCATCTGCGCTATCCGGAGGGCAAGCCGGCCGGTGCCTCCGACGCGGGCTAGGGTTTGTTTGCAGTCAGGGCTCGGATGGCGGCGATCACCCGCCCCTTCAAGGCGTCCGCGTCGAAACCCTCGGGCGGCTGACGTTGATTCAGCTTCACCTTCGCCGTCATTCCCCCCAGCAGAGCAGCCGCGGCGTCCACCTGTGGACCGGCGGCGCCTTGTTCTCGCTGCTGCGCGATCAAGTTCGACAGTGTCTGATACAGGTAGAAGTCTTCGGCACCCTCGCGGCAGCGCTCGAAGTGGATGGTCGGGTAGAGCCCGTGGCGGCCGTAGCAGAGCATTGCGGTGTCCGGCTCGCGGCCGTCGAGGTCGAAGAACTGGTAGCCGTGCAGGATGTTCAGGTGCCATTGCCAGCGAGCGCGAACGCCCTTTTGGTATTCGCTCCATTGGTAAAGGCCGAAGGAATAGCGGGTGCGACCCTGGTTGTAGATGTGGATCTCCTTGCCCCGGCGCTGGGCCTCGGCCATCACCGACTCGTCGTGGCGATTGAGGCTGCTGATGTCCAGGGCCTCGAAGAAGCGCTGGTGCCAGTAGAGCAGGTTCGACTTGTCGGTCGGGCGAGCAGTGAAGGCCACGCTGTAGCTGCCGCTGGTGCGGATCGTTTGCGGGAAGGCCGCGCTGACTTTCGCCATCATCTGCATGAACTCCAGCTCACGTTCGGCAACCTCGCGCACACGGGTCTCGTCGCACATCGCGTACAGAATGGTCGGCCATCCCGCCTGGCGGGCGTGGGCGTCAACGGCGCGCCAGGCGCGCATCAGCGCCTCGGCGTACGGCAGGCCGCTCTGCTGGGCGACTTTGTCGGCGCTGCGGCCCTTCTGGTAGCGGTCGTGCAGGCCCACGAAGCGCGCGCCGCCGTAGCCGTTGAGGGCCTTGACGAACCCGTGCTTGCGCAGCAGCGCGAAGAAACGGTCCATCTCGCCGAAGTCGATGACCGGCTTGCCGTTCTGCCAGCCCTTGAGCCGCAGGTTGGGCCCGCCGGAGACGGCATTCATCCCGTGTTCGCGCAGCAAGACTAGCGTCTGCTCGAGTACCTCCCAGCGGCGCTCCCGGGGTATGAGCCCCGGCGGCATGAGGCCGAAGAAGCCCATTAGGAAGTCGGTATCGCGGCTCAATGTCACCGCCTCCACGGAAAGCTGGAGCGGGATGCGTAAGACAGGCTCGCCGGAGCCCTTCTTGACCACCAGCGCGCCTCGATACTGACCGGCCGGCGCCTCCGCGGGCACCTTGACGGTCACGATTATCTCGCGGGTCACGTTCGCGGGCAGCGGCACGGTTGTCTGCTCGCGGAGTGTGTGCGGCTTGATATGGTATGCGATGTTGCCGAAGCCGCGGCTCGTGTTGTAGTGGACCACCTGCACCGCACTGGACAAGCGACCGGGGCCACTGAGCGGCTCGAGGTCCAGCCGACAGTTGCCGAGGTCTCGCAGGGGCCGCAGCGCGACGCAGAGCGGCTCATACTCGGAACGCACGGCTAGGCGCGAGAGGGCCAGTTCGTTGGGCGCTTGGGGCGGGGTTTGCGGGACCGTGTTCGGCGTGACGTCGTCCTCGATACGAACCGGCCAAGCCACGAGGCCGAGCTTTCGCCATTCGGCCGGGGCGTCAAAGGCCGGCGCGGGACGGTCCAGGCACACGGCCTTGCGGCGGAACTCGGTGGCCAGCGCGTCGAGCTGTTGCTTGAGCCACTTCGCGGCGGCCGCATCGTCGGCGCGGTGCACTGCCAGCGCAGCCACCTTGCTGCCCCACACGCGGTCGGCCTCGAAGCGCAGCACGAGCGCCTGATCAGTGCTCCGGGCCTCAAATGTCACCGGCCGGGCGAGCTCGTCCTTCATGTACGTGTCCCAGATGTCCACGCCGACCGGCTCAACATCCTCGAAGCGATAAAGCGCATGTGCCGGCCCATCGGGCCGGGTTTCACTCCAGGCCGGCTTGCCGTTCACCAAGATACGGCGCTCGCCTTGTTGGGCCTGCTCGCCGCCCCAATAGCCGCTGTTCTCGTAGATGACCATGACGCGATAGCGTCCGGCCGGAGCATCGAGGCGGAAATTGTAGCCGCCCGCCTCGCAGAAGTCCTGAATCAAGGCGGTGCCGAAAGTGGTGTCCCGGGCCGCCCCGTTCCAGGGCGCGCCGCCGGTCGGGCCCCAGCCGAAGCCGCGCTGCGGAGTGTAGCGCGTCTCCTGCGACACGGCGGTCCAGCCGAGCATTACCGACTGGCTCGGGGGGCCGAAATCGAAGGCCCAGACGCTCTTCGGGCGGTTGGCCTTCACGAAGCGCAGGTTGTCAAGGATGATGCGCCCGGTCGTTCCTTTGGCGCCGAAGCCCAGGTCCATGCGCACGATGCTGTCGGGGTCAATATTGCGCTTGAGGTCGTTGTTGCGGCTGCCCGCCTCGCCCCGGTATAGGCCGCGCACCGGAATCAGCCACTCGGACCGTCCCGGCGGAAAGGTAGTCTGCGCGTTGTGCCGGTTCCAGTAGGTGCGCCCCTTGTCAATCCAGGCCTGATCCGCGATCAACACGTAGGCCGCCACAGGATCGGGGTTCGGGTTCAGCACGTCGAGCACCAGGGCGTCGAAGGCCGACCAGTCGCGGGGCACGCGGTTCCAATACATGTACGCGCCATAGTACTGGCCCCGGGGGTCGAAGGTAATCTCGAGCGCCCGCGCGCCGTGCGTGGCTCCCTCGGCGACCAGCCGCGGCGTCCCGCTGCGGAACTCCCAGTCCTTGAGGGCGGCCGCGTCCTCCCAATCGCAGAGCCGGGTGACGTCCTGAGCCTGAGCGCACGCGCCCACCAATACGATCCCTGCGGCGATGAGGCCGGCGCAGATTCGCCGGCAACTCAAGACGAGCAGCCGCCGATGTGACTGATTAGCCATGATCGCCCTCCCTGACTCGCTAGCGGCACGCTGATATGACAGGGCTGCTGCACCAGAGCGATTGTTCGCGCAACGCCCCCTTAAACCTCCCGCAGCGGCGGCGGACGAGATGGGCAGGATTACGTGGAAGGGCTTTGGAATAGGCCTCTGGATGGGAAGACGCCATTTCGGCGGCGCGGAATCGGCGGGTCAAAGGGACGCAATGCGTGCACAGCCTCGGGAGGCGGATTATGGCGAACAGCAGGAAGATGAAACGCCGGCGGAAGCGGAGCCCGCAGCGCGTGACGATTGACCGGGGCTTGAAGCTAGTTGGGATCTCTGATGTGGTCGTCTCGCCCGACGGCGAGCTCGCCGCGTACGTGAGAAGCACGGTGCGCAAGAATGAGAAGACGCGCGGCACCAGCATCTGGGCGGTCTCGTCTTATGCGGCCAAGCTTCGGCAACTGACGCAGGGACCGGAAGACGCGCAGCCCCGCTGGTCTCCCGACGGCTTCGCACTGGCGTTTACGCGCAAGCTGGACAAGGACAAGCCGCCACAGGTGTTCTTGCTGCCGCGGCACGGCGGCGAACCCACCAAGCTGACCGACCTGGAAATCGCTCCCGAGGCGCTTAGCTTCTCGCCCAACGGCAAGCGTCTCGCGTTCCTGGCGCAGACCCCCGACGACAAGCAGACCAAAGCACGCCAGAAAAAGGGCGACGACGCGCGGCTATTCGTCGAGGACGACAAGCCTAAGCGGCTCTGGATCGCGTCGCTGAAATCGGGGAAGGCCAAGGCCGCCTCCCCGGAGGACCGGGCCCTTTGGCAGTACGACTGGCTCCCCGACGGGAACGCTGTCGCGGTCCTGTATACCGAGGAACCACGCCTGGACGCGCTGTACTTCCGGCCCCGAATCGGCTTGGTTCAACTGAAGGAGGCGAACCTGCGGCCTCTGGATGTGACGTTTCGCTTTGCGCAGGGAATCCGCGTATCGCCGGATGGCAGGCACATCGCGCTGGTCGCCGGTATGACCGATGCTCCCGGCGGCGGGGAAGCCTGGACGGTGGACCTGCAGACGTCGGCGACCACGTGCCTGACCCCCGATCTGGGGGCAACGGTGGAGCGCGTGGAGTGGCTGCCCGACAGTGCGCGTCTGCTGCTGATGGTCTCCGAGGGCGTGGTGTCGCGGCTGCACACGGTCAACTTGAACGCGCCGGGCAAGCTGGAGGCCGTCTGCGAGGCGCTACCCGCATCCATTGATGAGATACGTCCGGCCAAGGACGGCAAGAGCGTGTTCGTCGTAAGCCAGGACTTCCAGCGGCCGGCCGAGCTATGGCGGGCGGATCTTGACACCGGCAAGACTGCCAAGCTGACCACGGAGAACTCCGCTGTTGAGGACCTGAAACTGGGGCGCAGCAGCGTGCGGCGCTGGTCCTCCACCGAGGGCTTCGAGATTGAGGGAATTGTGACGCTGCCGCCCGGCTTCACGCCGGGCACGCCACGGCCGACCATTCTGTTGGTGCATGGCGGGCCCATGGGACGCTTCCGCCAGGATCTTGACCTCCTGCCCCGACAGCTTCTCGCCGGCGAGGGCTACGTGGTGCTAGCGCCTAATCCTCGGGGGTCGAGCGGATACGGGCAGGACTTCGTGCGGGCCAACATCGGGGACTGGGGTGGCGGAGACTTCCGGGACCTGATGGCCGGCCTGGACCTGCTTGTTACGGAGGGCCTGGCCGACCCGGAGCGGCTCGGCATCTACGGGGCCAGCTATGGCGGCTACATGACGGCCTGGACCGTAACCCAGACGGACCGCTTCAAGGCCGCGGTCTGCCAGTGCGGGCTAACGGACCTGTACAGCTTCCACGGGCAGACTGACATCACGCCGACCTTCCTCGAGCTGTATCTCGGCGGATCACCCTACGAAGACCCGGAACGCTATCGCGCGCATTCGGCCATGACGCACATCAAGCAAGTGAAGACGCCCACGCTGTTCCTGCACGGGGAGCAGGACGTCCGCGTGCCGATCGCGCAGAGCTACGAGATGTACTGGGGGCTCAGGGGCATTGGAGTGGACACGCAGCTCGTGATCTACCCGCGCGAGGGACACGGAATCAGCGAGCCCGCTCACCAGCGGGACTTGTACCAACGGGTGCTCCAGTGGTTCGAGAAGTACCTGAAGCGGACAGCGGGCAACCGCCCGGGCTGAGCCCGCAGGCGCGCCGATTGACCGTTACGGTCCGGGCTTGCCTCGGGAGCCTTGGTTCGCCTTCAAGAACCTCGGCCCGGACACGGCACACAGCGCCTCCAGTGCTAATCCGGCGGTGCCGAGCGTTCGCACTGGACAAGACTATCCGAGGGGAGCAAGTAACATGTTTGCTCGCAGTGCCCTGGTGTTTGTGGCTGTGTCGTTAGTCGTCGGACCTGCGCCGGCGCAGGGCGTGCCGGTCCGGATCGGGGCGCAGGCCGTGGTGCCCGAGAATCCGCGCAGCGTCTACTGCCGGTACGTGAACTGGCGACCGGCCGAGGGGGAGACGGTCAGTCTCAACCCGCCGCGAATGAGCTGGCCGTACCGTGCCGACTGGCCGGACAACTGGGGGGATGCGCTGCACCTATTTACCCTCCAGATCTCCGCGAAACCGGATTGCTCGGCTCCGGTCGTGAACGTCACCTGCCCCTTCAACTTCTACAACACCATCCCCGCGCTCCAGGCCGGCAAGCGATACTACTGGCGCGTCGGATATGATGTCGGCAGCCGCGGCGAGAAGTGGAGCGATATCAGGTCCTTCACTATCGCGGAGGACGCTCCGGGGTGGGACCGTTCGGCGCTGGCGCACCCGGACCTGGCCAAGCGCGGCCACCCGCGCGTGCTGTTCAATGCCGACAACCTGAAGCGGGTGCGCGCCTTAGCCGACACTGATCCGTCCTCCCGAGCCGCGCTTGAGTACATGCGGGATGCCGCTGACCGGATCATGAAGAAGGGCTGGTGGGCTGACTTCCCGGCCACCGATCGGCAGCCCGAGCCCAAGCAGGCCTTTTACACCATCGCCGGCGACTTGGCGACCGTGGCCTTCGTCTGGCGAATGACCGGGGACGATAAATACGCGGGCGTGAAGGAGCGGGCGGTCACCTGGGCGAGCTATCCGCCGGGTGGCCGGGCCTCGCCCGAGGGGCTGGGAGGCGACGGTCACGAGGATGCGACCCAGGGGAACGAGTTCCTGGCGCTGCTGTTCGATTGGCTGTATCAGGACCTGACCGAGGACCAGAGGCGGGTCATGATCCGGTCGCTGGAATGGCGCGTGGACCACATCATGAACAGCTTTTCCTGGAGGAGAAGAAGCGGCAGAGGGCCGATGCTGCGCCTGACCTTCCGCTCGGACGCCGAGGTCGGCAGCTACGAGGCGGAGAGCTTTCGGCTTGCCGGTGGCGCTCGCATCATCGAGCACGAGAAGGCCTCGGGCGGAAAGCTGGTCGAGCTTGCGACCAAGCAGGCCGCTCTGAGCAAGAGGCTGACGCTGGACGCCGGGCCCTACGCGATCACGGTGCGCGGCTACGGGCCGGCCGACAACCAGGATGCCTTCCACGTCGCGCTGGACGACGGACAGCCCCAGCGGATATACATCAGCGGCTGGGGGGAACAGGCGGTCAGCGTCAACGTGCCGCAGGCCGGTGAGCACACGATCACGCTGTCGGCGGACCCCAATGAATTGGGCGCGACTGTTGACGCGGTCAGGATCGGCGTGCACGGCGATCAGCGGCTGAGGCTCCGGCCGGCCGCCGAGTGGCGGCAATTTAGGTGGGAGGTGCCGGTGCCCGCCCGCGCCGGCCGGGTGATCGTGGAACCCTTCAACTACTACGCGCGGGGCGAGGTCTGGTGGGATGCCTTGAAGATCTCGACCGCGAAGGATGGCGCCAACCTGCTGCGCAATGGGGATTTCTCCGCAGTCGCAGACGGCAAGCCGGCAGGCTGGCAGCGCAGCTCCTACGGCACCGAATCCCGGCTTCGTTTTGAGGCCCAAGGTGGTCGCCACGGGACGGGCGCCGTGGGCATCATCTGTCCCGGGGCGTCCGACCGAGGGGCGTGGAGCCAGACGATCCCGGTTGCCGGTCTCAAGAGGCTGGTCGTCGAGGGCTGGTATCGGACCACTCCCAACATGCTGGTGGCCCCCGTCAGGGCGAGCGGACTGGCGGGCATGGTCAGCAGCCACGGGTACGAGGCGGCCATGGATACGGCCGTCTGCGGGCTCGTTCTGTATGAACACAGCGAGCTCGGCCGCCAGTGGTGCGAGCTGATGCTGAACTACCTGATCGGGGTCACCGTCGGGCACGGCTTCGACCAGGCCTGGAATGAGGGCGCGGGCTACGGCACCTCCAAGGCCAAGTGGCTGATCAACGCGACGATGTACTTCGACACCGCGCTGCCGGCGGCCCACCTGGGGCGCAATCCTCGCTATCGCATCCTGGGCGATTGGTTCAGCCGCGTGATTCCGGTCGGCATGAACCACCACGCCTGGGGCAACCAGGCCAACGCCTCCCGCTACAATCACCTGGCCCACTTCCGCAAGCTGGCCTATCTCACCGGTGAGGGCCGCTTCCTGCTCAACTGGCAGCAGTACGGCGGGAAGCAGTTCTCGAGGTGGCGACCGTGGATCGAGTATGTGCTGCCGGCGTATTACCAAGAGCCGACTCCGGAGCCGGAGCAGGACAACGTGGCGCTGTTCGATATCGGCGGGTGGGCGATGGCCGCCACGGGCCCGCCCAGCCTGGGCAGCACGTACGAGCAGGGCGCGGGCGTCATTTTCCAGTGCCGACCGCGCGGCGGGTACAGCCACTCGTTCAACTCCGACGGGTCCTTCCAGCTTCACGCGTACGGGCAGATGCTTAACCACGGCGGCGGCAGCTCGGCCAACCAGGACTGCTATGCCTACCACACCATGAGCCATAACACGATCCTGGTAGACGGCCTCGGCCAGGCGCAGCCCGGCACGGGGATGCTCTATCCGACGTACGGGCGCATCGTCGGCTTCTCGCGGGGTGACGACTACGTCTATTTCGCCGGCGATCCGACGCGCTGCTATCCGAAGCAGCCGGGGCGGTATGCGCGCTGGGGACTGCGGCTGCACGAGGTCTACACCAGGCAGGCCCTCCCGTACCTGCGCCGCTTCGTCCGGCACATTCTCTTCGTGCGCGGCAAGTACTTTGTGATCTACGACGACCTGCAGTGCTCCCAGCCGGCGAAGTACACCTGGCTCTATCATATCCGGCCCGAGGAGCCGTTCAGCTTCGATGCCGGCCGCTTTGCGGTGGACTATGCCGTCAAGGATGTGCGGGTGCGGCTCCAGCAGATCTTTCGGCCCGGCGAGCTGGAGCTCGACGATCGCCGGGGCGAGGACGCGCTGGTCAATCCGTTCACCGGAGAGGACTATCGGCCCTGGCGCAAGGGCGACATCCTGTGCGGGCACAACCTCTGGATCACGAACGTGCAGCCGGCAAAGAGCTGGCATTTCCTGGCAGTGGTCTACCCCGAGCCGCCGGGAGGCGCGATTCCGGAGATCAGACGGGTGGACGACAACACCGTGCGCGTGGGCGCCGACACGATCTGCTTCGACCCGGCGAGCCCGGCGGCCGCGGGGGCGGACTTCGTGGTGGATGTCGCGGCGTTTCGGTCCGATGGCTGAAGGGCGAGGAGCACCTATTCGGCCGCCATTGTCGTCAAGGTCAGCAGCGACCGCGCGGTCAACTGCACTGCCGCGGTTTTCTCAGCGCGTTTCCCCGCTGCTGTGCCGGTAGGAACAGCTCCCCGTCTCAGCGAACTGCCGGATCAAGTGCAGGCCTGAGCTGTGACCGCGTGCTGCCGAGGGGCCATGGTGGGAATGAAGAACCGGGAGCGTTTCCGCCGGGTGCTTGAGTTCGAGCGGGTGGACCGACTGCCCATCATCGAGTGGGCCGGCTGGTGGAATCGCACCATCGAGCGCTGGCACGGCGAGGGCCTTCCGCCGGACCTGGCCGACGCTTTCAGCATTCGTCAGTACCTGGGCCTCGACGACGTGCAGCAGTGCTGGATTCGTGCTCTGGCTCCCGGCGCACCGTCGCCCAAGGGACATGGGGCGGGTCTGATCTCGACGGAGGACGAGTACCGCGAGCTGAAGCGCCACCTGTATCCCACGAAGCCGAACTTCGATCCCCGAACGATTGAACGGTGGGCTGAAGCACAGCAGGCGGGAGACCTCGTCGTCTGGATAACCCTCGAGGGGTTCTTCTGGTTCCCGCGCACCATCCTGGGCATCGAGCGGCACCTATACGCCTTCTACGACCAGCTCGAGCTGCTCCACCAGATCAATCGCGATTTGCTGGAGTACAATCTCCGGGTCCTGGAGCAATTCTGCGCCATCTGCGTCCCCGACTTCATGACCATCGCGGAGGATATGTCGTACAACCATGGGCCGATGGTCTCCAAGCCCCTGTTCGACGAGGCCATTGCTCCGTATTACCGCGAGTTGGTGCCGCGGTTGAGGGACCGCGGCATTGTTGTGTTCGTGGACACGGACGGCGACGTCACGGGGCTCGTGCCCTGGATGCAGGAGGTGGGCGTGCAGGGCTTCTTGCCGCTGGAGCGAATGGCCGGCGTTGACGTTGCTCAGCTCCGCCGCGACTACTCGGACCTGCGAATGATCGGCGCCTTTGACAAGACGGTGATGCACCAGGGCGAGCAGCGGCTGCGACGGGAATTCGAGCGTCTGTTGCCGACGATGCGCTCGGGCGGATTTGTCCCTTCGGTGGACCACCAGACGCCGCCGGAGGTGTCGCTGGAGAACTACCGGCTGTACTTGCGACTGCTGGGGGAGTACGCGCAACAGGCGGCGCAGTAGTCCAGCCTCGCCCTCCGTGGCGTGGTGCGCGCTGAGGTGACGGTAGCGACTTGCGCAAAGGACCATGGGCGATGTCCGAGAATCGGTCTGGGAAGCATCGGCAAGACCGCGTCGTGCTGCTGAGCGAAGACTTCTCCGAATTGCCGCTGGGTCCAGTTCCGAACACGTACTCGCCATGGGGGGAGTACCATTGCCGCACCGATCAAGGGCGGCTCGGCCGCTGGGTCGAGGCCACCACTCACTACAGTTGGCGGCGAGGCGGTGGTGCCTGGCGTGTTGCTGAGGATGGCGGGCGTCATGTCATGGAGCAGACGCTGCTGGCCGAGCAAAGCTATCCGCTCATCGTGACCGGCGAGACAGCTTGGCACAGCTATGAGGTCCAGGTTGACCTCAGGCCGCTGTCCTTTGCCGCCCCGTGTGGGCTCGTGGTCGGCTATCGGCACTCGCGGGACTTCTTTGCGCTTCTGGCCGGTGAGGATGCGATCAAGCTCGTGCGGCGTCGCCACGATGACCTGAGCGAATTGGCGTCCTTTCCTGCGGAATTCGCGCCGAGCGCATATCGCCGGCTGGGCTTGATCTGCACGGCAACGAGCATGACTGCGCTGCTTGACGGCGAAGAGGTCTTCGAGGTGCCCTCTCGGGACTTCTGTGGCGGGCCGGTGGGCCTGATTGCCAACGCTCCGGCACGATTTGCCGACCTGGAGGTGACAACGGACCGGGCCCGATTGGCGGCGTCAAGCGCACGCCCGTCGGAGCGGAGCCGCGCGGGTCGAGCGGACGGATACCCTCGCCCCAGACTGTGGCGGAAGATAGCAACCGAGGGCTTTGGCACGGACCGCAACCTCCGTCTGGGCGACATTGACGGCGACGGTGAGAATGAGCTCCTCCTGGCCCAACAGAGGCCTTACCTGGGCAGCGGGGATTTCTGCACGATCAGTTGTCTGACGGCGCTGGACCTTGACGGCGAGCTACTCTGGCAGGTCGGCGAACCAAGCGGCCGGAGACACGAGACTACGGCCGACTTGTGCTTTCAGCTCCACGACATTGACGGTGACGGGCGGGCCGAGGTCATCTACACGCGCGACTTCCAGTTAAACATCGCGGACGGCGCCACTGGCACGACACGGGCCAGCGTGCCAACGCCGGCGGCTCGGGAGCCGCAGGCCGCGGGCGCGTATCCGATGGCGCACGTCATTGGTGATTGCCTGTACTTCTGCGACCTGGCGGGGCACGGCCGCAAAGACACGATCGTGCTCAAGGATCGCTACACCCAAGCCTGGGTCTACGATGCCTCCCTGCAGCTCCGATGGAGCCACCGGTGCAAGACCGGGCATTATCCGGCGAGCTTTGACCTGAACGGCGACGGGCGCGAAGAACTCATGATGGGGTACACGCTCCTGTCTCCCGACGGCGACGTCGTGTGGGAGCTGGAGGCCTTTGACCATGCCGACAGCATTGTGATGGGCCCCCTCCGCCGCGACGGTCCTCCCATAATTGCCGTGGCGGGCAGTGACGCCGGTTTCTTCCTGCTCGACAGCGGCGGTCACACGCTGTGCCATCACGCGATTGGCCACGCCCAGAGCATCTGCGTCGCCAGGCTGCGCAACGACCGGCCGGGACTGCAGCTCGCGGTCAACACCTACTGGGGCGCGCCGGGCATAACGGTAATCCTCGACGACCGGGGCGAGATTCTAGAGGAGTTCGAGCCGATGCACTACGCCTGTCTGCTCCAACCCGTCAACTGGACCCACGACGAGACCGACTTGCTCCTGCTATCGTCACACCCGGAGGAAGGGGGCCTGATTGACGGGTACGGGCAGCGCGTGGTGATGTTTCCCGACGACGGACACCCGGTCTTGTGCACCGACGTGAAGGACGTTGACGGCGATGGAATCGACGAGGTGCTCACCTGGGACTATGAGTCCATCTGGATCTACAAACCGGATCCCCCTCCGGATAAGACCAGAGACGCATACCCGCTTCGCAACTCGTTCTTCAACGATTCGAATTACCGCGGGCAGTTTTCGTTCCCGGTGAACTGGACGCCGAAGTCTCTGCCCTGACACGCCCCGGGACCGTCTGCGACGACGAGGGAGAGTGGTAAGTGATGCGCTATGCGTTCCTGTTGCTGACGTTGACGCCGCTGATCGCACTCGCTCAAGAAGGGAAGGTGGAGCCAGTGGTACTGGCTATTGCCGGCGGCAAGGTTACGGTGGGGCCGCGAGGGCGATTGTATCTGGCGCCCGAGGGCGGCGATGGCGTCGGGGCGTCCCTGCGCGTTCTGCACGACAATCACTGGCTGGGGCAGAGCAGCGCGGTCGTGACGGAGCGCGAAGTCCAGCCGGACGGCGGCGTGAAGCTCACGAGCCTGATCGCGGCCCAGGGCGCCAAGAATCCGTTGATCGTCCGGCTGACGGCAGCGAAGGTGGCCCAGGGCGTGAAGGTGCGCTACGAGTTCGAGAAGGCGGCCGAGTGCAGCGTGCAGCGGGGGATTCCGCTGAGGATCTCGCTGCCGTTGGAGACCTGGCGGGGACGATGGCTGGAGGCCCGTAAGGTGCTGACCACCCCGATCCCCAGCATGCTCAACTGCCAGGTCAGCGGGTACCGGCTGCAGACCGGGGCGCAGAGCAGCCTGGATCTGGAGGTGCTGACTGGCCCGCGACCACTGGCCGGCGAGGCGGGCGGAGGCAAGAGCTTCACGCTCTCGCTCAATCTGGCGCCGGAGGAGCCCGCGGTAGGGGAGGTGGAGGCTGCGGAGATCCTGATTTCCTTCCCCGGCGAGATGACCCCGGAGGCCCTGGCCCGGAAGACCGCCGGGCCGCCGCGGATTACGCAGGTCACGCCCTCGGCCCGGCAGGTCGGGCGGTTCGAGAAGCTGGAGCTTACGGTGGCCCTCCAGGCGACCTACGACAATCCCTTTGACCCCGAGCAGGTCGCGCTGGATGCCACGTTCGCGGGGCCCAAGGGGAGGCAGGAGGTGCCGGGCTTCCTGTACCAGGGCTACCGGCGGCAGGTCGTGGACGGCCTGGAGGTGCTGACCAAGGAGGGCCCGCCCGAGTGGCGGGTGCGCTTTGCGCCCTCGGAGGTAGGGGACTACTCCTACGAGCTGCGGCTGAAGGATGCGCACGGCGAGGCGAAGTGGACCGGCGGCAAATTCACCTGCGTGGACTCGCCGAGCAAGGGCTTCATCCGCGTGGACCCGCGCGACCGGCGCCGCTTCGCGTACGACGACGGCTCGCCGTTCTTTGCCATCGGGCACAATGTGCCCACGTATCATACGACCTGGCGGCAACTCCCCGACGAGACGCTGCGCAAGATGCACGAGGCCGGCGAGAACTTCAATCGGTGGTGGATGTACTCCCGCAGCCTGGGGATCGAGTGGTGCCATCAGGTCGGCTGGTACCGCTTGGACCGCGCCTGGCAGCTCGACTACGCGCTGGAGCTGGCCGACCGCTACGACATGCACTACATGCTGTGTCTGGACACGCACCAAGATTACCGCGGAAAGCAGAGCTGGGTAGCCTGGTGGCTGAACCCGTACAATCAGGCCATGGGTGGCCCGATCGCCGAGCCTCGGGAGTGGTTCACGAACCCGGAGGCCAAGCAGGCGTACCGCAAGCGGCTCCGGTACATGGTGGCGCGGTGGGGCTATGATCCGCGCGTGTTTGCGTGGGAGTTCGGCAACGAGTTCCAGGGCTGGGCGGGCTATAGTGATGAGGAAGGCCGGGCTTGGCATGAGGAGATGTCCGAGTACCTTCATCAGCTCGATCCCTTCGATCACCTGGTCAGCACGAGCTTCTGGGGCTCCCCGACCCACCCCGAGACCTGGAACCTCCCGCACATTGACTTCGTCCAGACCCACAGCTACTCGAACCGCGATGCCGATCAGGCGCAGATCGTGGCCGACCTGTGCCGCCAGCGGTATGAGAACTTTGACAAACCCCAGCTCTTCGCCGAGTACGGAATCCGTAGCGGCGCCGGGACCGGCAAGCGGGACCCGACGGGCGTGCATTTGCACCAGGGGAACTGGGCCGCGCTGATGTCCATGTGCAGCAGCAACGCCATGACGTGGTGGCATGAAAGCTATGTGGATCCGCTGGACCTGTATCACTGCTTCACCGGCGTGGCGAACTTCGTGCGGGGGATGCCGCTCGGCGCGGCCCAGTGGCGGCCGCTGCAGGTGGAGCAGGTACAGTGGGCGGAGGCCAATCGGCCGGAGCAGTTCACTGACCTGCGGATCTCCGGCGGCAGCAGTGGGTGGCAGAAGCCGACGGTGAACGAGTTCACGGTGACGCGCGACGGAAAGGTGTCCGACCGCGAGCAGTTAGTCTCCCGGCTGCAGGGGCGTGGGCACCAGGACCTCAAGAACCCGCCGACGTTCCTGGTGGATTTCCCTCAGGACTCGCGGTTCGGGGTCCAGGTGGGGCGTGTCTCGTCGGGCGGCGTGCTGGAGATCTATGTGGACGATCAGCCGGCGTTGAACCAGGAGCTGCCGACCGGGGAAAACATCGGCAAGGAGTGGCGATGGGTCGAGCGGTGGAAGCTGTGGGAGAGCGTGTACGATCAGGAGTTCTTCGTTCCCGTCAGTCGCGGAAAGCACCGGATTAGAGTGGACAACACGGGACGCGACTGGATGGTCGTGCAATTCATCTTCGAGAAGTACTTGAGCGACCGCATTCCGCCGCTGCGCGTGTTGGGAATGCAGAATGACAGCAGTGCGGTATTCTGGTGCCAGAACAGGGCGGACCTGTGGTACGAGCGCGCGGCGGGGAAGGCCATCAAGCCTCTCGACCCGACGCGCTTCACCGTCGCCGGGCTGACGGACGGCGCGTACGAGCTGGAGTGGTGGGACACCTCCGTCGGGAAGCCGACGCGTACCGATGCGGTTCAGGTGACGGGCGGCAAGCTGCTGGTCGAGCTGCCGCGGCTGGAGACGGACGTCGCGGCCAAGCTGCGGCAGCGGTGAGGAAGGTGGCATAGCCGATGTCGGCACACTATGACCGCTGGCCGTTGGTCAAGGAGGACCGCATAATCTCCGAGGTCTGCGAGTGCACGCCGCTCGTGTATGATGCCCGCTTGCTGCTGCTGGAATGCCTGCGGCCCAAGGCCGGCGCGAGCGGCGAGGAGCATTATCTGACTATCAGCGATGCCGCCACCGGCCGGCGCTTGGCCCGCTTCGGCGACGGCTATGGTTTGGCCTGTGCCCTCATCCACGAGGACACTTTTTATGTCTACGCCTCGCGCCGCGAACCGGACAGTTGGAATGATGTGACGTTATTCAGTTCGCAGGACCTACGCAAGTGGGAGGCGCGGAAGGTGGTGGAGCAAGATGAGGGGGAGCAGTTGTTCAACAGCTCCGTCTGCCGCGATGAGCCGGGCTTCCTGATGGTCTACGAGACTAACGACCGGGCCTATGTGCCGTTCAGCCTCAAGTTCGCGCGATCCCAGGACCTGGTCCACTGGCGCAAGGTTCCCGATCTGGTGTTCGGCGCCGATCGCTATGCTGCTTGCCCGTGCCTGCGCTACGTCAACGGCTACTACTACATGCTGTACTTGGAGCGCGTTCCGGGTGAGTGGCGCTTTGAGACCTATCTTACTCGTTCCGCCGATCTCAAGAACTGGGAAGCCAGCCCTCTGAACCCCGTTCTCGCCCCCGGCCCCGGAGAAGACATCAATACTTCCGATCCCGACCTCGTGCAGTTCGAGGGACAGGTGTACCTGTACTACTCCTTCGGCGATCAGAGAACCTACTCTCGGCTGAAGCGAGCCAGATTCGCGGGCTCGCTGGACCAATTCTTTGACTGGTTCTATCCTGACTAGCGGCAGCGCGCCGGGCCGTCAAGGGGGGGCGGTAATGCTCCTGCGCTCGGCCTCCACTTGCTCGAACCAGGTCTCCAGCTCGCGCAGCATCTTGCCCGTGCGCTCCGGCTCGGCCTCGGCCCGGTTGTCTTGCTCCAGCGGGTCGCGCTCGATGTTGAAGAGCTGAGGGGGTGGCGGCGGCGAGAGCTCTCGCACGGGCTCCGGGTCGCGGCAGATGTCGGTGAACTTGTCCGGCTCGTACTTCAGTGCGCGATCCATCGCGAGGTCCGGCTCGGCGACGATCATCGTTTCGGCAATTCGGGGGCGGACTAGCTTCCATTCGCCGTCGCGCATGGCGGCGTTGGAACTGCCCACGGGCGTGTAGCGATTCCACTGCCAGAACCGCCGCGAGTTGACCTCGCCCCCTGCGCCCCGCAGGACCGGCAGCACGTTGTCGCCGTCCAGGTTGAGCTCCTGCGGCGGCTCGAGGTCAGCGGCGGCCAGGAGCGTCGGGAGCCAGTCCATGAAGTGCACCATCTCGTGGAAGTGGCGCCCGCCATCGAGGCCCGCCGGCCAGCGCACGAGCATCGGCACTCGAATGCCGCCCTCGTAGACGTTGCCCTTGGCCCCGTTGAAGTTGCAGTTGAACCGAGTGGTGCACATGTCGCCCTTGCCGCCGAACTGAGGCCCGTTGTCGCTGGTGAACAGGACAATCGTGTTGTCCGCAATGCCCCGGCATTCCAGCTCCGCCAGTACGCGCTGGACGCCCCGGTCCATGCACTGAATCATGCCGTAGATGGTGCTCACTCCGGTGGTGAACTTTCCGCTCTCGCGGAAGGGAGCCACCTCCTCGTCCGGTGCCTGGAACGGGCCGTGGGGCGCATTGTAGTTCAAGTGGAGCAGGAATGGTTCGTCGCTGTGGCGGCCAATGAACTGCACTGCCTCGTCGGTGAATACGTCCGTCAGATAGCGCCCGTCGGCTTCGCGAACGGCGCCGTTATAGTCCAGTCGCCAGCGGTAGTAGTCTTGCCAGCCGCCGCGGAAGCCAACAAACTCGTCGAAGCCGCGCGCGTTGGGATGGTAGCGTGGGTCGAGTGCGCCGAGATGCCACTTGCCGATGAAGCCCGTGACGTAGCCCGCGGCCTGGAACAGGTCGCCGATGGTGCGCTCGCGGAGGGCCAGCCGGTCCAGGCCGCGCCCTTCCAGCGTGTCAATGGCTCCCGTACGGTGAGGATAGCGCCCCGTAATCAAGGCCGCCCGCGACGGCGCGCAGACGCACGATCCGGCGTAATGCTGCGTCAGGCACACGCTCTCGCCGGCCAACTGATCCAAGGTCGGCGTATGCGACAGACCGTCGTTGAAGATCCCGAAGTCCCCGTAGCCCATGTCGTCCACGAGTATCAGGACTATGCTGGGTCTCTGCATCTGATCAGCCTCCCGATCCGGTCATCGCGCGGGTACGATTTCGACCAAGGTCACCGCCAGCATGGGAAGTCGGAACTTGACCTCGAGTGCGCCTTGGTCCATCGTCGCCGCTTGATCAGCCACCTGTGCCAGCTTGCCCGTGGTGAGGTTGTATGAGTCCCCCGGGGGCTTTCCCGCGACGACGTAGTCGTGCCAGGGATTGGTGTGCGTGGCGTCAATCAGCCAGCGCTTCACGCGCAGTCTTCCTGCAGCGCCGAAATGCTGGGGCAGGTGGTCGAGTCGGAGCGTAACCTCGCGTTCGCCTTCGCCGAGCGGGTTGAAGCTCCAGACCAGCGCCCGCACCGCCTGGTCATCGGAGGCGGCGCTCACTCCCAGGCAGTCGTCGCCAAGAATGCCGCCTGCTCCCTCCAGACTGACCGCCAGTTCATTTCCCCGCAGCTTGTTGTACATCAGCAGGACGAAGTACGGCGCCGTCACCACGGAGCCCTTGATGAGCGGCAGGCCGGTGCTGCGAGCAATCGTGTCCTCGCTGTAGACGAACTTCCAGCCCTTGGTCGCAGTGCCGGTCCGGGCCTCCGAGGCGCGCGCCACGAAGTCATAGACGATCTGCTCGTGTTCCGCGGGCCCGCTAACCAGCTTGGGTTCGCCCCACGAAGCGTGATCGGCGACTCCTTGGGCCCGGGGCCGACGGCCCCGGTCAGCGCGGAACTCCAGCATGACCGTCCGGCCTGCATAGTCCGCCAGGGAGACCTCGTGCTCGGCCCAGGGCTCGCGGCGCTGGAAGTGATCGAAGATGACGGTTGCCCTGAAGGGGTCCTCGCCGGGCTTGAATATGGCGATGGAGAACCCGACGCCGTCCATGCGCGGGTGGTGGGCGGCGATACCGGTGCTGAAGGCCAGCCGGGGCTCGCCCTGTGCGGGGACCTTGACCCGGTAGCGGCCGAAGGTGTAGTCGGCCGGCGGTCCCGGTGGATGGGCCAGAAGGCCGCGCTTCGGGACGCCGGCTGCCGTGAGGGTGCGGGCCAGGAAGCGCGGGCCGGGCTTCTGTTCGAACGGACCGTCGAACGACAGGAGTTCTTTGGCGGGTGAGGGCGGGGGCAGAACGTCGTTAAAGCTGACGAGGCTCAGCTTGTCCAGTCCGGCTCGCTTGAAGTACTGGATCGCCGCCGCCAGGTAGGCCGCGCCATACTCGTCATCGGCCGTGTGGTCGCGGGCCCACAGGTTGTACTCATCGCAAAACCACTCCGGTCGCAGCTCCGGGTTGGCCTCATGCACGATTGCCTGCACTTGCCTCAGGTGCTGCTCCAGCTCGGCGGGGTGGGCAGCATGATACCGGTGAAAACAGATGAAATCGAGCGGGAGACGGCGCTCGCGGCAGAAGGTTACGAACTGGCGGAGGCACTTCCCGCCGACGCCCTCCAGCGGCATGCAGACGGCCGGCCCGCCGACCTTGATGGTCGGATCCACCTCTCGCGCCGCCCGCACGGTCCGCTCGTGCAGGTCGAGGATGTCTCGCCAGCGCACACCGTGGCGTTGGACGGCGATGTCGGCTTCGTTGAGCGTGCAAACGAAGTACTTCACGCCGAGTTTGCGCTCGATATTCAGGTGGCGAACGATGGCGCGTATCAGGTCGTCCCACTCTTGGGGGTCCCGCGGCGGCGCGTAGCCCCAGGCCTTCGAGTCGGGCTGGGACGACAGCGCCTTGGGCATGTGATAGGCCAGGCGCACATAGGGCTCCGCGCCCGCGGCACGCACCGTGTCTATCAAGCTGTCGAAATCGGCGAAGTCGAGTTCGATCCGCCCTGCGGCGTTGCGCTCGACCTTCGTTCCCCACAGCCAGGTCTCGCTGAAGGCAACCAACCGGGCCAGACTGAATCGGGCCTCCTTGAACCGGCGCCACTTGGGATCGCCGGTCTTGAAGGGCAAAGGATTCCGGCGAGTGTTCCAGATCGTGGTGCAGTCGTACACTGGCCTCACGGGTCCCAGGGCTCGGGCGGCGTCAATCGCGACCGTGACGGGCTCGGGCGGCCCGGCCGGGAAGGGGGG
>JALGUG010000477.1 GCA_029820995.1 Candidatus Zipacnadia bacterium
CTCGGCTTTCCTGCAACAGGGGCGCGCCGACGCCTTCACCATCGAGACGGCGAGTCGCCGCAAGCAAATCCTTTCCGACATCCTGGGGCTGGGGCAGTGGGCCGAGTACGAGGCACGGGCCAAAGAGCGGCTCGGTGTCATCAAGCACAACCTCGCGCTTACCGATATGGAGCTTACACGGCTTGCCGAGGAGGAAGCGAAGGAACCGGCCCTCCGGCGCGACCTTGAACTGGCCGTCGTCGCGTTTCAGGAAGCCGAGCGCCTGCGGGTGGAGGCTGAGAAACGCTATGCCGAAGTCTCCGGCGCTGAAAAACAAATGGACGATGCGAAGAGCCGGTTGGCGCAGGCCGAGCTGCAGGAGATCGACACCGAACTGGCCCGCCACCGCGAGAGGTTGGCCCGGCTGACGGCGCTCATTGGCGACCGCGAGTCGATTCAGGAGGGGTACGCCCAGCTTCAGGCGGCCCGCGAAGCCGACCAGGCATTGGGCGAAAAACTCCAGGCCATGAGCGCCCTCAAAGACCGCCTCAATGAGGTCGAGAAGGCGATTCAGCACATTGGAGTCGCAGGCCAGCGCCCACCGCGCGCTCATTGCCAATGCCGAGCAGTCCGCGACCGGTCTGGATGCGCTGCAGGCGGACCTGTCCGATGTGAGCGCCGAGGTTCAACGCCTGGAAGCTGAACAGGCACGCCGCGACGAATTGCGTGATCAGATCGCCGCTCTGAGCGAGGAAAAAGCCGGTCTCAAGGTGGAAAATACCGCGCTCCGCGAAGAGATGGACGCGCTCAAGGCCCGCATTGACCAGCTTCAGGAAGCCGAGGCGGTCTGTCCGCTCTGCGGGCAACCTCTGGAACCAGGGCACAAAGCAACCTTGCTGGAGGAAATCACAGCGGAAGGGAAAGAGCGCGGCGACGCCTTCCGCGCCAATGTGGCCCGCAGCAAGCAGATCGACGCCGAGATCGCGGAGCACCGCGAGGCCATAGCCGCCATCGACCAGGAACTGCGACGCCTGCCACCCCTGCGCGACAAAGCGGCGCAGCTTCAGGCGAGTATAGAGGCGGCGCACACGGCGGCAGACACCATCCAGGCCGAGCAATCGGAATTGCGGGCCATCGAAGCCGCGCTCGAAGCCGGTGATTACGCCAGGGAGTTACAGGCACAGCGTGACGCGCTCCAGGCCGAGATCGACGCACTCGGCTATGACTCCGGGGCGCACGACGAAGCACGCCAGACGGTGAAGGTGTATAGCGACTACGAGCGCCGCCAGCGCGATCTTGAGGCGGCACTCCAGCAATTGCCCGAAACGGAACAGGCTTTAGAAAACGCCCAGGCGCGGCGCATACGCTGGGAAGAAGCGTTGGAGGACGAGCGCAAAGAAGCCGCCGCAGCGCGTGCCGAGATCGAGGCGTTGCAAGGGCGCGTCGAGGAGGCCCGCCGCCGCGAGCAGGAACTCCGCGAGCGCAAAAACGCCGAAACGCGCGCCCGCGAAGCCAGGATTCGCGCTGAACAGGCGCTCCAGGCCATCGAGCACGCGCGTGAGCGCAAGCGTGTGTTGGAGGAGCGCCGCGCGGCCCAGGCCCAGGAACAGGCCATCTACGAAGATTTGCGCGATGCGTTCGGCAAGAACGGCGTGCCGGCGATGATCATCGAGGCGGCCATCCCGGAACTGGAACAGGCCACCAACCAGTTGCTCGCCCGCATGACCGGCGGGCGCATGCACGTCCGGCTGGATACGCAGCGCGAAAAAAAGAAAGGCGGCGTGATCGAAACGCTCGACATCTTGATCAGCGACGAGTTGGGGACGCGTAGCTACGAGTCCTATTCTGGCGGTGAGGCCTTCCGCGTCAACTTCGCGATTCGCGTGGCGCTCAGTCAATTGCTCGCCCGGCGGGCCGGGGCGCAACTCCGCACGTTGTTCATTGACGAGGGCTTCGGAACGCAGGACGAGGACGGACGCCAGCGATTGATCGAGGCCATTACCTCGGTGGAGGAGCAATTCGATTTGCTGCTGGTCATCACTCACATCGAGGTCACCAAGACGCCGGACGGCAGCCGCGTGTCCATGCGCTAGCCGGGCCGCCGGTTGGAGAAACCATGCCACTTTCACTGGAACGCCAAAATGCTTACCGGGAACGCTATGCCCGGATGCACCCCGGCTGGCGTCCGGCGACGGTGGTCTACGAGTCGCTGATCCGCGAGCGCCTGGCTCCTGGCATGCGGGTACTGGATCTCGGTTGCGGGCGCGGCGGCGTGCTCGAACAACTGGGCGCTGCGGTGGCTTTTCCGCTAGGCGTCGATCCCGATGCGCATTCGTTAGCCGAACATCGCCTGCCGGACTTGCCGCGTGCTGTAGCCTCA
>JALGUG010000024.1 GCA_029820995.1 Candidatus Zipacnadia bacterium
TAGGGTTTCGATGGCATAGGCCAGCACCTCCACTCCGCTCATCCGTTCCGCGCTCCTCTGTTCCCACTCGCGCGATAGCGGCGTCATCACGGTGTCCCCGCCGTCAATGAGGTATGACCCGATCAAGACGATGCGCCCCCGCAGCCTCTGGATGAATCCCGGATCCGTCTTCGCCGCGGCGAGCACGTGCCGCGCCCACACAGGCTTGAACCCACGCCCCGGCGGACCGCGGAAGTCGATCAGCAGCCGCTGTATCGGCCGTGACAGGCCGATTTGCTGTGCCATCGCCTCCGCCGACGCGCCTTGGGGCACGTGCCCTTCGGGCGTGAGAAAGCTGCTCACTGCCACCAGGGGGATACTCGGCTCCAGGCCTCCCTCTCCCTCCAGGGCGGGCCGAAAATGACGCCACACTAGGTCCGGGTCCGGCCGCACGAATACTGTGCCGGTGCCCATCGCCGCCTGCTGGAACCTGGCCAGCGGCTGCACAACTCGCACCGTTGCGCCCTGTTCCTCCACTGCCGCCGGGATGATCACATTGCCGGCTTCCTTCAGTGCAGCCTCCAGATCACGGTCGTACGTCTCGCCCGTGGGCCTATCCAGTTGGACGTCGAGTACGATGACCTTGGCGCCGGCCTTCTTTACAGCGCGGACCAGCCGGGCCAGATACGACCGCGGCAGTGGCGTCCACTGCCGCCACTCTTGCGCCTCTTCCTCCCCGATTCCCACCACCACGACCTGCGAAGGTCGGATGTTTGCCACGCGGCCCTGCAGCTCGTATCGGAGCTGGAAGGACCAATCTCGCAAGCTCCCCTCCGGATGATGTACGAAGCCCGTCACGAGCAACACACCGCTGGCCAAGACGGCTATGCTGGCAGACGCGACACCGGCTCGGCTCAGGCCCCAACCGTGTCCGCGCTCGCCCTTTCCTGCGCCGGACAATTCTCCAGTCCTCCGCCCTCTATTCATGCTCTGTGTGCTCTTGGTCGCGCCCTGCCAGGCGACACTTCACCACTGATCCGGCCTGGCCCGGCCACGCACCGGCCGGCGGCAAGGCCTCAACGCCCTTCGAGACGCTCCTGCAGTTCGCTGGCCCGTCCCATCATGTCACCCGCCAATTGGTACAGGCCCGCCCGCCTGCACAGGGACGCTAAGAGGAGATATCCCGTTGGCTGCGACGGGTCCGCCTCAATCGCCAGGTGGTACTCCCGCGCTGCGTCCCACACCGCCCCGATCTCCTCACATGCGGCCCCCAACATCAGATGCGCACCGGCCTGTTCGGCAAATGTCTCGTCCTGCGCGAGCTGGTTGCGATCGGACCTGATCTGTTCCCGCTCCTGGGCCGTCGCCAATCGAAACGCCGCCCGGTCACTGTCCCCACCCGCTTCTATGGTCCAGGTGTACTCTAAGCCCTCCTGCAGCGGCGGCAGCTCAACGGTCAGCGCAGCCACGGCCAGCTCCGGCACAGTCCCCTCCACGGGCGGCCGGAACACCTTCGTGGCGTACAGCAGCCGATAGCCGCGACGAATCTCCAGCACGTACTGCTCAGCTCCCCCAGGGGCAGTCCAATAGAACGTCGCCCTCCGTCCCTCTGCGACCAACAGAGCCGGATCATTCTCTCCGGCTCGTTTGGCGGGCTGCAGCGCAACCAGGGGCATCGTCATCCCTCGCTGCAGTAGGTTCCGCCCTGGCTTCTCCGCACCCTTGAGGCGCTTCAACAGGTCGCGAACCAACCGGCGCAGTACGTCCTTCAGCCCGTTTCCTGTGCGCCCCGCCTGCTTCGGCGGGACCGAGAACGCCTCCCCTGCCCCAATTGTGTAGTACTCGCCGTCGGGCGTGACAATCTCCGCCGAACCGCCCTCGCCCACAACGATCTTGTCGTTCTCATGCAATCTCTGACACAGTCGAGCAGGGACCGCCGTCCTTTCTCCGGCGCGCTGCACCTTCACCGACTTCTTCACGCTCGTCACTATCGCGGCGACTTCATCTGGAGCCCCCTGCGGGCCGGCCCAGGCTTGAAGTGCGACCCCCAGCAGCGCCGCTCCCACCCACACACTCGCTTTCACGCTGACCTCTCCTTCCGAGCCCTGAAGCGTTTGCCATCGCCCTAGCATTCTTCCCGGTCCGCGTATTCGGCAAACTGGCCGCTGGCAGGAGCGCGCGGTCGCCTTGGGGAAGAAAACCGTGTCAAGCTTGCAGCAGCGGCCATTTCGCCTACGGAGGCCTCGTCGGTGTGACTTACGTCACTGCCGCACACGCGCTCGTCGAGACACTTCGTCGCAGTGGCGTCCGGGTCATCTTCGGTTATCCTGGCGGACACACTGTCTATCTGCACGATGCCCTGGCCGCTGCTCGCGACGATATCCGCCACATCCTCGTACGCCACGAACAGGCCGCAGCCATGGCCGCGGACGCGTACGGTCGCATCACCGGCGGCGTTGGCCTTTGCCTGACCACCGCCGGCCCCGGGGCCACCAATGCCGCTACGGGCATCGCGGAAGCCTATTCCGACTGTACCGCCCTTGTGCAACTCGTCGCCCAGGTGGACTCAACATTCCTCGGCCGCGAGCGCGGAGCCTACCACGAAGCCGATCTGGACCGCCTCTTCCGGCCCATTACCAAGTGGTGCGCCACGGCGCGGTCGCCGCGCGAGATCCCGCACCTCGTCGCCCGCGCCATCTCTGAAGCCCGGCGGGGCCGTCCCCGACCAGTCCAGTTGAGCCTGCCCCGAGACCTGACCGCAGAGCCGGTGACGCTCGATCCACCGGTCGCTTCCATGGACCAGCCCCGCCCCCTGCCCGCCGCCCAGAACCTGGCGCAGGCCTGCGAGCTCTTGCGCGGCGCCGAACGGCCCGTCCTATTTGCCGGCGGCGGCGTCCTGGCCGGCCGCGCCTGCGACCAGCTCGCCGCCTTGGCCGAACACCTCGGCGCGCCGGTCATCACCAGCGCCATGGGCAAGGGCGTCCTCCCCGAGGACCATCCGCTCGCGGCCGGCCATGCCCACACCGCACCCGCTCGCGAGCTCGCCGCCCAAGCCGACGTGATGCTCGCCGTCGGCACACGCTTCACCGAGGTGACCACGCACGCCTGGAGCTTCCCCGTTCCTACCCGGCTCATTCACCTGGACATTGACCCCACGCCCTTCGCTCAGACCTATCCGCCGGCCGTCTCTCTGCTGGGCGACGCGCGTGCGACGCTCCAGGCCCTTCTGGCTGAGCTGCCTGCCAATCCCGACCGTGCTGAACGGCTCGCCGCCAAGCTGGCCCCCCTCTGGGCCTCCTACCGCGCCTCCGTAGCCGACGAACCGGAGCACGTCTTCCTCCGCCTGTTGCGCGCCGCGCTGCCCCGCGACACAATCGTCTGCTGCGACGTCGGCATGATCACCTACACCATGTACGGCCACTTCCCCGTATATGGCCCGCAGCAGATGCTCACCGCGGCTGCCTATATCGCCATGGGCTGGGGGCTCCCGGCCGCCCTGGGCGCGAAGGTCGCGGCCCCCGATCGTCCCGTCGTTGCCGTCACCGGCGATGGCGGCTTCCTGATGACCGCCCAGGAGCTCGCCACGCTTGTCCAGGAACACCTTCCGGTCGTCGTTGTGCTCGTCAATGATGACTGCCTCGGCACTATCGCCGGCATTCAGGAGCGCCGCTTCGACGGTCGCCGCTTCGCCGTTGACCTCAAGAATCCCGACTTCGTCCAGCTTGCTGGATCCTTTGGCGTTCCCGCCGAACGCCTTACTCAGATGGAGGCCGTCGCGCCCGCCCTCGACCGCGCGCTATCGGCCGGCTCGCCCTACTTGCTCGAGGTCAAGTGCTCCGCCCTCGGCTTCTGATCCGCCACACTGTTTCTCGCGCCGACAAGGCAGGTAACGGTCCACCGGCGCCGAAGACAAGCTAAGCCTGTCCCCGACTGGAGGCCTCCTATGGCCGCGCGCATCGTTGTCATTGGCAGCGCCAACACTGATCTGGTTGCGCGCGTTCCCTCGTTCCCCGCACCCGGCGAGTCCAAGATGGCCGACGAGTTCCACATCACCCCTGGCGGCAAAGGCGCCAACCAGGCTGTGGCGGCCGTCCGTGCCGGCGCGGACGTCACCTTCGTGGGGCGACTGGGGGATGACGACTTCGGCCGCCGGCGTCTCGACGAGCTTCGTTGCGCCGGCGTGGACTGCACCTACGTACGCCTGACCCACAACACCCATTCCGGTGTCGCACTAATCGCAATCGAACCCTCTGGCGAGAACCTCATCGTCGTGGCCCCGGGCGCCAATATGTGCGTGAGCGAGCGAGATGTCACCGAAGCCCGCAATGCCCTCGCCGGTGCCGATTGCCTCCTATTGCAGCTCGAGATCCCGCACGAAACCGTCTACCATGCCCTTCGGGTGGCGCGCAAAGAAGGCGTGACCACGATCCTGAACCCGGCCCCAGCTCCCTCTGAGCCCCTCCCCGACGACGTCTGGCCCCATATTGACTACCTCACGCCCAATCAGACCGAAATGGCCGCTCTGACCTCGGACCTGAACGCGCCCGATGCCGAATCTGCCGCTCGCGCCCTGCTCGCACGGGGCGTGGGAGCGGTCATCATGACTCTCGGAGCGCACGGGGCTCGCTGCCTGACCCCCGACATGGACGAGGTCGTGCCCGCCTTTGAGGTCGAGGCCGTAGATACTGTCGGTGCCGGTGATGCCTTCGCGGCGGGCCTCGGCTGCGCCTTGGCCGAAGGACGACCTCTGCTCGAAGCCGTCCGCTTCGCCAACGCGGCCGCGGCGCTCTCCGTCACCGGCTCGGGTGCGCAGGAGTCCATGCCCGAACGCCACGAGATCGAGGAACTCCTCGCCTCCTGAACTGCGGCCCTCTCTCGAGCATCTGCGCCCGTGTGTTGCAGGAGGAACCGAATGCGCCGCCTTCTGCGCGGCCGAAGCATCCGACCCGGGAAGCTAGCAAGCCCTGCAAAGCTCGGCCAACGCCGTCGCCGCCCGTTGGGCCGCCCGGCCGTCCAGCTTGTAGAACACGTAGTCCCGCATGGCCCGTCGCTGTTCGCCTTTCTCCTCCGGGCTGTCCAGCAGCCGCTCGACCACTGCCCCCAACGCCCGCGCCTCTGTCACCACGGTTCCGCAGGCGTGAATGCTCTCCCATTCCCCTCGACGTCGCGTCTTGGCTGCCTGCACGCCACCTCCTGCCAAGTGGTCGAAGAACACCAGTGGTCGGTCGAAAACTAGAAACTCCTGTGCCACCGACGAGTAGTCCGTAATCAACAGGTCCGACGCCGCCATCAGCGGCAGCACATCGCGTTCCTCCTCGATGAACGCCGCCCGCTCCCGTTCCGCGACTGCCCCCTTAGTGCGCTCGTACCCCTTTACCTCGCCGTCTCGCGCGGCCATCGCCAGCAGCCCGTGCAGCTTCACGATCAGGTTGTGCTCGCCGGGCACCGCCTCGCAGATGTCCAGGCCGTGTTCGGGGAACGAACTCATCGTGCCGTGCGTCGGGGCATACAGGACGGTCCGCGCGCTCAGCTCCAGCCCCAGGTCAGCCAGCACCTCCTCGCGCCTCATCTCCCCCCGGACGATTGCATCCGTCTTCGGCACGCCGACCATCGTCCACCGCACCTTCTCCAGCACGCCCAGCCGGACGAACCGGTCCCGCATCTCCGGGCCCGTCAACAGCAGCAGATCATACGCGGCCATGTGGGGACTGTACTTGAGGTTCTTGCTCGACACGCTGTGGAAAATCTGCGCCTGACGAATGTGGCGATACGACCGCCCTCCCTGGGCCATCAGACCCAGCAGGTCCCGCCGCAGGTGGTGCGCCCGATCCGCCGTAGTCACGATCAGGTCCGGCGACAGCTCCCTGGCTATGTCCGCCAGCATCAGGCGCCTCGGTCGCCGGCGCAACTGGGGACGAAGGCTCCTTGGTGCCAGCCCCAGGCTAACCTTACTGCCCGGCTCGAACAGCCGCGCGTGATCCCTCAGACCCGCTGCGACCATGCTCTCGTACGTCAGCGGGCGCTCGGTGCACAGCGTTCCTCCCGTCAGAGCGTGAACGGGCTGAACCCACGCCAGACCGTTCGCTGACACATAGTACGCAACGCTTGCGCCTTCCGGCCAGTCAACGGGGATCGCGTCCGCGCTGTCTTGCACCGCTAGCCCCACTTCTACGGGCCTGTACCCTTCGCCCCCGGCTTCTCACCGAACGCCACGAAATAATACGGAAAGCCCAGCCTGGCATACAGGGCCTGACGCAGATGCTCCCGGAGGTGCTTGATCGGTCGCTCCTCCAGCGGCACGAAATCATCCACCCGCGCCAGGTTGAGCCCGCACCGTGACATGAGCTGGCCCAGATGCTCCGGTGTCCACTGGACTAGATGATGCGTCGGAGTCGAAGTGTAGATCCGACGCCGGTACAGCCTCAGAAGGGGTTGAAGGTACCAGGGGAACTCCATCCCGCTGAGCGCCCGTCCGTCCGGCATCTTCAGCACCGTAACCCCGCCGGGCCGCAGGAGCTGCTCGATTATCCGCAGCGTCCCCTCCGGGTCGCGCAGGTGCTCGAACACGTTCCACGCAGCCACGACGTCGAACGTCCCCGCCTCCAGCGCCGGGAATACGTCCTCCAGCGTCCCGTGGTGCACCTCAATCCCATGCGTCTCTCGGATGTACTCGCAGCGGATCTTCGCCAGGTCCGCACCCGTCACCGCCCAGCCTCTCTCCGCGCAGACCTGCAGGAACCACCCCAGCCCCGGCCCGATCTCGAACAGCTTGCCCGTTTCCCGGTATGGCTCGATCTCGCTCGCGTAGCGCTTGAACGCCACCAGCCGAGACCGCTTCCACACCTTCAACCGCCACTCCAGGTCCTTCTGGTCATAGTCATAGGACCGCGCCAGACTCTCCGCATCCAGCCGCGGATTCGTGTACATCAGCCCGCATTCGCGGCAGCGGACCACCGTCATCCCCTTGCGCCTCAGGATCGGCTCGTAGTTATCCGCGCCGCACAGGTAGCAGAACACGTACTCCTCGCCCGCCGGCGCCTCCTTTGCCGCGTTGATCATGGGCTCCAACACACGTACCCCATTCACTCTGCAGTTTAGCGTCAAGACTGACCGCCGCTAGCCTCCCTCAACTCGTGTATCGCCGCCACCGCCCGCTCCGACGCCTTGCCGTCGAGTTTGTAGAAGATGTAGTCCCGAAGCCTCTGTCGCTCGGCTGCCTTCTCCTGCGGTCGTGTCAGCGCCCGGTCCACAGCTCGAGCAATCTCTCCGACCTCGGTCGTGACCTCGGCCGCCGGGAAGACCGCCTCGATGTCCAGTCGCCGGCGCCGCTCCGCATCTCGACCGGTCGCGCCGGCCAGGTGGTCGAAGATGACCAGGGGCCGGTCAAACATCAGGAACTCCTCGGCCAGCGACGAGTAGTCCGTCACCATCACGTCCGCAGGGCACATCACGCGCACCGCATCGGCCTCTGACGGGAAGAACACTGCATTCCTTCGCTCCTGCAGATCCGCCTCCACTGCCCGCAGCGCCTCCGCCGCCACCGCGTTCTGCTGGGCATCAATGGCAATGTACGGGTGCAGCGTCACAATCAGGTTGTACTCCTCCCCAATCGCCTGGCAGATCTGACGCCCCCAGCGATGGAAGGAGCTCAGCGCCCCGTGCGTTGGAGCGTAGATCACTGTGGGACGATCCTTCGCCAAACCCATCTCTGCGAGAACCTCGGGCCCGCGTAGCCGGCCGTCAAACACCGGGTCCGACTTGCACAAGCCCACCATCGTCCAGCGCGTCCGCTCCAGAACGCCGATGCGCTCAAATCCGTCGCGGGTCCGGGGCCCGCAGAGCAGCAACAGGTCATGGTTGGCCACGTGCCGCCGGAAGCGGTTGTCCTTACTGGAGATGTCGTGGAACGCCTGTACCTGTTTCGTTCGGGCAAAGGTCGAGCAGCCTTGCCGCAGCCATCCCACCAGGTCCCGGTGTATCGTGTTGTCGTGGTTCGCGGTATTGACGATCACGTCCGGCTCTAGCTCCCGTGCCAGCCAATGCAGCCCCAACCGAACTTGCTTCCGTTTCAGTGTGAGCTTTCCGGTGCCGACCCGCCGTCCCACCGTCAGCTTATGCGGCGTCGGCGCCAGCACCGCCTCCGTCTGCGGGAATCGCTCGCGTAGCAGCTCGTACGTGCCCCGGACCTCCGTGCAAATGGGCCCCCCGGTCAGTTCTTGCAGGCACTTGACCCAGAAGATATGCTGAATGTCTCGCGCGTAGTACGCGATTCGAAGCTGCTCCGACATCAGATCCAGTCTGCACCGGCGCCCCCGCGTCTCTCAAGCGCCAAACGCTCTTTTGCATCCAAATTCAAGCTCCGCATCCCAAACTCAACATAGACCGCCCCTCGCCGGCAAGTCAAGCAGACACGCAGGCTCAGCCCCCCCAACGCCTTACTGGAAGGGCTTCACCGAGACCATTGGCTGCAACATATCTGCCAGCGCGACCGAGACGAAGCACATGTACCGCCACTCGTCCGCAGTCTGTTGACGCTGCGAGATGATGCCGTCAAGGCTATCCGGCGAATCCGTGTTGCACAAGTAGTACACCGCCCGCATCATTGCGGCCAATACTGCCGGATCTTGCTCGATTCTCGTGTAGAAATATTGCAATCCATCCAGGTCCAGCGCAGACCGCCCTCCTCCCCCCGTCCACCAGTGCCCCTTCGATTTCACCACCCGCCCGATGAACTTCTCCCGCAGCTCCCGCTCCAGCTCTCCCTTCAGCCCCTCGTGTTTGAGGAACTCCCGCGCCCACATCACGCTCTCCATCGGCCCCCCACTGTACGACTTGTAATGCTCTATCAGCCAGTGCGCGTCCCTTTCGGCCTGTTTATACCGATCCGCCCGGCCCGTAATCGCCGCGTGCGCCGCGGCCGCACCCAGCGTGCAGCCGATGGTATAGATGTTACGCTCCGACGCGAAGATCCGCGTCGGCTTCTCCAGCGGCACGATCGGCCTCTGGCCGTAGTCGTGCAGGCACCATCCTACTCCGATCCCGCCGCCCTCGGGCTCGCGAAAGCTCTCCCGATACTGCATGTACTTGTCCAGCGATTGCTTGAACCGTCCCTTGTCCGCCTCGGGCACATAGCTCACTAGCCGCGCGATGCCCACCGCAACCTCCCCCCCGTCGGCCACATAACACGCCTCGCCCCTATCCGTGATACCGTACCCCATCCGGTAGCCCCCATCCTCCCGCTGCTCCCGGAGCATGGCCTCCCCCCACTCGATCGCCCCCCGCCTGTACCTCTCCTCGCCCGTGATCTCATACAGTCCCAGCAAACCCCGCGCCCCCCGATTATCCACAAACGACGTCCCGCTGAACTTCCCGTCGCCTCGCCGCTTCTGGGTCTCGAGAAAGAAGTTCCCGAGCCTAATAGCTGTCGCGCGTAGGTCGGTCACGCTGCTGACACGGTCCATCTGATTGGTGGCCCCCTCGGCCGTCCCCACAAGGGCGTACTTCATCCAGTCAAACGCGTCCGCCGGGATCGAGACCTCCAACCTCCCCTCGCCTTGCGCGGGCAGGCCAATGGTCTCCGCTCGAACGGCTGGCTGGCGCTCATCTCCGGCGATCGGCTCGACGCGCACGCCGGCCAGAGCCTTTTGGGCCAGTTGCTGCGGATTGCGCACGTGCAGGCGGGCCCGCATCAGGGCCGCGTCGTCTTCCACGCCAAAGGAGGGCTCGAGCTTCGTGATCTGCGCCCCTCGGAGCATGAAATCAATAAGACGCGCAAAGGCCTCCGGGGCGCCCCGAAGCTTCAGCACGTCTCTGTCGGCGATTCCACAGCACGCCCAGCATCCGCCCCTAAGTGGTCCCGCGAAGTTGATCGTCAGGCTCACGATGGGCTCCCAGGATTCAACCGTGTCCGAGGCCTCCAGCAGTGAGATGAAGCGCGCGTACCGGGTCCTTTGTAGCGTCACGCGGCCCCGCTTGTGGTCCCAGCTCGCGGTCAGCGTCGGCGTGGTCCAGGCCGAGGCGCCTTTCAGGCGCGACCGCCAACTGCCCCACAACGCCCCGCCCTCGCCGGGTCGCACCTGCGCAACACGCCTTAGCTTGCGCGCCCCAAAGAACATGCCCGGCTTCAGACCCGCTGGCTCTTCCGGCAGCTTGAGATCCTTGCCGAAAGCGCTGACCTTGAGCGGCATCGCGAGGAAGCCGCCGCTGACGTCGCTCCCGTCGGCCGGAAAGCGGCGCCGCTCGATCTCGTCGAGCCAGAAGGCATGCGGTCCGCCGCCGACCATGCCCTTCGGGTACCCGAACCAGAGGGTCGCAGCATTCTCGGCATGGCAGTAGTCACCGGGACCGCCGCGGTTCTCGGTGGCATACGAGTAGAAGCTCGAGATGGGCACAGCGTACTGCTTCCACTCCGGCGTGAGGTCCACGAATTGCTTCCATCGAGAATTGTCGCGCTCCTTAATCTCCAGGCAAAGCTGCGACGTGTGGGCGTCGCCCTTGGCCCAGAAGACCAAGAGGCCGTCTTCAGCGCCCCCGGTGCCCTCGAGTGACAGGCCCACGTACTGCCAAGTCTTGAGATCCTCCGAGTAGACCTTGAGGCAGCTTCTTGTCCCCGCCGCTCCAGGCCTTGTGATCTGGACACGCGGCCACCCCTCGTCGCCGGAGTGACCCGCTCCCTTGACCTTGTGTTCGGCCCCCTCGAAGTCCTCGACCGGCGTTCCTTTGCGGGCCCCGGTCCGCAGCAGGCCGGCGGCGCTGACCCACCCCTCACCGTCGCGGACCAGCAGGTCGGAGAACGGCTTCCCGCCTAGCGTCAGGAGATCGCCCCCGGCATTCACGTACTTCAGAAAGACCTCGCGACCCGCTGCGGGGTACGCGCCGCCGTATGGCAGCACAAGCAGATCCAGGGATTCCGCGTCCACTGTCGCCGCGTCGAGCAGGTCTGCGGTGGCCGGCGTTCTGACGTCGTACCCTTGCTCCCGCAGCAGGCTTTCGAGCTTCGTCGTGTCACAGGCGCCTGGCGATCCGGGGACCCTGGCGTCTCGCCAGATCGCAACCACCTCATTCGCGCCACATGCAACGCTGGCAATCACCAGCACCACGCTAATGGCAATTCTCAAGCCACCCATTGGTATCTCCCCTTCCGTCCGACCTTCCAGCCCGGCGCAGGCCGCCTCACCACAGGCTCTTCGTCTGCGCAAGCTCCTGTTCCGCGATAGATCCGACTTCGCCTCCGAACAAGTCTGGACTTCTACCAAGCGAGGATTCATGGCGGGTTGACAGGAAATGCGCTGCATACCCGGCCCGTTCTCGCTCGGCCTGGGTCGAAGGTTCGATCCGGAGAGCCCCATGCCCTGCGCGAGTGGCAGAGGGAGCACTGAAGGGGTGTATGTCGGATGAGAGTTGCCTGCTTGATCTGCGCGTGCTTGGTCCTATCGGCTCTTGGTGTGTTGGCACAGCACTCCGCGACGCCACAGTTGATCCTCAATGGCGGCTTCGAACGCGGCCAGGGCGCACGGGCGGCCGATTGGGGCGTCTGGCCTCCGGCCGGGCGCGACAAGGGCGTCTCCAGCGTCCGCGACCCCGAAGTCAAGCGCCGCGGCGAATACAG
The DNA here is from genome assembly GCA_029820995.1 of Candidatus Zipacnadia bacterium. Classification (GTDB taxonomy): domain Bacteria; phylum Armatimonadota; class Zipacnadia; order JALGUG01; family JALGUG01; genus JALGUG01. Next base: position 11,588 of record JALGUG010000024.1, read on the forward strand.
TGGCCGCTTACGCATTACGGCGCAGGACTTCTCCGGCATCGCCACCTGGCATCATAACAACATCGCGGTGCTGCCCGGGCAGGAGTTGGTCCTCCGTGCCTGGATCAAGTGCGAGAGCGCGACCGAGTGCGGGATAGACGTGCAGCTTCGCGCTGATGCGACCAAGATCGTGGGTAGTCGCGCGATGCCGAGCCTCAGCGGCACGCGCGATTGGCGCCAATATGAGCACCGCTTCACGATTCCCCAGGGTGTCGAGTTCATTGCCGTGGTGCCGCTCTTGCGCCATCGCGGAACCGCTTGGTTTGACGATATCGAGTTGTTCGGCACGCCCACCATGAAGTCCCTTGCGGCTGCAGCGCCTCCGCAGGTAGACGGGCGCCTCGACGACCCACTGTGGTCCTCGCCGCCTTCCGCCACAGGCTTCTTGACCACCGAGGGAGAGAAGCCCCGCAGCGCGACCGAAGCCTGGGTGGCCTCCGACGCAGAGCATCTGTACGTCGCGGTCAAGTGCCACAAGCTGCCCGGCGATGAGCTGAAGGCCACGGTGAAGAAGCGTGACGGCGACGTCTGGACCGACGACGACGTTGAGGTTTTCCTCTGCCCCGCGGGCGACTTCACCGACTACTACCAGTTCATCGTCAATCCGCTGGGCACGAAGTATGACTCACATGGCACGAGCCGGAGCTGGAGCATTGAGTGGGAGGCCGCCGCCCAGGCTACTCCGCAGGCGTGGACCGTGGAAATTGCGATCCCCTTCAAGGAGCTGCCCCTTGACCTCAATATCGGAACGGAGTGGTGCCTCAACATCGGCCGGGCCGACAAGGCGAACGGTGAGGCCAGTTCCTGGAGCTGCACCTTCGGCGGCTTCCACAACGCCGGGCGCTTCGGACGTATCCTCGGGCTCCAGGGCGACTTCACGCCCTTCTATGCAGAACATGCCGGCACAGAGCTGCGAAGCGTCCAGGCAGACTTCAACCGTGTGGCCGGGAAGCTCGACCTGAACGGAGCGCCGGCGCAGCTAGCGGGCAATGTCGGTGCAGAAATCCAACGACTGCGGCGAGAGCTAACGGATCTCGAGGCGAAGCTACGGCAGCCGGCGAAGCTCGCCCGGGCGGACTGGGAAGCTCTACGAAACCGCCTGGCGGCCCTCGGCGACGACGTGGACGCATTGGCTCCGCGTACGTTGCGCCTGAACGTGCGCGCGCTGTGGAAGAAGAAGCTGGGGCGCGAGCCCGACTACGGCGCAGTGTTGGAGCTCCCGGCGCAGAAGGTTTTCCCCGACGGCCAGGGCCTCCGCGGCCTGGTCAGTGACCGCATTGAGCTATCTGCTGCCCGCAACGAATACGAAAGCGTGCAAATCGTGATTGTGCCTTTGCGCCAAGCCCCCGAGGTCCGCGACGTGACCTGCAGCGATCTCATCGGGCCCGGCAAGATCCCCGCTGCAAACGTGACCTGGCGCATCGTGGGCTGTGTGACCACGCACAAGCCGAAGTACCCCACGATCCGTGTCGGCGAATGGCCGGATTCACTGCTGCCGGCTCAGCCCGCGAAGGTGCCGCAGGATCGCGTGCAGCCACTATGGGTCACCGTGTACGTTCCGCCGGAGGCCAAGTCGGGGGCCTATGCCGGAAAGCTGCGTGTGCTAAGCGACTCGCATCCACTGGAGTTCGACCTCGCGCTGCGCGTGTACGACTTTGCACTCCCCAAACGAGGCCACCTCGCCACACCCTTCGGCTGTTCCCCCGACAGGATTTCGCTGTTCTACTACGGCGATGCCAACTACACTGAGAAACTGCCGCCGGAGGTGTATCAGCGATGGTGTAAGTTCATGCTGGATTACCGGCTCAGCCCCACGAACCTGGGGCAGGCCTACGTCACCAAGAAGCGGCAGCCGGATGGCACCATCAAGTGGGACTTCACGCGCCACGACCAGATCTTCGCGCCGTTGGTCGAGCGAATCCCCCTGCACGCCATCAACCTTGGCGGCGTGGGGCACTTCGGCTGGCGCGGCGTGCGAGGAGCGAGCGCCAGCCCCTCCACCGAGCCCCACTCCGGCCGGGGCGCCCGGTTGGTCACGATGCCCCAGACCAAGAGCTGGGCCCTGGTCCAGCGTAGCGTGGACGGGGCCTGGCTCGCGAAGGCTAAGCCGTCCGCGGTCAGCTTTTGGGTGCGCGCCACCGACGCCGCGTTCGCACAACGGCGCTGCTCCGTGGCGCTCAATTGCTTTCCCAAACGCTGGTTCTCGAGCTTCGCAGTCGGTAGCGCCGACTGGCACCAGGTCAGAATCCCGCTGCAGAGCTTCCACCTTGGAGAGCAGCCGATGGCCCTGGAGGACCTGGCGATTTGCTACAACTTCCAAATCATCATCGGCAAAACCGACGCCCCGTTCTCCTTCTTGCTGGATGACTTCTGCTTCGAGACACCAGGCGGGCCTCTGGTGGTGGACGACTTCGAGGGCACGCGCGAGCAGGAGCAAATCGCACAGGATGTGGGCGCCAAGTTCCGGCACTGGAAGCGGCAGGGCTGGCTGCCCATCGCGCACGTCTATGGGTGGGATGAGGTCCAACCGCAGGATTACGAGGCCGTTGTGGAGGCGTACAGGATGGTCCTCCGCGATGTCCCACAGGCGCGCATCATGCAAACGTACTACAGGAACAAGACCCCGCACGAGCTGACCGACACCGTTTCCATCTGGTGCCCCATCACCTCGATCTACGACCGCGCCTTCTGCGAGGGACGCCGCGCCCGAGGAGAAGACATCTGGCTCTATGTCTGCTGCGGCCCGACCCCGCCATACGCCAACTTCTTCATTGACGAGCCCGCGGTGGATCACCGGGTGCTGTTCTGGCAGGCCTGGCAGGCCAACGCCGTAGGCTTCCTCTATTGGCAAACAAACTGGTGGTTCGGGAACATGCCCGACAAAGTCAGCGCCCCGCACTTCCCTGACGTGCCCTGGAACATGGACTGCGGCACGTACCGCGACCACGGCGTCAACGGCGACGGATGGCTGCTCTATCCCGGCAAGGACCAGCAGCCGCTCGCCTCACTGCGCCTGGAGAATATCCGCGATGGCATCGAGGATTACGAATACCTCTGGTTGCTTCGGCAGCGTCTCAGCGCCGCCCGGAAGTCCGACCGGATTCAGCCGGCGGACCTTGCGCGGGCCCAGGCTCTGCTCAACCCGGTGCCCGAGATTACGCGCAGCTTCACCGATTACACCAAGGACCCGCGCGTCATCCTCGCCCGCCGCGCCGCCATTGCGGAGATGATTGAGAAGCTACACTAACCGCGAACACTTCCCTCCAGCCAGGCCGGCCCCCTCCATCAAGGGGGCCGGAATCGGACCATCGAATACGATCGCCTCACCGCCGCAGCAGGGAGGGGGTACTACCAAAGACTAGAAGTGCACGCGCATCGCCCGGGGAGGACAAACGGGCACGCATAGCTCGCAGGCGACGCACTGCTCCGGGTCGAAGGCGACCTCGAACGTCTCGTGGTTCAGCGCTAGTGCGTTCGTTGGGCAAACGTTAATGCACGCCCCGCAGTGGGTGCACACCTGCTCGTCTCGGATGACATCGTTGGCCAAGGGCTGTACGCCCACGCCGAGGTCCTCCACGTGCTGAACGCCGGCGTCCAGCTTGTCCTCATCCCCGCTCAGCTCCAGGACCATCAGTCCTTCGGACCGCGGCGTGATGTTGGCCCGGAGTATGTTGAACGTGAGCCCGTAATCACTGACCAGCTCGCAGGTCACCGGCTGATCAATCAGTTTCTTGGGAAAACGAAACACGTAGCGTCCCGATGCCACGCCGGATCACCATCCTTTCTAGACCGGTCGTTCAGGCAGCAGCTTGAACGCGTAGTCAGAATCGGCGCCGGGCAGTGGGTCCACCGGTCGCCCCAGGTGAAACTTCCCCGCAGCGATCCACTCCTTCAGAATGCGCGCGATCTCGCGAGCGCGCGTATAGCTTGACAACGGGGTGGTCGGCACTTGCTTGCCGTTGATCTCGATACTGCCGCTCTTGAGCTCGGCGTACGAGACTTTCCCCAATGGCTCGCCTTCGAAGTGAGGATAGCTGCGGCTGTAGTCTACAATCGGAGCGTAGATCTCTTTGTCCTTGACCGCCGTGCAGCGCGCCAGGTCTTCGTCCAGCACCGGAATCGGCACGCCCAGGCCCACGGCCAGGCTGGCTCCATAGCCCAGCAGGCTGACCCCTACGAGCCACTTCGCGTCCATCTGCTTCATGTCGCCTACCGTGGCCAAAGTACCGGCGCCGCCCACCGGTACACCGTTGTCTGCCCGCGGACCCGTCGGGTGGTGTTGCGTCCCCTGGAAGAACACATACCCGGTGCCGCCCCCCAAAAAGATCCGCGTGCCGATGCCGATGGTGCGGTAATAGGGGTCGTTCAGCAGGGGGCTGAGCTGACCGGCGCTGCAGTAGTTGGCGCTGCCCAGATCGGCCTTCACCACGCCCATGTACGTGTAGATATCCCGGTCCGCGTGCACATTCACGGCCACGTTGTAGTTCTGATACGCATTCCTGGGATTGCACAGGATGGCCTCGTTCAGGTCTCTAATGTTGATCCAGGTGTCCAGGTGCTTACGCGGATAGCAATCTGTGCCGTAAGCCACGGCCTTGAGGCGAACGTCTTTCTGGGCCACGAGGTCCTGGATCACATGGCCACCGCCGTAGTCGAACTTGCCGGGGAAATCGCTGTTCAGCGGATCGCCCTCCTGGCATTCCGCGGCGCCGATGTACAGGTCCACTGCCGCCAGCCCCGCGTAGGCCGGGACATCGTTGAGCCAGGCCTTCTGGACCTTTATCCGCGGCTTGGCGTGGCCGAAGTTCAGAAAAGCGCCCGAGGAGCACATAACACCGAACGTCCCCGTGGTAACGACGTCCACCTTCTCGGCCGCCGCCTTGGTACCTTCCGCCTCCACAACGTCAATCATCTCCTCGGCCGTCACTACCACGGCCTCGCCCTTCTTGATCTTGTCGTTGATCTCCTCGTAGCTCTTCACGATCTGGTTTGCCTCCTGCACAGACATTCTGCTGCGTCCGTGTTCGCCCTGTTTCGTGCTGTCCTCCCGCGCGGTCATCGCCACGACAGCTCACCGCGCGATCGGCCTCAACTCAAACTCTCCCCATGCTCCCAACGTGCTCCCCGTGATGACCAGCGCATGCTGCAGCCCGGCGAGGCCCTTAGCCCACGCCAGGGCGGTTTGAACATCGGCTGGGCTGCTGACCCGATTGCCCAGGCCTGTGGCCGCAGCGTCCGCCAGTGCGGCGTCGGCAGCGCAGACCACGGCGGCATCGGCTCTTCCGGCGCTGAACGACGGTCCCACAGTGCCCGAGGAAGTGCAAATGCCCAGCGGCTGGGCCGCACCGGGGATTGCCAGTCCGACTCGTTCGCTCAGCGCGGAATCGCCGGCGTAAACGGCTATGGTGCGCTCCCGCCCCGTAGCTAAGAAGATGTCGCCCCCGTTCTCCACGATGACCTGTTCCGCTACCCCGAGGAGCGCTCGGCCCACTCGCTCAGCAACCGCCCCCGCCACTGCCGCCATGGGCCCCACACCACTCGCTTGCGCGGCGCTGTACATTGATACGAGAACACGTGGCACTGACACGGGCGTTACAAGCGGCCTTCGAGAGGTGAGAAACTCTTCGCGTTCGGCGATGTGCTGCTCCAGCTCGGCACGCACTCCCCGGACCGCCTCCAGAGCCCTTTCCTGCACCTGCTCGCGGCTGCACCGTTCGCCGCCCACCGAAATGAACAGGTCAGTCTCACGTTCAGCGACCTCAAAGGACCACAGATCATCTGATCCCGACCGGAGTCGATACGTTCTGGGCTCGTACATCAGCTTCTCTTCCCCAACGGCCGCAAGGACCCCATGACCCCGGTGGGGAAGTCTCCCCGACCAGAATCGCGCTGCGCCGAGGTCGGACCAGGGAGGTATACGCCGGATGGCGACGCCCAACCGCCATCGCCAATAGACAATTAATCGTCATTCTATCCCCCTGCCTGCTGCCTGGCAAGGTGCTTTCGGACACAGCGAAGGACGAGGTCCCGGCCAAAGCACTCGTAACCCCGACCCGTGACTTCGGTAGTTCACGTCCCAGAGGTACCGCGCCGGGCATTACACCCGCTGACTTGCGGGTGACTCCACGACCCGTCGTTGCCATCGGGCGGCGCACCGGGAAGTGAGGCTATCATGATTGCTGTCTTGAGCTTGCTGGCGTGCATTCCTTGGGCGGCGCCTCCGGAGTTTGGGCCCCTGCCGCCCAACTGCAGACTGCAGGATGGGGCCTATATCTTCGAGTCCGGAGAGCAGGGAACGGCAGATCAGTACCTGCTCACTAAGCAGCCGTTCCGCGACTTCATCTTCCAGTTCACACTCACGCGCCTGCGGAACGCGGGCGACCGGGAACGCGCTCTCGTGACCTTCGCCCGTGACCCGGACAAGGCGGCCAACCGGCGGTGTTTCTTTCTGCCCGTGACCTCCTTTGCTCCGGGCCGGCCTCAGCGCGTCCGCCTCATTGTGCTGGGTGGGCACGCGGTCCTCACGATCAACGGTGAGAAATACGGCAGCGACACCTCTTATGGCCGGCCGCCCGAGGCCGGCTTGGTGGGTCTGCTGCACTACTATGACTATGCCCTGGAGTACCGGGCCTTTGAACTGCAGCCACTGACTCCCGACCGGTTGCCACGTCCCCGGAACCTGCGAGCGCAGCTCACTCCGGCGGGCTGCGTGAGGCTGACCTGGCAGGAGCCGCCGGGCCTCGAGGGGCTCTTCCGGTACGTGGTGTTTCGCAGCGGCGGTGCCGCCCGCTCGGTGCACCGGCCCAAGAGCCTTTTCTTCCTCGACCGAGACACTCGCCGCGGAGCGACGTACGAATACCGCGTGGCGCTGGCCGTGGGAGAAGATCAGCATGGACCCGAGGCGACCGCGCGAGTCAAAGTGACGCAGGTCAAGCCACCGGCGCTGCTGGAGGCCGCCCGGGCGGTCTTGCGTCTGGACGACTCTGTGCGCCTCCATTGGCGGCTCCCCGCGGACTCGCGCGGTCGAGCAGTCTCGATCTACCGTGCTGCAGCGCCCCTGGCGGCGATTGACTTGCGCACACAGACCCCGCTGGCCAGGGCAGTGCCCCTGACGCAAACAAGCTTCCTGGCCCCACCCGGCAAGGAACAGCACTTCACGCTCGTGCTGGAGGACCCGGATGACCACCATCCGGCCCTCGCTCACGTCCGCGCAGAACCCACGGCGCCCGTGGTCCAGCCTGGTCGCCCCTTTCCGCGCCGACATCCCTACCTGCTGCATACCGCCACGGACCTGGCGGCACTGCGCGCCCGGGCAAAGACCGACACAACGGCGCACACCGCCATCGAGCAGGTGCGTGCCCGGGCCGACGGCTATCTGAAGACGCCGTTCGTGCCTCCCGGCAAGCCCAGCAATGACCAGCGCAGCGTCACGCCGCGCTTACAGCAGCTCGGCCTGGCCTATGCGCTCACGCGCGAGGAGAAGTACGCCAAGTACGTGCGGGATGCCTTGGTCGCGTACGCCGACATCTACCCAACCTTCCCCCCGCGTGCGGGACGCGCCCGGATGACGACCTCCTCCGGTCTATTCGAGGCGACCTGGTTCGTACCGCTCGTCCTGGCGTACGACTACACCTACGACAGTTCTGCCTACACGGCCCCAGACCGCAAGCACATCGAGCAGGACCTGCTCCGCCTCGGCGTAGCGCTGTTCAAGGTGGATGATTATTCAAACCGGAAAGACCCTCGCGTGGGCGACCTGCACTACAAGTGCTATAACTTCCAGGCGTGGTTTGACGCCTGCGTCGGGCTGGTTGGCCTCTTGCTCAAGGATGGCGATCTGTTCGAGTACGCCATTGACGGCCCCTACGGCTTCAAGCATCTCCTGGCGCACGATGTCCAGGATGACGGCCTCTTCTGGGAGCGTTCGCTGGGCTACCACAGCTTCGTTCTATACGCCCTCGCGCCCTTGCTCGAGGCGGCGTGGCACTGCAACCTCGACCTCTACAACCTCACAGTGCCGGACGACTACAACGAGGACCGCGAGGACCTGGCCAACTACTGCGTCGGCGACGGGGACAACGGGCCTAAATCGCTGAAGCTGATGTACGACGCGCCGTTCTACTTCATGTTCCCCGATCGTAGCTACGCGGTCGTAGCGGACAGTTCTCGGGGTCCGTTGTCCGGCGGGTCGCGCTACCTGACCGCGTGGCACCGCATCAGGGACCCCAAGTACGCGTGGCTCTATAATCTCGGCCGGAAGGCCCTCTCGGGCGGCGAGCTGTACCGCGGCGTCAAGGACGCAAGCGCCAGTGTGCGCCTGGCTTACGACGACCAGTTCCTGTACGTCGGGGCCCTAATCGCCGATGACGTCGTGCGCAACACACATCGCAAGCCGTCGGAGGTCTGGGCCGGGGACGCCCTATGGATCGGGCTGAAGTGGCGCGGCGAACTGGGAGGACCATACGACTTCATCTACGGTCTCAGCCCTGGCGATCTCGACCAGGTGCCGCCTGTTCCCGCGTTGTTTAACCGCTTCGAGCTCGCCCACAACGGGCCCAGCACGGGTCGTCTCGCGGTGCGGCCTGCGCCGGAAGGCTATTCCCTGGAGTTTGCCGTGCCGTGGAGCGAGTTCGTACCCCGGGGTGGGGAAGAGGGGAGGGCGTTGCGGCCCGCTGCCGGCGACGCTATTGCGCTTGACCTGTGCGTCTACGATGGCGACCGGCGAGATGGCCCCTCGGTCAAGGAGAAGATGCTCGGGTGGTCCTGTCACACCGATCGCTACGACTCAGCGCAGGGCGGGAAGCTGTTCTGGGGCCCCGACAGCCAAGCCCCCCAGGCCGGCAAGGTAGTTGCAGTTCCCCGCGCCCCGAAGCCGCTGCACATTGACGGTGACCTGGCCGATTGGGACACCCTCCCCTGCCGTGCCGCCGTCATCGGTCCCGGCAGCGCTGTGATGACTGATGCGGGATCGGGTCCCGATCTCAGCGCGCTGCTCCTGGGTGAGATCCCGCAGGACGCGGGCAGCTTTGCGTACACCGACGGCAAGTTCTGTAACAACGGCGTGCTGCGACGGGGCTGCTCGTGGTTCCCGTCGTCCGGGTTTGCGGTGCTGCGGGAGACGCCGGGCCCTGATGGGCTGCCCGACCCGGACAGCGTCGCGGTCAACTTCAACTGCGGCCCGCATGGCGGCGGACATGGCCACTCGGATCAGTTGAGCCTCGTGGTTTACGCCCGCCGGAAGCACTGGCTACCGGACTTCGGGTCCTGCCCCTATGAGAGCAAGGAAAAGGGTCTATGGACTGCCCAAACGATTAGCCATAACACTGTCGTCGTGGACGGCGTCAGCCAACTTCCGACCGGTGACCGCAATGTCACTTGGCCGTGCGACACGGCCTCCAGCCAGAATCGGGGCCACTTCGACTTCTTCTTTGCGGCGCCGCTAATGGCCCTTGCGCGAGGCCACAGCTCCTCGGTCTATCCCGGCGTCCGACTGCAGCGGACCGTCGCTCTCGTCGGGGGAAAGGTGCTCGACTTCTTCCGTGTCTCCAGCGACACGGAGCATGTCTACGATTACCCCCTGCACATTGACGGCGAGTGTGTCGAATCGTCGGTTCCACTCGCCGCGCAGCAGGGAGCGCTGGGCGAGAAAGCCGGCTACCAGTTCATCACAGACCTACGGACGGCCGATGTGGAGACCTCAATCACAACGAGCTGGCAGGCCGGCGGGGCGCCCCTGCGGCTGACCTGCCAAGGCGGCGAGGGAACTCACTTCTTCGTAGGACGAAGCATCACCAACAACCTGGACCGACTGATGCCCATGGCCCTGCTGCGGCGGCGGGCGAAGAGCACCATCTTCCAGAGTCTGATCGAGCCCCCCGGCAGCGGAGCGCCGGCGGAATGCCGGTGGCTGAGCAGCGACACCGCCACAGGCGTGCGTCTTAAGAGTTCGAACAGGGACGTTCTGTTTGCGCTGGCCCTGGGGAAAGAACCTGCGTCGCTGGAGAGCCTCTCTTTTCGTGGCGCCTGTGCCGCGGCCGCCTTCGCCGACGGTCGGCCCAACGCAGTGCTGCTGGTGCGCGGAACGTCCGCCTCCTGGGGTGACCTCCAGCTCTCCTGTGACGCACCGGCGGACGTCCAAGTAACGCGCCGCAGCGACGGCCGCCTGAGCGTCACAGTCGGTCTCCGGCCGGTCCAGGGACTTCGAATCCGCGTCGGGCGAGGACGCCACACAGTGCACAGCGCCGGCCACCGGGGCGCCAAGCAAACGAAGGTAAAGTGCCGGCAAGAGTGGTTGACCTTCGAGGCGGCAAGCGACGGCAGTTACCTCATCGAATAGAACGCTGTTCAGCGAGGCCCGCACCTCCTGGCCGCCCGGCCGCTACCACAGCGCCACACTGGCGAAGGTCACAGCCGACTGCCCGTCGGGGTCCGGGGCTTGGCCATACTCCAGCACGCGCCCCTGCGTCGCCTCGGTGACCGCCAGGAGCGTGTAGATGCATGGCAGGCCGCAGATGTGCCGGTCATTTCCGTTCTCCGCCACGTCGGCAAAGAAACCCTCGGCGTCAACCGCCTCCACCCGGCGCAACGTCTCCCGATCCCGAGCGCGCACAACCGCCAGAACCGCTCCGTTGGTGTGCTGCCGGTCGCCGAAGCGCGGCCCGACGTGTGCCAGGTCGGCGCTGGCCACCAGGCAGACACGCTTGCCGCTCTCGCTGATGAACGCCCTTAGGGCTGCGATGAACTCCTGGATCTCAGCGGCGTCGCTGGGTCGCGCACCCCCGTCAATCAGCTCCTGAAAGCCCCCGCAGAGCACCGGAACCATCGCGACATCGTCGCGCTTGCCGAAGGTGTGCTGTAGCCACAACACCTGGTATTCCACCGAGTGTTCCGTCTTGTGGACCAACTCATCGGCCAGCAAGTCTGCCGAGGTATGGTCCTGAAGAAACTCAACCGCCTCGCGGTCGGTGCGGAGAGTCCCGACGGGCGTTTGGAAGTCCTTCTCCGTGAGCACATAGGTTCCGGAAGGCCCCCAGTGGGCCGTTCCCAGAATCACATACAGTTCAGCCGGCCCAACCGCGCGTACCGCCCGGTACGCGGCCCCGTAGCAGCTTCCGCCCCGTGCCAGGTCAATGTGCGGAGCGACATACGCCAACAGGGACTCTGGCGCCTCCACTGAGGAGGCTTCCAGCAGCCTGTCCAGCTCGGCGGAGACCGCCGTGGCATCATCGCCGAGGCTCTCAGTGGCATGCGTCGGTGGCCGAACCGCCGCCGCGCGGAAGGCGGCCGCCGCCTTGGCCCGCTCCGTTGCGAACCGCTCGCTCTCGAGCAGGAAATGCTCATCTAGCTCTGCTATTATCTGCTCGATCCGGTCCGTGAACACCATCTCGCCGGTTCGTCGAGCGATCTCAACCTGCACCTCACGGACCGAACGCGTTCCGTCCAGCATCGAAGCGATGAAAAAGACCTCCGCCGGCAACGCTAGGCCCTCCGGAGCAAAGCCCTCGGGATCGCGCAACAGGATCAGGTGGCGCCCCTGCGCCGTCAGCGGGACCGCATCCAGCGCCCGTAGCTTCGGATGTTCAGACATCATCTCACTCCAGCCACACAGAAAAGAGCCAAAGACAGGCCTCAGGGCTTCGACAGAGAATAGGAATCTCCGGCTGATGAGTCAAGCCGGGTAGCGACTGGACCATCAGTGGACCGGCATGTGCGCCCGGTTGTCGCTCTCCTTCTGGCTCCCCGCAAGATAGGAGACGCAAGGAGGGCAAATCGGTGGGCGACCGTCGCGCCTCAGGAGGGCGATGTCTTGTGAAACGCTTAGTGACCCTATTGCTCGCTCTGGCCGTGGTAGGCAGTCTCATTGGATGCCGCCGGCCTCCGCCGCCCAAGCCGGCATCCGTGACGCCACCCGAGACGCCCACGGCGAAACCCTTGCCGAGTCAGAAGGCTGTCTCCAGCAAAAATTGTCTTCCGCCGGTCAAGCCGTCGGACGGTTGGAAGGCCTACCGTGTTGCTGCCACCATACTGACGCGCAAGCACCCCTTTTACAAGGATCTCTCCTCGGCGTTGGAAGACACGGCACGCAAGTACAACGTTGAACTCGATATTCAGTCCAGCGAGATGAACCCCAGCGTACAGCGCGATCAGGTGCAAGACTTCATCGTCCAGCAGGTGGACGCCATCATCGTCTGCCCGGCCGATTCGGCGGCCATCGGGGGAGCAATCAGGTCCGCCAACCAAGCCGGTGTGCCGGTGTTTACCGCGGACATCGCTGCCGACGCCGGCGATGTGGTCTGCCACATCGCCTCGGACAACGTCCAAGGCGGGCGCCTGGCTGGCGAGTACATGGCGCAGGCCCTCAAGGATCAAGGCAAGATCATCATCATTGACCATCCCTCGGTGACTTCGGTGCAGGACCGCGTTCGAGGTTTTGAGCAGGCACTAGCCGGGCATCCGCAGATTGAGATCCTCGATAAGCCGGCTGCCAACGGCCTGCGGGAGAAGGCATACGAGCGGACGAGCAACGCCCTGCTGGCGCATCCGGACCTGGACGGGATCTTCGGGATCAACGACGACTCGGCACTCGGTGCCCTGGCGGCCTTGCGCAACGCGGACAAGGAGGGCCTCATCGTCGTCGGCTATGATGCGACCGCCGAGGCGCGCAAAGAGATCCTCGCGGGCAGCCCGCTCAAAGCGGACGTGATCCAGTACCCCGAAGATATCGGACGCCTCACCATCGAAACCATCGTCAAATACCTGAACGGAGAGCAGGTCCCGTCGCGAATTGACGTCCAGGTTGGCATCGTGGACCGGGCCGCCCTGCAGGCGCAACAGCAGGCCGGCGGTGGAGAATGAGAGGGCTGAGCCTACGTTGAGATGAGGCACTTCGCGCAGGCCGAAGGATTGCTGCGGAAATATGGAATTGTCGTCGCGCTCATCTTGTTGGTCGCGTACTTCGGGCTCACCACGCGCGATCACACCTTCATCAAGCGCGACAACCTGCTACACGTCACGGACCAGATCTCGGTCAATCTCGCCCTGGCTGTGGGCATGACCTTTGTCATCATCAGCGCGGGCATTGACCTGTCGGTCGGTTCCCTCGTCGGGCTCACGGGCACCGTGGCCGGGGGAGTGCTGATGTTCGGCTTCGCCTGGCCCTGGTCTGAGCAGCCCATTCCCCAGACGCCGTACGCGCCCTTGTGGGTCTTGATTCCTCTGGCCGTCTTGGCGGGTCTGGTTGCCGGCGCTCTCTGCGGGTTGTTCAACGGCTTGGTCATCACGCGCTTCCGCGTGCCGCCCTTCATTGCCACTCTAGCGGTCATGCTTGTGGCGCGCGGCGCTGCGAATATTCTGATGGATGGCGGGCGCGTCGGCAGCCTCTACGACGAGTTCGCCTTCCTGGGCGGTGGCCGCCTGCCCTCACTGCACTTGGCCGGCCATGAGGTCCTGCCGCCCGTGCCGGTGGCCGCCCTCACCTCCTTTGCCGCCGCCTTGTTGGCTCACCTCATCCTGACCAGAACTACCTTCGGACGCCACGTCTTCGCCATCGGCGGCAATGAGGAAGCGGCCCGGTTGTCGGGACTGAACGTCCCGCGCGCGAAGCTCGCGATCTACGCCGGCTGCGGGCTGATGGCCGGCCTGGGCGGGGTGCTCGAGGCCTCTCGCGTGCGCTGCGGCAATCCCACCGCCGGGACCTATTACGAGCTCGACGCCATCGCCGCGGTTGTGGTCGGCGGCGCCAGCCTGATGGGCGGTCTCGGCAGCATCGGCGGTACGGTTCTCGGCGCCCTGCTGATCGGCACGCTGAACAATGGCCTCGTCCACAAGGGTGTGTCGGAGTTCTACCAGCTCGTGGTCCGGGGTCTGGTCATCTTGGGGGCCGTCATCCTGGACCAGGTAACCAAGCGAGCCTGACGGTGGAACCTGCCCGCAGTTCTCGGCAACAGTCTCTCGCGTTCGCTGTCCTCACCGCGCCACAGCATCTCTGCGGGCCGCCAAGCAAGCGAGCACCACGATCACCAGAGACATGCACGCCGCGGTGCCCAGCAGCGCGGGTCCTGCAATGGTTTTGAAGCCCATCTGGCGCAGACCAATCGCTCCCGCGGCCAGCAGAAGCATGCAGGCGAACAGCAGACGAAACCGGGCGGCCGGGATGTGCCGTGAGGCCAGAACGCCAATCTGGGCCCCTATCGTTGAGCCCAGAATAATCCAGATCGCTCCGATCGGGTCCAAACTGCCGTGCAAGGCATAGGCGAAGGACCCCGCGCCCGTGGAGACGCCGATGTCGAGCAAACTAGTACCGACAGCCACTCCCGGCGGCAGGCCCAGCGCATAGATCAGGGCCGGCACTTGAAAGAATCCTCCGCCTGCGCCCAGCCCCCCTGCAATCAGACCCTTCACGAACCCAACGGCGCTGATCGGCCACAGCGAGACCGGCTCGGAACTCAGCCGGGCCAATCGAAGTCGCGGAGGCAGCTTGGCCGACAGCAGGCGCGCAGCCCAGCAGGAGCGTGCGGTCGGGTTCTTGTCCGCTGTCGAGGACGCCCGCGCCCGAATAGAGTCCAGTAGCATGAACAGGCCGAGCCCGCCGATGAGCAAGATGTACGCGCCTCGGACCGTCTGGTCCACCAGGTGCAGCCGAGTCAACTCGGCGACCCCCCAGGTGCCTAGGCCCAGGCCTGGGAGAGTCGAGACGATGAGCACCGCGGCCAGACGCCATTCGACGTTCCCCATCCGGTAATGGCGCACCACCGCGACAATTGACTGCGCACACATCGCCGCCAACCCCGTGCCGATCGCCACGTTCATCGGGAACCCGAACAAGTGCAGTGCTGGCGTCAGGATCCACCCTCCGCCGACGCCGAAGAAGCCCGCCAAGGTGCCGACACAAAGGCCGATGCCCACGAGCACCAACAGACACTCCTGCGTCTGCGCGAAGGGCAGGTAGATCTGGAGCAGGCTCAACAGGCCCATCCTTCCAGCGTGGGAACCACAGTGTCGCGTCCGTCGGTTCAGTCGTGGTCGGGGTCAGTAACGGACAGGTCCAAGCCCCAGCGGCTCAGGAGCCAGTCCAGGCCGAACCCCAGGAGCAGGCCAAGCGCGACCACGCTCAGCAGGCAGAGTCCGGCAAACAGCAAGGGGCTGGCAGCGTACGTCGCCAGCAACAAGCCGGTTGCGGCACCCGCGGGCTCCGCACCCAACCGCTGCGCCCGGACTGCCGGTGCCCCGAGTGCCAGGCCGCAGGAGACTACAATTTCCAGCGTGCGGAGCGGCAGCATCTGCCCTTAGCTCTCCGTCAGAAAGGGATTGAAGCGCTTCAGATAGCGCATCTCCGCCGGCGGTCCGTGTCCGGGCAGGATGCGCATGTCGTCAGGCAAACGGCTTAGGCGCCGCAGCGATTCCTCAAGCTGCTCTTCGTCCCCGCCGGGCAGATCGGTCCGTCCCACACCGTCAGCGAACAGGGTGTCGCCGGTAAGCACCGTGTCCCCACAGCGCAGACACACGCTCCCCGGCGAGTGGCCCGGCGTGTGCCAGACCTCAAACGCCAGAGCCCCCACGCGAATGACGTCGCCTTCGTCGTACCCGTCGGTCGGCTCCACGCGGCGGGGTTCGTGACCCAAGACCTTCATCAGTAGCTGGTCCGGGTTCATCGCCATCTCCCAGTCCGCCTCATGCAGCCATAGGCGAGCCCCGGTTGCTTCGCACACCTCCGGCGCTCCGTAGCAATGATCGAAATGCCCGTGCGTCAGCAATACATGCTCGATGTCAAGCCCCAGTTGCCGTACAAGGTCAATGATCCGCTCTTCATCGCCCCCCGGGTCCACCACCACTCCCCGTCGCTTGACCCGGCAGGCCAAGACATAGCAGTTGGCCCCCAGGGGGGACACCTCCAGCGTCTGCTCAATCGTTGCCGTTGCCATGGCCCTGCCGATGTCTAGAGCTCCAGCTCGCTGCGCCGAGCGCGCTCTCGTTCCTCCTCCTCGGCCAGCGCCTCCTCCACCTTCTGCCCGTTAGCCCGAGCGCGCACCCGGATAACGTAGTCACGGTCATACGCGTCCAACTCCCCCGCTTCATCATACCACTGCTTGGCTTCGTCCTCAGCCCCCTGCAACGACAAGACCTCGGCCAACAGATGCCGGTATGAGCTGTTCTGCGGCCTGAGTTGCACCGTCCTCTGGAGCACCTCCGTCGCCGTCTTGAGTTCCCGCGCTCGCCAATGCGTTGTGGCCAGGCAGACGTGGTAGTAGTCGTCTAGTGGGGCGCACAGAATCGCATTCCGGTACTGCGCCGCCGCCGCAGCCAACTTGCCCCCCGCGAAGTACACGTTGGCCAGCTTGTAATGATAGTAGCTGTCCCGCGGGCGCAGCCGAATCGCTTCGCGGAAGCTCTCCTCAGCCCGAGCGCGGTCCCCGCAGCGCTGATAGGCGTGCGCCAGGCGACAATGGTAGTATGACTTCCGCGGATCGCAATCCACGGCACGCAGGTACGCCTTGATCGCGGCCCGCGTCTTCCCCAACCTCAGTAAGAACTCGGCAAAGCTGAAGTGCGCTTCGGCATGACGCGGATGTAGAGCAATCGCCTGCTTGTATGCCCTGTACGCCTTTCGCGGCTGGTCCAGCTCCGCATAGGCGTCACCCAGGCGCGTCTTGTTCTCCGGGTCCGCAGGGTTCAACGCATCGGCGCTCTCGTACTCTGACACCGCCTGCTCAAGACGGTCGTTCTCCGCCAGACGGTCCGCTCGCTGGCGGCGTCGCAGAGCCTCCGCCCGCTTCTGCCGTCGCGTCATGCGCTCCCGTTTCGATGAGGCCATGCCCGCACTCAGTCAGTCGGCCCGCGCGCTCAAAAGCGCCGCTTGCTGTCCAACAGCAACGAAACCGGGCCGTCATTCTCCACCTGAACCGTCATTACCGCGCCGAACACACCTTGCTTGGTCGGTACTGCCTTCATGCTCGCTGCCTCGACCACCCTGCCCAAGAGCGCTCGACCCTCTTCCGGTCGCGCGGCATGTGAGAAGGATGGTCGCCGTCCTTTGCGGCAGTCTCCGCCTACTGTGAAGTTGGGCACGATTAGCAGTTCGCCGCCGACATCCCGTACCGACAGGTTCATATGGCCGGCGTCATCCGAGAAAACCCGAAGCACCGCCAGCTTGTCTGCCAGATAATCGGCATCTTCCGGCGTATCCTCGTCCATGGCCGCCACGAAGGCCACAAGCCCACGCCCGATTTCGGCGACCACTTCCCCATCCACAATGACTCGCCCGCTGGCGACACGTTGAACAATTGCCCGCACAATCGAGTACCCGCTTCGGCAAGTCGTTACCAAGATCGTGATTATACCCAGCACTGAGAAGCTTTGTCAACGGCGCCGCATCGCCGCGAATTCACCGACGACTGCGCTTGAACTGCCGGACTGAGCGCACTGGCCAGAACTGAAAACGGCACGCCTCCCGGCGCGCCGCCTTGCTTGCAGGTCAGTGCCTTCGCTAGGATTGCCGGCGCCGCCAGAGCCAACCGCACACGCCGAATGCCAGAATAGCCCACGTCGCGGGCTCCGGCGTACCGGACAGCCGGATAGAGAGATCATCGTCCGGCGCCTCAGTCCAGCTTCCCCCTCCAGTGCGGTTGTACAGGCCCTCGACACCTGCCGTAACATCGTTTGTGTACCAGAACCACTGGTTCGTGGTCGAGTCGATCGTTGGGCGTACGCTGATCCAGTAGGTGGTCCCCCCGGACAGCGTCGGCCACGACCCCCACGGGATGGACATCGTGTGAAGCTTCGTCGTCGAATTGTACGAGTCCAGGGTGCCGGTGTAGGTCCAGAAGGGAGTGTTCGCGGGCGAGGTCACGTTGTTATACAGCGCCGCTGTGAACTGTATGCTGGGGCTATAGGCTCCAGTCCCCCAACTCCCGTGGAACTCCAGCTTGTTGAGCATCGCGTCGTATGGCGGACTAAAGTCGTTCGCGCCCTCGAAATCAACCGAATTGTCCGGGTCGTACACGCAGTACAGGGCCCAGGTCTCTGGCGGACTGCTCTCAAGCTGATCCCAAAGGATGTTTGCCGCCCTGGCAAACGGAGCGGACAACAGAACAAGACATACAATTGCAACGGCGCATGGTCTCTGCATGATGCCCTCCGCACCTTTGTGCGTGTCAACTCTTCTATAGTATACCATCTTGGCCGGAAAAGTCTACCATGGTTTCGCTTTTGGCTGTGGCTCTTGCTCGTCTACAGGGTAGAAAACTACCTTGTCCAGGACCAGATTGCGGTCCAGCGGAGGCCGATACTCGTCGTTGGTGAAGGACAGACGCACCCTGTGTTCCCCCACTGTCAGCTCCACCGGAAGCCGGAAGCCGCGCCGGCCGCGGCTGCGCAACTCAACCTCGCCGCACTTCCGACCATCAATCTCGACCGCCACAATCGGGTAAACCCCGTCCACCTCCGTCCCGCCGCCGACCAGCTCCAGCATGTACCTGCCCCCCTCGGCGCATCTAACTTGCCGCTCGATCCAACCATTGCTGCCCATGAACACGGCTCCCGCTCGTTTACTGAAATGCGGCATCTCGGGGTCGGGCTCGAAGCTCTCGGCCTCCAAGATCGTGCCTCCCTCCGGCGAGCCCTCAACTCCAAGTTCCGTGAGCAGGGCGGAAACATAGCGGGCTGCCTTGGTGGCGTTGCGCTCCTCAGTGTCCCAGTTGACGAAGTCAATTACTATTCTCCCGCGCCCCATCGTGACACTCGTCAGGGCGGCGGGCTCCGTCAACCGTCGGAGCTTCGCCGGCAGCGGCTGGGCCCGCGCGATGATGACCTTTTCCAGGTACAGATTCCGATCGGCGACACCGAGAATCTGCTTGTCGTTCGTGAAGCGGATGACCACCTCTTGCTTTCCCCCGGGAACGGTACCCGAACAGGTGTAGACACGGTAGTCCTGCTGCATTGTGCTCAGGTGTCCGATCTGTTTATCACCCACGGTCAGTGACAGCGTCGGGAAGATGTCCTCACAGGGCGTGCCACCCGCGCTGACCCCAAACACGAACTCACCACCCGCGCCGAAATCGTGCTCAAAACGCGCGGTGCAATCGCCACTCGCCAGACTGACGCCGCCCTCCTCACGAAGGCTGTGAAAGCGGCCCTGCACGTCCATCTTCTCGGCCGGATACTCGGCGCCTCCCTGCGTAGGCAGGTCCCGCACGAGCACGTAGTCCGCGACGTTGCTGGCCAGAGGCGTCGTCGCAAAGCCTTTCCCCGTGTGCTTACCGAGCCAGTACAGGTCCTCCAGCGTCAGACTGCGCGTCACCTCGTCTCGCACACGCCGCTGCACAATCCCGGCATAGCTCTGAAGTCGGAGGTCCGAGCCGGTCCACTGCAGCAGCGCTGTCGCCGCCCGCGGCGAGGGCTTGTGCACGTAAAGCGTCCCCCCGTCCTCGGCATACTGTTCGGCGGCCCCCTGCGTCGCCAGAACCTCGCGGCAATCACCCCCGGTCATAACCACCGGGTGCGCGACCTGATTGATGCTGGCCAGGCTGCCTGACAGCTCTTCGCATTGCACGCCCAGATCAGCGAGAACTCGGCGCTCAGCCGCCCCCAGCCCCACCATCGCCAGCTTGCCGCGGCTGCCTTCGAACGTCGCTACGTAGTTGAGGGCGTTCTGAAGTAATTGAGCTGCTGCCGGCTCCTGCTCCATCTTCTCGATGAGCCGCATCTGACAGAAAACGAAGGTGCCCTTGCCGCTGGGGACCTCCAAGATTGGAGCATACGCCAACCCCTGACGCGCGCCCGAGACGACCACAGGCCGATAGATCCCACCGTTCGGCCGAACCGGCTCATGGTGCGTGACCAGGTGGTCGTCCGCCCACCACTTGAGGTCCTTGGGCTCCAGCTTCGCCAGGATCGGGTGGTCCTTGACCTGCGGAAAGGTCATTGTCGACGCCCGGTCCGAGAGCGTCACCGGCAACAGCCCGGCCGGAATCGTCTCCTGCGCCAGCACCAGCACTCGGCCTCCCCGTCGCACAAACCTATTCAGCGCTCGGCCACCCGACGCGGCCCCGATCACGGGCTCGGCGACCTCCGCCTCACGGAATGCACCGGGCGCGACAATAAGCACTTGCGTGCCCTTACGTGGCGGCTGCAGTTCCTGGAGGACCTCGGCGCTGCTTGCGATGGCCTGCGGAAGCAGTCCCTGGGGATCGTAAAGAGCGATCTTCACGCCCTGCGGGAACGCGAGCGCCCGACGTGGCCAACTGCTGTACTCTCGGCTCTCGGCGAAGACCTCCTTGCCCTCGTCCAAGACGCTCAGCCTGAACGCAAAGGCCGTCCGCGCCCTCACCTCCGGCGCCGTGAACTCAATGGTCAAATCCCGCTTGCCGGCAGGCGGCAACGCCACGGGCACCTCGCCCGACTGGCCGCCGGCCGTCCACTTCAGCGTCAGCTTCGAGGCCCTTGGGACATCGTTGTAGATGCTCACCGTCCGCGCAACCCTCGCGCCGGCGTAGAAGTTCGTATTGTACTCGCGTACGAACGCGGCAATGTGGGACATCGAACGCTGTTGAGCACGGTACAGGTGGTTCTCCTCGGGGTCCAGTGGCCCGCCCTCGAACATCGTCCACGGGCAGATCCCGCTTACCCCGTACCAGCGGTAGGCTTCGATCGCCATCTTCCAGGCGGCTGCCTTCCCGCGGTTCCGGTAGTCGCGGTAGTCCAGGTACGCATCCTCGCCGAAGAACAATGTGTGCCAATCAGGGTTGTTCGAGGGAAGCCACAGAAACTCTCCGATGTAGACCGGCTTGTCGCGCTTCCACAGCCAACCCTCCGGTGGCTCATCGAACATGTGACCGGTCCTCTGGGGCGTGTCCATCCAGTAGGCGGTGTTCGGCCAGAGAACGTAGTTAGGATATTCGTGCGGGTAATGCACGCCAATGGCGTCGGCGATGCCGCCGGGATCGCCGTCGCTCTCGTAGAAAAAGGGCCGCGTGGGGTCGTATTGACGCATCAGCCGGCCCAGGTTGACGAGCTGCTCCTTGGCCCGACTCGCATCGTTCA